>NC_020054.1:1375363-1707030 GCF_000331105.1 Fibrella aestuarina BUZ 2 | reverse complement strand
AATCGCCGCCTGAAGCTCATCCAACCGGCTGTTGTGGCCAGGTACGTCGTTGACATACTTTTGCGCCGACCCGTAGTTACGCCACATCCGCAACTGCTCGGCCAGCGCATCGTCGTCGGTGGTAATCGCGCCGGCGTCGCCTAAGGCACCCAGGTTCTTGGTCGGGTAAAAACTAAACCCCGCCGCGTGCCCCAGACTCCCCGCCTGCCTGCCCCGGTACGTAGCCCCATGAGCCTGCGCCGCATCTTCCAGTACGCGCAACTTGTGGGTTGCGGCGAAAGCCAGCAGCGGCGCCATATCGGTACAGCGACCATACAGATGCACGGGCAGAATCGCCCTCGTTCGGCTGGTTAGTGCCGCCCCCAACCGCGCCGGGTCGAGGGTATACGTTTGCGGGTCGGGCTCGACCAGCACCGGGGTCAGGCCCGCGTGCGTGATGGCCAGCACCGAAGCAATATAGGCATTGGATGGTACTAGTACCTCGCTGCCCGCCTCAAACGCCCACGCTTTCAACACGAGTGTAAGCGCCTCCAACCCGTTTGCGACGCCAATGCAGTGCCGCACACCCACGTACCTGGCAAAGGCAGCTTCAAAAGCCTTCACCTCCTGCCCCAACACATACCAACCCGACTCGGCTACGCGCTGCATGGCCGCCTGAATCCGGTGCTGATGCGGGGCGTTGAGCCGGGCCAGATCAAGAAACGGAATCATGACGAGACAGGCGAAGACGCATAGCGACCAGTCGGATAAGGATCGTCGATGTAATCGGCCAGCCGATAGGGTTCGTTGGATAAGACCAGCAGCACAGCGTCGGCACTAAACTGGTTCATCACATGCCAGTCGGCGGGCTCCAGAATCAGGCATTTTGTTGGCTCATCCAGCCATACGTCCTGCTCCGTCTCTCCGTCGTGTGTGTACACACAGCACTTGCCCGTCACACAAATCAGCGCGTTCCAGGCCTGATGATGCCGATGTCCGCCGCGTGTCGCATTTTCGGCCCCATAGATGTAAAATACACGTTTGATGTCACCTGGTAGAATGTTGTTGTATACGGTTAAACTGCCTGATGTTGACGTAAATGTGTCCAGATTGACGAGTTTCGCCATTATTTTGGATATATGCTGACTAAGAACCAAACCGTCGGCCAATATACGCAGCAGTACACGGGCAAATGCAGTATTTTCGCCTATCATTAAATACAGATTAAAAAAATAATGACTGAGTAACGCAGCAGTGCAATCTTTTCTATGTCTATTACCACCTGGCTAAAAAAACCTATTGTCTGGATCATCGCACTCCCCATTCTGCTGGGCGTTGGCTGGCTGCTCCTGCTTCCCGACCAACCGGGCGCTACGGACGCTGTCGACCCGGCGGCTTATCGAGCCGAAGTGCTGGCCAGTCGGCAGAAGAAGGACAACTTCATGCGGACTAGTGCCGACTCACCCATTCAGGATAAGGGAGGGTTTAAGGGGCTGAGCTATTTTGATCCCGACGCCAGTTTCCGGGTGCTCGCCCGGCTGGAGCCTTTCCCGACGGGGCAGACGCAAAAGCTGGTCGTGCGCCTCACCGACGGTTCAGAGGAAGTGTACGAAAAATATGCCCACGCCAACTTCACGCTTGGTGGCCAATCGTGCCGGTTACTGGTGCTGAAGTTCGACGGTAACCTGACAGTACTGTTTCAGGATGGCACCTCGGGCAAAGACACCTATGGCGGCGGCCGCTACATCGACATCGAGCCCAACACAGTTGCCGACAATCAGGTGGTGCTGGATTTCAACACGGCTTACAATCCCTATTGCGCCTACAATCCCGATTACGCCTGCCCGCTGCCCCCGCCCGAAAACAAGTTGCCGGTAGCCGTAAAAGCCGGTGAACGCTACGTAGCCCACGATTGAGCGCCCGCAACAGGCCGTCGATTACCAGGCGTTCCAGCGGGTTTCTGCCCATTCGCCGACGGCTCCAGCTCAACGTTATGGATTGGCGGGTCCGCGTACCGGCCCGTAGTGTTGTTGCAGTTAACGGCTGATAATCCGCAATAAGCCAGCCGGTCTTGCTCGAAAGTACGCAGGGGCTTGCTTATTTTTGTGATCATCTTAGTTGGCTCGACTAGCAACGGTCGGGCTTTTTTTAGATGGTCATGCATGCATTGGGGGCGTTTGTCGGCGCTTGTTTGCCTATTGGCGACAGGCACGTACCCACGGCCCGTATCCATGCGTGACCTTCCTGCCTGAAACATGAATATTTCGTATAACTGGCTTACGCAGTTCATTGACGTTGACCAAACGCCCGACGAGTTGGGTAAGCTATTGACCAGTACCGGTCTGGAAGTCGACGGCATCGACACCATCGAGGCGGTGCCGGGTGGCCTGACGGGCGTGGTTATTGGCACCGTATTGACCTGCGAGCGCCACCCCGACGCCGATAAACTAAGCCTGACCACCGTCGACGTGGGCGGCGAAACACCCCTCAGCATCGTTTGCGGCGCGCCCAACGTAGCCGCCGGCCAGCGCGTGGTGGTGGCCACCGTAGGGGCCACACTGCACCCCAGCAGCGGCGAGCCTTTTCAGATCAAGAGAGCCAAAATTCGGGGGGCAGCCTCGGAAGGTATGCTTTGCGCCGAAGACGAAATCGGGCTGGGTACGTCGCACGACGGCATTATGGTGTTGACCACCGACGTACCCAACGGCACAGCCGCCGCCCGGTACTTTCAGCTCGAAGCCGACCACCGCATCGAAATCGGTCTCACGCCCAACCGCGCCGATGCGGCCTCGCACCTCGGCGTGGCCCGCGACCTGCGTGCTCTGCTGGGCAAGCCGGTCAAGTGGCCGTCGATTGACGCCTTCAAGGTCGACTCAACCGAGTTTACCATCCAGGTACGTGTCGAAGACACCGCCGCCTGCCCCCGCTACATGGGCCTGACGCTGAGCAACCTGCATGTGGGCGAATCGCCCGAGTGGCTGAAAAAACGCCTGTTGAGCATCGGTCTGACGCCCATCAACAACATTGTCGACGTTACCAATTTCGTTTGCCACGGGCTGGGGCAACCCATGCACGCGTTTGATGCTGCCGCCATCACCACGGGCGAGGTGGTCGTGAAAACGCTGCCTGCCGGCACGCCGTTCACGACGCTCGACGGCGTTGATCGCAAGCTGACGCCCACCGATCTGATGATCTGCAATGGCGACGCCGAGCCGATGTGTATTGGGGGCGTATTTGGCGGAAAGACTTCGGGCGTATCGGCTGAGACGACGCGCATCTTTCTGGAGTGTGCCTATTTCTCGCCCGCGTCGATTCGGAAAACCGCGCAGCAACACGGGCTCAAAACCGACGCGTCGTTCCGGTATGAGCGTGGCACCGACCCCAACATGCCGCCGTTCGCCCTGCGCTTCGCGGCCCTGCTGATTCAGGAAGTAGCGGGTGGCCAGATTACGTCCGACGTGATCGATGTGTACCCAACCCCCATCGCCGATTTCCGCGTGCCGGTCACGTACCGCAACATCGACCGGCTCATCGGGATTCAGATCGACCGGCAGCGGATGCACGACATCCTGTACGGCCTCGACATCCAGACCGACGAACTGACCGAGTCGGGATTCGTAGCGGTGGTGCCGCCCTACCGGGTCGACGTTACCCGCGAGGCCGACGTGGTGGAAGAGATCCTGCGGATTTATGGTCTCGACAACGTACCCCTGTCGGCCAGCCTGGCCGCCGATACGCTGTCGGAGTTTCCCGAGGTCGACGTGAATCAGTTGCAGGCGCGCATCGGCACCGTACTAGCGGCTACCGGCTTTGTCGAAGCCATGTCGCTGTCGATGACCCGCCCCGCTTACCACGAGGCCATCCGGGCCACACTCCCCCTCGCCGACGTGCGCCTACTGAACCCGTTGAGCGAAGAGCTTTCGGTGCTGCGGCAGTCGATGGTGTTCTCGATGCTCGATGCGCTGGTGTATAATCTCAACCGACGTCAACGCGACCTCAGCCTGTTTGAATTTGGCAAAGTCTACGGCTCCTCGGTCAGCACGGGCGACAACGGCACCGGTGCCACCAAGTACCACGAGTCGCCCCGGCTCGCGCTGGTCATGGCGGGCAACACAACGGCCGAAACCTGGCAGCAACCGGGTAAAGCCGTCGCCTTTCACGACATGGCGGCGGCGGTAAACCGTGTGCTGTCGTCGCTGCGGATCAAGCCAACGGACCAGCAACCGGCCGACCCCACGCTGTTTCAATATGGTTTGACCTATACGTTAGGTAAAAAGCCGGTTGTAACCTTTGGGTTACTCAACCCGAAATTGGCTAAATTGGCCGATGCCAAAGTGCCTGTTTATTATGCGGATTTCGACTGGGCGTTGCTCACGAAGCGGTATAGCGGTAAGGCCAGCTACGCGGAGGTGTCGCGCTTCCCCGAGGTGCGCCGTGACCTCTCGCTCGTGATCGACCGGTCGGTATCGTTTGCGCAGATTGAGCAGGTGGCCCGGCAAACCGAACGCAAGTTGCTGACGGGGCTGAACGTGTTTGACGTGTATGAAGGCGCGAACCTGGGCGCGGGCAAAAAAGCCTACGCCGTCAGTTTCACCTTGCAGGACGCGACCCAAACTCTGACCGACGCCGTCATCGACAAAACCATGCAACGCCTGATGGCTGCCTTCGAACGCGAGTTGGGGGCAACGATCAGAAAATAAGTTTTCCGTGCAAAGGCGGGTGTTTTTTTGTCAATCCGATCGGTAGCCCTGTGGGTTACTATAATGACTAAATCAAGAACACCCGCCTCGTAAACCGAAACCGCTACCCTGATGATTTCCGGATCACGGCTCTTTGTGTTGCTGGAAGATTTTGAACACAAGATCTTCGATTTGACTGAGTTAGTCGCTCAGCAGAAACAACGTATTGCCCATCTGGAATCGGAAAACAACCGACTCAACGAGCTGCTTCGGGACCAACAAAATCAGTTAAAACAACAAACGAAAAAAGCGACAGATACGCCGCCCGCGCTTACAAAGTCGAAAGATTTTGGTAAACTTGTAAGCAGCAACCTACCTGATACGGTTGCCCGTGAAGAAGTAAAGCAGAAGCTCGATGAGTACATACGCGATCTGGATCGCTGTATTGCTTACCTGAGCACCTTGTCATAAAGTACCAGTACCCTACGTACCCCGGTTCACTAACCCATTCATTCCTAGACCTTTTTGCGGTGAATCGGATTACGTGCCCTGTAATTGATCGAGTTGATGGAAGAACTGCTATCCATACACCTGAAAATCGCCGACCGCGATTACACCTTCAAGTCGCCACCTGAAGAGGAAACCATGCTGCGCGAAGCCTGGCGGCTCATCCGCGACCGAGTGGAGGTGCATCGCAACCGGGGTATGCGCGATACGCAGGACGTAATGGCCCTGATTGCCATCGAATGTCTGGTGACCAGTCTGAAGTCAGACGAACAGTCGCGGCAGTTACAGAATCGGGTTTATGACAAAGTTGCCAAGCTAAATCAGTTGGTCATTTCCACGCTGGCGTGACCGGGATGTAGCCTTATTTCGCCTCACAGGCACCGTGTCGGAACAACAGGGCGCAACGCTGCTATGTTCAACACTAACGACACGAACAAATGACGACAACTAACATATTGCTGATGTTCCTGAGCGATTTGCTTGCGCTGGGCATCGGTGTTTTTGTGGGCCGGAAACTGCTTCACAAAACCTTCAGCGGCAAACAGCAGGAAGCTGAAGCCAAAGCCGCCGACATCATCAAGAATGCCGAGTTGCAGGCCGAGACGATCAAGAAGGATCGGATGCTCGAAGCCAAAGAGAAATACCTCAAGCTCAAAGCCGAATTTGAAGAGCAGAGCAACCAGAAACGGGGTTTGTTGCAGCAAAACGAGGCCAAACTAAAGCAACGCGAGCAGCAGCTCATGCAACAGGCCGATCAGCAGCGTAACCGCGAAGGCGAACTGAATCAGCTCAAAAACGAGATCAATCAACAGAAAAGTGCGCTGACGCAGCAGACCGAAGCCCTTAACCGCCGCGCCGCCGACGTGGATCGCCGACAGGTTGAGGCCGACAAAATGCTGGCCGAACAGGTGTCTCAACTGGAGAAAATTGCCGGGCTATCCGCCGAGCAGGCCCGCGAGCAACTGGTCGAAACCCTGAAAGCCGAAGCTGAAACGCGCGCATCGTCGTACGTCAAGAACATCGTCGAGGAAGCCAAGCTGACGGCGACCAAAGAGGCGAAGAAGGTGGTGATCGAGACCATTCAGCGCACCGCTACCGAGCATGCCATCGAAAACTGCGTATCGGTGTTCAACATCGAATCCGACGACGTGAAAGGCAAGGTAATCGGGCGGGAAGGGCGCAATATCCGCACGCTGGAAGCTGCCACGGGCGTCGAAATCATCGTCGACGATACGCCGGAAGCGATCATTATTTCGGGCTTCGATCCGGTTCGGCGCGAAGTGGCCCGGCTCTCGCTGCACCGCCTCGTGCAGGATGGGCGCATTCACCCCGCCCGCATCGAGGAAATCGTGGCCAAGACCCGCAAGAACATCGAAGACGAGATTGTGGAGATTGGCGAACGTACGGTAATCGACCTGGGCATTCACGGCCTGCACCCCGAGTTGATCAAGATGATCGGTCGGATGCGCTTCCGGTCGAGCTACGGGCAGAACCTGTTGCAACACTCACGCGAAGTGGCCAAACTCTGCGCCACGATGGCCGCCGAGTTGGGCCTCAACGCCAAGCTTGCCAAACGCGCCGGTCTTCTGCACGACATTGGTAAAGTGTGGCCTGAAGAAGCTGAACTGCCCCACGCCCTGCTGGGTATGGAGCTGGCCAAAAAGTACAAGGAGAACCCCGAGGTCGTCAACGCCATTGGTGCTCACCACGACGAGATCGAGATGACGAGCATGATTTCGCCCATCGTACAGGTCTGTGACGCCATTTCGGGTTCGCGCCCCGGCGCCCGCCGCGAGATGATGGAGTCGTACATCAAACGCCTGAAAGAACTCGAGGAACTCGCCACCAACTTCCAGGGCGTAACCAAGTGCTACGCCATTCAGGCGGGCCGCGAGTTGCGCGTGATGGTCGATGCCGAGCGCGTCACCGACGACCGGGCGGGTGCGCTGTCGTTCGAGATTTCGCAGAAGATCGAGAAAGAGATGCAGTACCCCGGCCAGATCAAGGTCACGGTCATCCGCGAAATGCGCTCGGTGGCCTACGCCAAGTAGCCAGGTACGTTGCCTTACTAACTGCATGAAAGCCGGGACTATTCCCGGCTTTCGTTGTTTACACAAAACGAGTATTGCTCGAAGACAACGTTATGAAAAAAGGCTTATTGATTACGCTGGGCATTTTGCTCCTGCTCGGTATTGGCGGCTATATCTATTATACCAACCTCAAGCAAAAGGCCCGATCTGAGGATGGAGCCTACGATGGCACACTCAAACCCCGGCTCGAACTGAGTCGCTTTGATTTCACCGACATCAGCGACGACGCCATCCAGATGAACATGTACCTGCTCATCGACAATCCGCTGCCGGTCGGTTTCAAGGCACGGCGTGTCGATTACAGCTTTTTCATCGACAATGAAGAGGTCGTGAAAGACAGCTACGATAAGGTAGTGGAGGTAAAATCGCAGGATAGCACGCTGATAGCGTTACCGGCCAAGCTGCTGGCGGCGAAGATGACGCGCGTATTGAAACGGCTGGAAGCCCAGGGCGTCGACAGCACGGACTACCGCCTGCGCACTACCTTCGACCTCGACGTACCCATCGCGGGCGAACGGACTTTCACGGTATCGCAGTCGCTGCGAGGACCGACCTATTACATCCCGAAGATTGAGGTCAAAGACATTGATCTGGGCAAATTCGGGCTGAAGAAAACCGACGTGGCCGCAACGATATCGTGCACCAACAAGAACAAGTTTCCGTATAACATCACCGATGCCCGCTACACCGTTACGATCAACGGGAAGGAGATTGCGCAGGGCGTGCAGGCTGAACCCATCCTGATCAAAGCGCAGGGCACCACGCCCTTTGTGTTGCCCGTGACGGTGAAGCCCGGCCAAACGCTGGGGTTGTTGCCCAAGATGTTGTTCGACAAGAAGGATACGCCCGTTGAGATTGCGTTTAGCTGCAAAATTCTCGATAAGAACAACGATCCTATGTTCAAGAATAGCCAGTTCGTCACCACCATCCGGGGTACGTTGGCCGAACTTATGAAGAAGCAGTAAAGCGCGGGGCATAGGGTAAAGTTTCACCCCTGCTCCGAGCCCCGCGCCCCACGCCTTACAACGTGGGCTGATCGGTAACGACTTCACCGCTGTTGCGGATGGCAAACTCCTGCCCTTCCTTATCGGCCTTCCGAACAAACGGCCGGATGATCAGGCGCGTACCCCGGTCGTAGGTAAATAGGCGATAGAGCCAGTTGCTGAGCACGACCAGCTTGCTACGGAAGCCGATGAGGTACCAGATGTGCACAAATAGCCAGGCCATCCAGGCAATGAAGCCACTCAGGTGCAGCTTTTTGGGCAGATCGGCTACCGCCCGCACACGACCGATAATAGCCAGCGACCCTTTGTCGAAATAGTCGAACGGACGAAGCTGACCGCCCCGCTGAAGCAACGTCAGGTTGGTGGCCAGGTGTTCGCCCTGCTGAATAGCCGGTTGCGCCACACCGGGGTGCCCGTTGGGCCATTTCTCGGTTTTCATCAGTGCCACGTCGCCCACCGCATATACCCCCTCGACGCCTTTAACGCGGTTGTACTCGTCGACCAGGTACCGGCCTTTCTCGACCGATTCGGCGGGTAGGCCTTCAATGGTGGCGCCCGCTACCCCCGCCGCCCAGATAAGCGTCTGCGTCGGGATGGTTTCGCCATTTTTGAACGTAACGGTGTCGCCATCATACGAATCGACCAGGGTTTTCACTTTCGTGACCACGCCCAGTTCATCGAGGTAACCCTGCGTTTTGGCCGCCGATTCGGGCGACATCGGGGGCAACACCCGATCGAGCCCTTCAACGAGGTAGATATTCATCTTGCTGAAATCCAGCCCCGGATAATCGTTGGGCAGCACGTGTTTCCGCATTTCGGCTAGTGAGCCCGCCAGCTCGACGCCCGTTGGGCCACCGCCTACAATCACGAAGTTGAGCAGGCTCTGCCGCATCACCGGATCTTTGATGATGCTCGCCTGCTCGAAGGATTGCAGCAGCTGACTCCGCAGGTTGAGCGCGTCGGGGATGGTCTTAAGTGGAAACGAATTGTTCTTGATCGTATCGTTCCCGAAGAAATTGGACCGTGAGCCCGTGGCAATCACCAGGTGATCGTATTTCAGCTCGCCGATGAGTGTCTTGACCGTTTTGGCGGCTGGGTCTACGCCCGTCACGCGCACGAGCCGAAAATGAAAGTCGTCGTACTCTTCGTCGAAGAGTTTACGGAGCGGCTCGGCAATGGCGTCGGGTTCGAGGCCGGCCGTGGCTACCTGATAGAGCAGCGGCCAGAAGCCGTGATAGTTCTGCTTATCGAACATCACGATCTGGAAGCCCTTATTTTTCAGCCCTTTAACTAAGTTGATACCCCCAAAACCGCCGCCGATCACAACGACGCGGGGTTTATTGGTATCCGGTATATTCAGTGATAATTTATCAAACTTCAGCATAACAGTTTCCGTTGAGGCACGTACTCCTGTATGTACTGATGCAATGGGGTATTTGTTTTAAAAAGTGGGGGAACCAGTAACCAGATTTAGTCGTATCGGCCACGGCAGCCAATCGGCTTATGGCCTAGGCACTTACCTGCTGCAACGACGCTTCAGACGGGGTGCGGCCGATCAACGATTTGGCGCGATCCAGGAACCGATACACCAACGAGGTCTGCGCGTAAAGACTATGCAGCGTGATATGGTCGGGCCGGTAGTAAATGACCCGTTGCTCGGGCAACTGGACAATCGACATGGCATCTTCGGGCAAAATCCGATTATGCTGGATCAGCTCGGCGGCGTATGCCTTGGCCTCATCCACCGAGGCGGCATAGGCGCGGTGCGTTTGCTGACCGTAATGATAAGTAATTACGTATGATTTCATTAGGCGCTCAAATTAGGTATGCAATCATAGCAAATATGAGTAACATAACCTATGAGTAGTCCATTAAAAATCACCTAAATCTACCATTTTACTAGCCGAAAAAACGGTTCAGGTTGACATTCGTCTTGAAAATATATTATTCGGTGTATTCGTATGTACCCGTTTGGTCACGTGCTCTTTGACTAACTCAAACGCGCGTATGAAGCTTACCTACTGCCAAGTAGTACTACCCGTTTACTCCTCTTCGCTATTGTTCAGTTTGCTGAGTAAGCTATAGCCTCCCGCCAACACAACCGGCGTTCGGGCTGGATCAATCGTAGCGGGCAATGACACGGCCACGTACCCAGCTTCGCGGACGCCCGTGCGCACTTCCACCTGCCGAAACTGATACACCGTGGGTTGCCCGTCTTTCCGGTCGAGCACATACACGTACGACTTGCCGCCAAAACCAATGACGGCCGTTTCGGGCAGCGTTGGGACCGACTGCGTCTTCACGTCGATCTGTGCCGACACGTACCCGCCGGGGATAAAAACGGGCTTTAATTCGTCGGGGTGAGCCAGCACGGGAATGGTACGGTCGGGCGCGAGCGATTTCCCGATCAGAAACACATCGGCCCGGTGCACGGGGGCAGCGTCGCCTCCCATGCCAAACCGCACAGCCTGTCCCAGCCGGATCTGATTGATGTCCTTCTCAAAGATATTGAGCCGAACGTGCAGGTGTTCGACGTTGGTGATTTCCACGAGCACATCCGCCGGATTCACGAATCGCCCCGTATTCACAGGTACGTTGGTGATGTAGCCCGACGCCGGCGCGGGTACGCTGACGGTGCGCGTCAGGCGGGCGGGGGTTAGCTGCGTGGGGCTAATGCCCAGCATACTCAGTCGTTGGGCGGCGGCGGCCAGTTGTGCCTGCAGGCTCTGCCGGTTCGAGCGCGTTTGCTGGAAGGTTTTAAGCGCGCTCACATTCTCGCGGCTCAGTTCTTCCTGCCGGGCGTAGTCGAGGTCGGCGTAGTCCAGTTTGGCTTTGGTGTCGAGGTACTCCTGCTGCAACTGAATGTAGTCGGGGTTTTCGAGGACCACCAGCGTCTGCCCTTTGCGCACCCGTTGCCCCGGCTCAAGGTCGATCTTGCGGATGTACCCGCCAAACGGTACCGACACCGACACCAGGTTGGAGGCCGGTACGTCGATCTGCCCATTGGCTTTCAGCACGGTGCTCAGCGCCCGGCTCGTTGGCTGCCCCAACTGAATACCCGCCATGTTGTATTGCGCCTGCGTGAGCGACACCAGCACCTCACCGGTTTCGGTCGGCTCCTTTGCCGAGGAGTCGGTGGCCGCCGCGGCCAGTTCGGGACCATTCCGTGTTTTCTCGGAACCACAGGCGGTCAGTAAATAGATCATCAGCCCAAGCCGACAGGCGGTAGTCAGGGCACGAAAAGCAGTCATAGTTTCAGAAGAAATAACGTGTGTGGTGGCAGTATGTACTGAACGAACCGTTTATCAATACCCAAGTAAGTAGTTGATGTACAGCACCGACTGATTGTACTGATTCAGAATGTCGAGGTACGACGAGCGGATGGTGAGCGCCTGTTGCAACGCCAGCGAAAACTCGACGTACCCGATATCGCCCGCCCGAAACGACCGGCGCGCGTTGGTCTGAATGAGTTGCGCCTGCGTGAGGCCATTTTGCTCGTAATAGGCCAACGCCGACCGGTACTGATTGTACTGGCTGATAGCCTGCTGTACTTGCTGAGTCAGCGCAAATTGCCCCGCCTGCAATTCCGTTTGGGCTACCTGCTCGCTCACCCGGGCCGCTTCGACGCGGGCCTTTTGGGCATTGCCCAGCAGCGGGAAAGTCACCCCGATTTGCCCACCCCAGAACCGCGCCCCCGGCCCGAAATACAGTTCCTGCCCGTCGATCAGCTGGTTGCCGATGAGCGTCTGCGAAAACAGCCCCACCAGAAAGTCGGGCCGGAGTCGCGCCTGCTCGACCAGTCGGGTTTGCTCGGCCACCTGAATCTGCTGCTGCAACTGCCGAAGTTGCGGATGCTGCCCCGCCTGCGTGCTTTGCAGGCTATCGAGGGCCACCGGCAGGGTCAGCTTGGGCAGGGGCTGATCGGCCACCTCGAAGGCATCGGGCTTGTTGAGCAGCGTTTTCAGGCGCGTGCGGGCGCCGGTCAGGTCGGCGTCGAGTTGGGCCAGCCGCACCCGCTGATCGGCGAGCTGACTCTCGGCCGTTGCTTTTTCGAGACTACCCGTTTCGCCGGTTTTGAACCGGATGCTCGCCGCCTGCACAAATTCGGCCAGGAGCGTATCCTGCTGCCGAAACAGCCGCCGCCGCTGATGCAGGTAATCGAGTTCATAGAAGGTCGACTTCACCTCATACCGGATCTGATGCTGGGTGACAGCCAGACTGGCTTCCCGCGCCGTGACGGAGCGATCGTTCAGGTCGGCCAGGCGGCGCACCAGCGTGGGGTTCGGAATCGTGTGCGTGACGGTCAGGTTATTGTCGAACCGGCGGCTGTTGTACTGGCCCAACAGCGCCGTAGCCGAAAGCCGCCCGGCATCGTAGGCCGTGCGGCGCAGTGCCTGTTGCTGCGTGATGCCCAACGTACCCAGCTGAATCTGCGGGTTTCGGGTGTTGGCCTGTTGCAGCGCCTGCTCCAGGGAGAGCAGTTGTGGCGTCTGGCCGATGGCGGGCAACGTACCCAGCAGCAACAGCAGGCCCGTCAGCGCCGCCGGTACGTTGCTTTTTGGCGGGTTCACCGGGCGCCCAGCGGCTTCTTTGGCCAATGATTTTCGTTCGAAAATGGAATACAGAATGGGCAACACGATCAACGTCAGCAAGGTAGCCGTCAGCAGGCCGCCAATCACGACCGTAGCCAGCGGCTTTTGTACTTCAGCCCCCGCCGAATTGGACAGGGCCATCGGAATAAACCCAAACGAAGCCACCAGGGCCGTCATAATCACGGGGCGCAAGCGCGTTTCGGCCCCTTGCCGGATAATCTCTTTCATATCAGTAAGGCCCTGCTCCTGCCGCAGGTGGTTAAATTCGGCCAACAACACAATCCCGTTCAGCACGGCCACGCCAAAAAGCGCAATGAACCCTACCCCCGCCGAAATGCTGAACGGCATATCGCGCAGCAGGAGGGCAAACACCCCACCGATGGCTGCCAGCGGAATCGCCATGAAGATCATCAGGCTCTGGCGGATGGAGTTGAACGTAAAAAAGAGCAGGGCGAAGATGAGCGCCAGTGCCAGCGGCACCGCCACGCCAAGCCGCTGCTTGGCTTCGATCAGGTTCTGAAATGTACCGCCGTAGGTGATCGAGTAGCCGGCGGGCAGCTTGACCCGCTGGTTCACCTGCTGTTGCAGGTCAGCCACGATGCTCTCCACGTCACGGCCGCGCACGTTGAACCCGAGCGTGATGCGCCGTTTGGTCTGATCCCGCTGAATCTGGTTGGGGGCCTGCACAATCCGTACGTCGGCAATCTGGCTCAGTGGCAGCTGCTCGCCCGCGGGGGTCGCTACGTACAGGTTCCGGATGTCGTCGACGCTCTGCCGTTTGGTTTCGGCGAGCCGCAGCACCAGATCGAAGCGCTTTTCCCCCTCAAACACCGACCCCGCCGACTGCCCCGCAAACGCCGTGTTAATGGCCTGGTTGACATCCGACACGTTGAGGCCGTAATGGGCAATGGCGTTGCGGTCGAGTTTAATCAGAATCTGGGCCAGCCCCGCTACCTGCTCGACGTACAGATCCGCCGCCCCGTCGATTTTCTGGATCAGCCGCCCCACCTCGCCGGCCAGCCGTTCCAGCTGATTGAGGTCTTCGCCGTAAATTTTCAGGGCCACATCCTGCCGGGCTCCGGTCATCAGCTCGTTGAACCGCATCTGTACGGGCTGCTGGAAGCCAAACGTCACCCCCGGCACGACCGAGAGCGCCTCCGCCATTTTTTCGGCCAGTTCGTCGCGCGTGGTGGCCGACGTCCACTGGTCTTTGGGTTTCAGCACCACCATCATATCGGCTGCTTCGATGGGCATGGGGTCAGTGGGTACTTCGCCGGAGCCGATCTTGGCCACCACCTGCTCCACCTCGGGAAACTGTTTTAGCAAAATGCGCTCACCTTTCAGCGTAGCATCGACCGTTTCGCTCAACGAACTGCCCACCAGCGTGCGCGTGTCGACGGCGAAATCGCCCTCATCGAGTTGCGGGATAAACTCGCCCCCCATGCGTGTGAAGGTAAAGATGGCTACCACCAGCAGCGCCACCGACGTACCCAGCACCAGCGCCCGGTTCCGCAGCGACCACAGCAGCACCGGTTCGTAAACCCGGAAAATCCGGCCCATCAGCTTGTCGGAGAAGGAGGTCTTGTACTCGGTTTTCTTGCTCAGGAAAAGCGCCGAAATCATGGGTACGTAGGTCAGCGACAGAATAAACGCCCCCAGAATGGCGAAGGCCACCGTCAGGGCCATCGGCCGGAACATCTTCCCTTCAATGCCCGACAAGGCCAGAATCGGCAGGTACACGATCAGGATGATGATCTCGCCAAACGCCGCCGACGACCGGATCCGGCTCGCCGCCCCAAATACCTCCTCGTCCATCTGCGCCTGCGTAAAGCGGGCAGGGATAGCTGGGATGGCAGGGGTTGTCTTGTCCATTAGTCCATCCTTGCCCGCCCCTGCTACCCCGGCGCCGAAGGCACTCCCGGCGCGAAGCACAATATGGTGCAGCGTGGCTTCAACGATGATCACGGCGCCGTCGACGATTAGGCCGAAGTCGATGGCACCAAGGCTCATCAAATTGCCCGACACGCCGAAGAGGTTCATCATGGAAACGGCAAACAGCAGCGCCAGCGGAATCACCGACGCCACCACCAAGCCCGCCCGCACGTTACCCAGCAGCAGCACCAGCACGAAAATGACGATCAGCGCCCCTTCCATCAGGTTTTTCTCTACCGTCCCGATGGCGCTGTTGACCATCTTGGTGCGGTCCAGAAACGGGATGATGTCAACACCCTCCGGCAGGGTTTTCTGGATCTCGGCGATATTAGCCTTTACCCGTTTGATCACCGCGGACGAGTTCTCGCCTTTGATCATCATGACCACGCCCCCCACCGTTTCGCCATCGCCGTTGCGCGTCACGGCCCCGTAACGCACCGCCGAACCGACCTGCACCGTGGCGATGTCGCGCACGCGCACCGGCGTGCCCAGGTCGCTACCCGACGAATGACCCAGCTGCACGACGATGTTGGCAATATCATCGGGGTTACCAATCAGGCCCTCCGACCGGATGAAATAGGCGTTGGGCTTTTTGTCGATGTACGCCCCACCCGTGTTCTGGTTATTCTGCTCCAGCGCCCGAAACAGGTCGGCAATGGTGATGTTGGCGCTACGGAGCCGGTCGGGGTCGATCGCGATTTCATATTGCTTCAACTGCCCGCCAAACCCGCTCACCTCGGCTACCCCCGGCGTACCCAGCAGCCCCCGCCGGATCGTCCAGTCCTGAATGGTCCGCAGGTCGCTGAGGGTATAGCGGTTTTCGTAGCCTTTCCGGGGCACCACCGTATACTGGAAAATCTCGCCCAGGCCCGTGGTCACGGGGGCCATCACGGGCGTACCCACGCCGGGCGGAATCTGCCCCGTCACGGTTTGCAGGCGTTCGGCAATCTGCTGCCTCGCCCAGTACACGTCGGTGGCATCGGTGAATACCACCGTGACGATCGACAGGCCGAAGCGCGAAAAGGAGCGCAGTTCGGTAATGTCCGGAATATTGGACAGGCTGACCTCGATCGGAAACGTGACAAGGCGTTCGATGTCTTCGGCCGCCAGCGACGGGCTGCTCGTGATCACCTGCACCTGGTTGTTGGTAATGTCGGGGACGGCGTCGATCGGCAATTGGGTAGCCGACCAGCCGCCCCACAGGATCAGCCCCAGCGTGAGCAGGCCAATAATGAGTTTGTTCTGGATAGAGAACCGGATAATGGCATTCAGCATGAACGGATAGGATTGAGCTACGCGTCATTCATAGTCATTGGGCGCCAACCATTGCCGACGCAACGAATGACCATGAATGACCGCAAAGCGAATGAAAGCAAGGCGCACTGACGCGAAGCAACCGTCTACCGTCGGGGAGGATTGATGAGCGAACGAATCGCGGCGAAGGCATACAAATCAGCCTTCCGGAAAAAAGTAGCCCTGGCTACGCGGATCAACGACACCGCCGGGGGTTCGGCGTCCAGCCGCAGGGGGCTGGGGGTCGGTACCGATACAAAATGGCCCGCCGAGGGCAGGTTATGATGGCAATGATTGGGGTGTTTCTGATGCTCCGAACTGGTATCGTAGTGCATCAGCAGAAAATCGACGAAACCCAGCGACGTGTCTTCGACCCGGTGGTGCTGGTAATGATGAATCAGCTCTGCCCAGCGGGCCGACTGGTCAATGCCGAAGCCGGGAAGCAGACTGCTTCCGAGCATAAGCTGAACCAGAAAAAGAGCGACAACGGATTTCATCGTTTCGGAACGTACCTGACTCGTTGCCTCCCAATAGCGGGTACGGCCAACAAGTGTTGCAAATATACATGGTAAGTTAGGCATTTTTACAACGCCGCACCTAGCCGATACCAACGTATCGGTAGCAGACTGGTGCGTAGTCGTCCGCGCGTTCGCCACAGGTACGTTGCTTACCGCTAGGTCGGGTATTGCCAGCTGCCCCGGTAGGGCCGGCTCAGCAGCGCGTTGGCTTCGGGGTCGTTGAGAATCGTCTGCGTCGTCTGATCCCAGGCCACACTCCGGCCCAGTTTCATGGACAACATACCCAGCAGCGCCATGTTGGTCGATCGCTGCCCGATTTCGATGTCACAGACCGGCGTGCGGTTGTTCCGGATCGAGTCGGTGAAGTTGGTCCAGAGCCCGGCGATGTTCTGGTCGTCGGGTTTGTCGAGTTGGGCGTCCTGATGAATCGTCGGCTTTTTCGGATCGACGGGGTAAAACGTCCAGCCATCGAGCCAGCCCATGTGAAATGTGCCTTCGGTGCCGTAGAAATAGCAACCCACCGCCTGATTGGGCATTGTTTTCTCGGCGTTATTCCCCGCAAACAGGCGATGCTCCCAGATAGCCGTGAACCCTTCAAACTCATACGTCGCCACCTGATGATCGGGCGCGTCAGTCTGATCGCGTCGGATAGCCCGGCCGCCGGTCGAGTATACCTTGCGCGGCGCTTTTTCGTCGGTCCACCACAAAACCTGGTCGAGCCAGTGAATGCCCCAGTCGCCGAGTTGTCCGTTGGCATAGTCGAGATACTGCCGGAAGCCCCGCGGGTGAATCGTCGGGTTATAGGCCCGGAGCGGCGCCGGCCCACACCACATATCCCAGTCGAGATCGCGGGGCGGCTCGGCGTCGGGCGTAACCTTGCCTTCGTTTCCGCCGTAGCTCACAAAGGCCCGCACCATCCCGATCTTCCCGGCCTTCCCCGACCGCAGAAAGTCCATACCTGACACGTTGTGGGGCGAGATGCGCCGGTGCGTACCTACCTGGCAAACCTTGCCCGTAGCCCGCGCCGCCCGCACCATCGCCTTGCCTTCATTGATGGTGTGGCTGATGGGTTTCTCCACATACACATGCGCGCCCGTCTGCATGGCCGCGATGGCGATCAGCGGGTGCCAGTGATCGGGGGTAGCCACAATGGCGATGTCGGGTTTCTCGGCGTTTAGCAGCTCCCGAAAATCACCGTAGAGCTTGGGCCGCTCGTTGCTGAGTTTGGTTACGTCGGCCTGCGCCCGTTGCACCTGCGCCTTGTCTACGTCGCAAAGCGCCACCACCGTTACCTCGCCCGACTGCATGGCGGCGCGCAGGATATTCATGCCCCACCAGCCGGAGCCGATGAGCGCCACCCGGAATTTCTGCGGCGGCCGATGGTAAATAAACGGGACAGCCGAGGCCGGTGACTGGGGCAACAGCAACGTACCTGCGGTGGCTAACGCAGACGTTTTCAGAAAATCGGAGCGGTTCATGGGCAAAGCAGGCGCTTAGTCAGTAACGGCTGTCGGCAACGAGCACCGACGGCTCAACCTGCCAAAGACAAAAGCAACCGTTTTATCACCGCTGCCTATGCGCGAAACCCGGCTAAGCCGATAGCGTCCGAGTACGTATGGTGCGAATGAGCCAATACAACAGCAGCCCAACCGGCCCGAGCATGAAGCAGCCAAGCAGCGGCACAACAACGTACCCGTGGGGAATCGCCTTTTCCTGCGCGTCCCGCACGATTACCGTGCCCGCCACCAGATCGAACGCCAGGTAGTGCACCCAACCCGCCAGCATCACGCCGTCGCCCCCGGTGGCAAACAGGTGTTTGATGCCCGACAGCGACCCAAACGCGGCAAAATCGACCGGGCCACCACTGAACAGATAGCTGACGTAGATGACTGCCAGACAAACCGGAATCAGATACGACTGCATGAGCCAGCGGGTTACGCGCCAGCGCGGCGCCACAATCATCAACAGCCACTGGGGCAGCACCAGCGTGTTGGCCAGTTGAAAAACAGAATCGGCGGTCATGGTACGAAACAGATTTTGGGTTCAGGCAATCGTCAAAGCAGCACCGGTAGCGCAAACAACACCGCCCCCAGCAGAAATACGGCAGTCAGCAGGTGCACAAAGAACCGGTTGTATGGTAGAAAAATAAATTGTTCAATGGTTCGCCCCAGCCAGAAAAGGGCCATGCCTATTATATACGTCCGACCCAGATTAGTCTGGAGTAACTCATCAGGAAAACCAAAGCACAGTACCGCTGCCAGCAGAAACACATGGATCAGCCGCAAATTGGCGATCTGAATAATAGCTCGCGTCGGTAGGCTGCTTGTTTGCAGATCGTGTCGCCACCGGAAAATACGCCAGAACGCCGCATGAAACAGCGCTAGACCCAGGCTGTGCACCCCGCAGGCATAGACGATCGCCAGTGATTCCATTAGTATGCCGCCTCTAGTTAGCCGCTTTGGCCTGGCTTAGTACGCGTAGCAGATTACCGCCCCAAATCTGGGCGATGTCCTTTTCGGAATAGCCACGCCGCACCAACTCCTTCGTCAGGACTTCGATGTCGCTCACGTCTTCGAGGCCGTTGACGCCCCCGCCCCCATCCAGGTCCGACCCGATGCCGACGTGGTTGATGCCCACCAGCTTCACGATATGGTCGATGTGGTTGGCAATGTCGGCGACACTCGCCCGCTCGGCCGCATAGACCCGCTTCACCGAATCGGTGAGAGCCTGCTGCCGGGCTTCCATCGCCGGGGTACGTGCCTTGCCCACGCCCGACATGCGCAGGCTCGTGAGCGCGGCCCGGTGCGCCTCCGACGGTTTACGCAGGTAGTCGCTGACGAAATTGACCTGCACCACGCCGCCTTTTGCCGCCAGCGCCCGGATCATGTCGTCGGTCATGTTGCGGGGAAAATCACAGAGGGCGCGGCAGTTGGAGTGCGAGGCAATCACGGGCACTTTCGACAGGGCCAGCACGTCGTAGAACGACTTATCCGACACGTGCGAAATGTCGATCAGCATGCCCAGCCGGTTCATTTCGGCCACCACCTGCCGACCAAACGGGCTCAGGCCGTTGTGCAGCGGGCCGTCGGGGTCGGTGGCCGAATCGCAGATGGCATTGTTGGCGAAATGCGACAGCGTAACGTACCGACACCCCTTATCGAAGTAGGTTTTTACCAGCGACAGGTCTTCGCCGATGGGGTAGCCGTTTTCCATCCCGATGAAAATGGCGCGCTTGCCCGCTTTTTCGAGTCGGTAGGCGTCGGCCGGTGTGGTCGCCAGTTCGGCCAGATTGGAGTATTTTGTCAGCGCCGTCTCGATCAGCGCAAACTGGTTCAGCGCGTTGCGTTTGGCCTCGGCATGGCCCTCGGGCGTACGTGGTCCCTGCGCCGTGTAGACCGCAAAAAACATGGCGTCCATGCCGCCCGCCGCCATCCGGGGGAAATCGATCTGCGACTCATCGCGCCGGACATCATGCCGAACGCCCACGTCGAATCCCGGCTTCTGCATCATAATCGGCGCGTCGGCGTGGGTGTCTAGGGTCAGAATACGCTGGTGCAGGGAGGTCGATTGGCGGGCCGTTGGCGCACAGGCTGTCAGCAGGAGCAGCAGGGCTGGGGAGAAGCGGGTCATGGTGCAAGGTAATGAATTGACCCGCTTCCCGCCAACCCGTCGGTGCAGCCCGAAACTTTCCCCCGAAACCGGCCGTTTCCGAATGAGTGAAAGACAGAAAGTGTGAAAGAGTGCTTCTCTACATACTTCCTTTCGCTCTTTCACTCCGGGCGGCGTACCGCATTCACTCTTTCGCTCTTTAAGCTCATGATCGTTCCGTACAAAGATAAAGATGCCTCGAAACGGCAGCAGGTGGGTGAGATGTTCGACAACATCGCGCCGAAATACGACTTCCTGAACCACTTTCTGAGTGCGGGTATCGACATCCTGTGGCGAAAGAAAGCCATCCGGCTGCTGCGGCCGTTTGCGCCCAAACGCATCCTCGACATTGCCACCGGCACGGGCGATCTGGCCTTGGAAGCCCTCTCGCTGAAACCCGACAAGATCATCGGCGTCGATATTTCGGAGGGCATGCTGGCCGTGGGGCGGCAGAAAATGAAAGAGCGGGGCGTCGACCACATCATCGAACTGCGCTCGGGCGATTCGGAACGATTACCACTGGCAGACAATGAATTTGACGCTGCCATCGTTTCCTTTGGCGTACGCAACTTCGAGAACCTGCTGGCGGGCCTCACCGATATGCACCGCGTTGTTCGCCCCGGTGGCGTCTGCATGGTGCTCGAGTTTTCGCGGCCCCGCCGGTTTCCGTTCAAGCAGTTCTATAATTTTTACACCGCTACGGTCGTGCCCTTTTTCGGGAAGATGGTCAGCAAAGACACCTCGGCGTATGCATACCTTGATGAGTCGATGAAGGCCTTCCCCGATGGCCCCGACTTCATTCAGGTGTTTGAAAAAGCCGGTTTTCGTCATACTCAATGGATTCCTCTTTCCTTCGGCATCGCGTCGATTTATCTGGGCCAAAAACAGCCATCGTAGCGATCCGCTGCGCGAGTGTCGTTGCCTTGTTGCTGCTGCTCGCGCCGCTGGCGATGGCGCAGTCGACCTACAAATACATTCGCAAGCACAAGGAAGACTACGACGACAAGGTGGTGCATTTCGGGTTTTACTACGCGCTGCCCTTTACGCGCTACAACCTGACGTACCGCCCCGATTTCGCCACGTCCACCAACGACCCGTCATTGCTGCGCATCACCTCGCCCACCAACTCGGGGTTTCGGGTGGGGTTTTCGGTGAATGCCTACATGAACGACCGGTTCGACTTCCGGATGACGCCCGGCGTATCGATCTACAGCCGGGAGGTGAAGTATGCCTACGCCAACGCCGAGGATAAGAGCGACGTGCGCGAATCGACCTGGATCGAGCTGCCGTTTGTGTTTAAATACAAATCGGCGCGGCGACTCAACTCGCGCATGTATCTGCTCGCCGGGGCCGTGGTGGGCATCGAAACCAACGTGAAGAAGCGCCTCGCCCAGAGTCAGGGCCGTCTCAACACCAACACCACCGACCTCTCCATCGAGTACGGCATCGGCTTCGAGCAGTTTTTCGAGTACTTCAAATTTGCGCCCGAACTGCGGTTCACCCACGGCCTGCCCAACGTCTTTGCGGGCAACACGGCCAACCCCTCAAGCGCCGGCATACAGCGCCTCACCACCCACGCCGTGACGCTGTATCTACATTTTGAGTAGCGGTGTCGTCAGATCCCCGATCTGACCATTTTGGGGTCCCTGACCCCAGTCAAAACAGACACCTTAGCCACACGTCATTCCCTTAACGTACCCAACCAGCAGGATGGTCGATGATAGTTTCCCAGCCCGAAAGCCCACCCTCGGAACGTACCTGACTTTCAGGATTTTGCAAAAAACTTCATCTTTTTTAAGCAAAATGCTTGCAAAACGGCCATTCAGGCCCCTATCTTTGCACCACCAAAACGGGAAAAGACACCGTAGCGGCAAGAAAGTTTAGCTCAGTTGGTTCAGCGCATCACGCGTTTCAGCGTGAGAGTCGAGCGAGCAGAGAGCGTAAAAGAAAGGGAGTTTAGCTCAGTTGGTTCAGAGCATCTGCCTTACAAGCAGAGGGTCGGGGGTTCGAATCCCTCAACTCCCACGAAAAGTTTAAAAACCCCTCAGAGATGATCTCTGAGGGGTTTTTCTTTGTATACTGTTGGTTATTTAGTAAGTTGAAAGGTTTACAAAAGAGATGCACAACTGTTTTTAACTAATGAAAGAGGAGAAAGAATGGGTAGGCAAGTGGGCTATCATTACACCACAAAACCAAGAAATTATAGTCTACGGAGTTCTGAAGTATTCCCCTTTATATGGTTGTATTCTAAAAGCCTCTACAGATGATGCATCAAGGGAGACATTTGATTTTATTTTTAATGCAAAGAAATTTCTCACTATAAACGGCTTAGAGAACGTAACCCATAGAAATGTCCTGTTACGAAAGTCTACAACTTCTGGGGCGTCAAGATCGGCGGGAATTTCCATAACCCTAACTGTATCTGAAGTATTTGATAATATATTTTATGATGATGTAGACGATTTAAAATTTGACAGAGTTGTTGTGGATTATTCGGCTTTATCAGAGTGGATCGACAGTGATAGTACTTATATTTCTTACGATTTTCTTGAAGATGATAAACACGGACTTTCCATTACGTACACACACCCAGAAAACATATACTTTGATATTAACGATAAAATAAAAATTTGTTTTGCTTTTGGCTATTCAACTAGCCACGAAATGGATGATAGTAGAGGCTTCTATCTAGAAAACAACAGCTCGATAATTATATACTCTAAGGCTGGCTCATTGGAGAGTGATAAGCTTGTTCAGTATAGTGAGCATTTTCGAAGATTACTATCGTTAATGTACTATAGTAATTGCTATATATACAGACAAAGGTTTTTTAGATTAAATATGCAGATTGGAGTCGAAAGATATTTTAAACAGGAAAACATAGGAAATTCTCAAAAACGATCATCAAGCAGCTTACCATTAATGAAATTTTCAGACATTAAAAATGTAGCAGAAGAGATATTCAGAAAATGGTTTTTATTTAATGAATCAGGAGATTTAACCTATGTCTCTTGGGTTGCGTCAAGAAACATAACACCATTCTCACAAGAAGTATTTTTAGAGTTTGTGAGAGGCTTAGAAGTGTTTCATAAGACAAAAGTAAAACAGATGTCTCTTAATAGCCGCCTACAAGCCATACTCGACAAGCTTAAATCTACCTGCAATGAATCAGAATTTAATAAGCTATTTCCTAACATAAAAGATGCATGCTCTTTAATCAAAGAGAACAGAAATTATTTAACCCATTATGGAGATGGAACATTAAAACCTGAATATCAACTAGAACTAGAAGAATTGTATCAACTTACAATTAAATGTAAAATCGTATTAATAACCATTATACTAGAAGATATTGGCATTGATTCCGCAAAAACATTCAGTTATTTATTTGAGAGACATCGATCAATGTTATATTGAGTAAAATAAAAATGTAAATCATTTTGCACATTTTAGTAAAATTTCGTAAATTATACCATAAACAAACAATAAAAGACTGTCATTCATAAAGTCACAATAACCGCAAAATTTATGGTAACAGAGGCTACAGTACAATGCTTAGTATGTGGTAAGGGGTTCCCGTACCGTAAAAGCAAACAGTTTTGCTCTAATGCTTGTAAACAACAAGCATATCTTAAAAACAAAGCGGGCGTTCCGTTACAGCCTGTTTCTGTAAGCAGAACGCCCAAAGCGGATTTCTCATTAGGTGAGTTTGAAGCTTACTGTTCAGAGCACGGCGATTACTTCACTATGCTAGATTACTGTTTCTTCCGGCGTAATCTCCCTCAATCGGCTACAACAGAACAAATCAATAACTACATTAATGGCTTTTATAAACACATGAATAATGCTTATGAAGAGTTAACAAGTACAAAAGCATATCATACGTTTAAAGAAGATTTCTTGAGCAGTAAGTATATCATCGGCGAATAAGTTACTTGCAAAGCATTTCATTGAAGTCTTTAAAACCTTTGTAGATTGTTGAAAAGTCGGTGACGTTCGATGCTGCCAACTTTACTTTGATTTGGGCTTTACGGCCTGTTTCGTCATAGTCGAAGAACGTACTTACCCGCTTGTACTGACTAATGGTTGGTAAAACCTTGTTAAGGTTGGATAAGGAGTTCAGGACAATCACAGTTGCAGGAAGTGTCACTTTGTTATAATATTCCATTGCGGACAGGTAATCAAAGAAGCCCTCAAATAGTAGAAGTGTACTACTACCGTCAACATTGAATGTAGATACGGTTTTGGGCGCGAATGAGCCTTTAAAATATTGATTCCGTACTTCGTATCCACCAACATCATTTGGAAAGCCTACAGCAAAGTATTTCTTTTTGTTTAACTGATAGTGAATCTCTCGTAGATATCGGCTATATACCTTTCTCGAAATACCTCTAGCTTCTACGTATTGAATCAATGCTTGATGTTGAAGCGGTTTAACGTCTATAATGTCAATACCCGATGTATTGACTGTTGAGAGTTGACCGCTAAAAGAAAAAGAATTTTTCGGCGGCTCCATCGAAAATGGCTCAAGCTTCGTAACGGCATCAAGGAACGTACATCCTGCTAGATGTTGAACCAACGATATAATATCTCCTTTACTATCTCCGCTCCAATCGAAGTAAACGTTTTTCTCGGGGTTAACGGCCAATGAAGGCGTTCTCTCATTGGTTTTTGGAGAGCAATAAAAGAACTGATTTCCTGCTTTGTGAGCGGGCATAATACCAAGACTGGATAGATAGTCAACGATGGGTATTTGTTTGACCTGTTGGATGATTTGAGGAGCTTTATTCACGTCTTTTTTCTTTTAGCGGTAACCCTTCCTAACTTTTTCCAAAAACTCCTTACTACGCTACTACTTTACTACGAAGAGAGAGTATCAAGCTGATAATCAATCGAATATGTGTAGTAGGCTTTTTTCTGTGTAGTAGGGTTACGATTAAAAAGTAGTAGGGAAACTCAGTTTGTAGTAATGAAAAAAGACCTAACCTTACTACACTCAAACAGACTATAAATCAATGACTTACGTCTATTTGTAGTAATGTAGTAAGGTTAGGTCTAAGAGTTATTGGTTTATTGAACCGGTTAACGTTTGAGAGACCCAGTACCCTTTAACAGGAAATAATCCGTTTGGTCGTCTTGCCGTAATCTGTTCAAAACCTAGATGTACTAAGGCTTTACCAATGTTATTATCGTTAAGCCTCACTTTTCCCTCTGTCAGGATGCTGAGCCGTTTTCCTATCTCAGTAGCGGTAAGAAACTCCGCTTTGGGATTCTCTTTGGTCTTGGCTCTTTCTACAGGCAAGAAGTAATGATTAAGTAGATCAATCTCTGGTGTAGTCCGCTGGTGTTTGCGGTTGTTGCTCTCAGAGCGTTCCAGTTCCTCACGAGTCAACTCGTACTTAAAGCCGCCTTTCAATAGCGCATAGGCTTGTGCCCACACCTTGTTGATATCAACGTTTGCCCCGTACCCCTTTGGCCCGCCTAGATCGTGTTTGATGCCGTAGGTTTCAAAGACAAGCCAACGGACGTTACCTGTTACGTCGGTTAAAAACTCGTTTTGGTTAGTGCTACCTAGAAAGCTTGCCCGCCGTTGTATCTGAGTTTCCCGTTCAGCGTAGGGCCGTCGAATCTTTACCCGCTCCTCTGTCAGATAGGCTTTAAACTTGTTCGTATCTGACTTTGACAGAGAAGACAACTCATCAAGGTTGATGAGTATGTTTTCCCCTAATGCAATACGTCCGTCTTTACTTTCAAAATCGATATTCTCTTTATAGTAGTCCCGCAATGAGAGCGGACACAGGAACCGTAGAAAAGACGTTTTACCGTCGTTCTGCTTGCCGTACAGCACGAAGCATTGCTTGTTGAACTTAGCATGGCCAATAGAGCAAGCAACTGTCCTTACGAGCATCTTTTTGAACATTGACCCAAACCAGCTAGGGTCAGGTACATCAACGTAAGATGCAAAGTCAGCTATATAATCCGGTTGTGTTCTATCCCATTGCGGTAGGCCTTCAAAGTACTCTTTGAATGGGTCATGCTCTGGAATGAAGTCTGAGCGTAGCAGGGCCTTCAACTGGTCTTTAAATCGACCAAAACCTTTTTCGTAAAGCTCCCGTAGCAGGTTGTTTTCGTTCATTTCCCTAAAGCAGGGTTCGCCAACAGGCTTGTACTGTAGAACGTTAGAAACGACATCAAGTCTGAATTCATACCGCTCAGTAAGGTATTCACGTATGCGCGTGATGATTGGAATCTGTTCGGTTTGAACAGAGTTTTTGGCTATATTTGCCATAGAGATTTTTGTTTTTGAAACTCTTAGAGATGGTTTGCCGCCGTGTCTGAGACTCAAGCCCGCTCACTACTGGTAATAGTGAGCGGGCTTTTTTATGGGTGCTGGTTATGTCATAGCGAATTTGCGTTTAGAGAGATCACCCATTTCACGTACTACCGTTCTATCCATCGTCACGGCGTAATGCTTGGCGGTAGTGGTGAAAGACGAATGACCCAAAATTGATTGAAGCGCAACGGGCGTAATGCCGTTGTTTACCAGAAACGTTGCCGCTGATTTGCGGCCAACGTGCGTAGTGAGGTGTTTGGGAATCCCACAGATACCAGCTATCTCTTTTAGATAACTGTTCATTTTTTGATTCGAGATCAGCGGAATCAGTTTACCGTGAAACTCGCAGTAACCCCACCCTTTATATTTTTCGATGAGAGCCAAGGCGGGCGGCAATAGCGGAATGATGCAAGGGGCTTGCGTCTTAGTACGCTTAATACGTAAGCAAGTCATTTCATCAATGACAGTTATACACTCCTTTGTAACGTTGTAAGGGTCTGTATAAGCTAATCCGGTATAAATCTGGAACATGAACCCATCTCTAACCAGATCAAACGTATCATTATGGAACTGATAAGCTCTGAGCTTCTCAATCTCTGTTTCATCGAGATAGACAATGTTTACCCGTTCATGCTTGAGCCGAACGTTTCGGAGCGGGTTACGGGGTATATGCTCAGAGTCTTCAGCAAGGTTTAAGACCTGCATAGCAACTCGTATAACTTTATTAGCATAATTCTGAGAGTATTTCCTACCCTTCATATAGGCTAGCACATCAGCCACAAAAACGGGCTTTATTTCCCCTAACCGTAAACTCTGTTTTCCAGTATCTTTCAGATAATCAAGTAAACGGAATTGGGCCGTTACAATGGCTTTAAGAGTTCCTTTAGTAGTCCCTTTGCCAGTTTGCTGCTTATATCTGTCAACAAGTTGAGCTAGTAATTCCCGAAAGAGCGGAGTCTTCTCAGTGTAGCCAACTTGTTTCATTACCATCTCGGCAAGGCGGTTAAGATCAACGCTTTCCCCTGCTAAGGTTATCTTACTGAATGCTTGGTCAAAGCTTACCCGTTGACTCTGTAACAGTTGAGTTGCAGGTACATTTCCAGCAATAGAGAACTCCTTTGTGTTCAGCTCATCGGCTTTACAGTATATGCCCGAATGAACGGTTTTAGATTGGCCGTTGAACTTTAGCTCATACATCACTGGTGCTAGCCCTTGCGAGTTCTCACTCTGTTTCCGACGCCAACAGATGACCCTAAACGGCTTTATTCTTTCCTGCTTGAGTGTGTTAGTGTATGTGCCCATGAAGGTAGGATTGAGCACAGCCTTATATCAGCTTGATACAAGGCTGTGCAGCTAGATCAAATCGGTTACAGGTATGTTGAAGACAATAGCAATGCTCTTAAGCTCATCTGAGTTGGGCTTTAGCTTACCAGTTCGTAGCATACCCCAACGCTTCTGGTTAATGCCTGTTCGATTATAGAAGCGCTCATCAAACTTGATGGTAAGCCCTAATCTGTCTTCAAAGCCTGCTATCGCCCGGCTTATAGGTGTTTCTGTATGCATCATTGCTCTGATAATGATCAATATCGATCATGCAAAGATTTATATTTTTCACATCATGTGCAATATTTGATAACATATGTGTAAAATATTTTTCTTAACAACTCATTATCAATGCGTTACTTTGCAAAAAATACACGTATGATTACTGACGTTGCTAAGCGAATCAAGGAGATACGCGAAGAAAAAAGGCTTACTCAGGTAGACATTGCTGAGAAACTTAACATGGAGAGGAGCAACTACAGCCGTTTGGAAAAGCGGGGTAATGACCTTTCGATTAATCAGGTCATAGATATAGCTCAAGCGTTAGGGGTGCAGCCAATAGATATACTATTCCCCTTGGAGATAGAAGCGGTAAGGAAGGGAGGCGAGACTGTTCATAAATTGAATAGAGTAATACAGACCCTCCAAGAAAGAAATGACTATCTGATAGATAATCAACGCAAAATAGAAGTATTAATTAGCTTTTTTATACAGATGAGCAAAGGCATTGAAGGCTTTGGTATAACAGAGGAAATCTTCAAAAAACAGATCGATCCAGATGGCAAATTAGAAAAATGGGCTAAGGAAAGTGCATCTAAAATGATAGATGACATGCAAAACTTAAGTCCTAACAACCGACCAGATTAATATAATCTAAAAAGTTTCACGAGTTCATCAAAACATCCTGCACAAAACTTCTAAATTTCTTAAACTCACTTAAACCTTTTTTCGGATTCTTGTATCTGATGTATGCCTCTTTCAGCCTTACATCTTCTAATAAATCTAAACCTTGCTTAGAAGATCCCCTTATTCTATCTCTTGCTACAAAATTTACAATTAATATTAAAAGTAAAACTTTATTATAAATATTATCCTCTGCTCCGTATGCATCCAAAAGTTGTTTGAACTGAATTTCGCTGACTGATCGATAAAGTAAACTTTCTGATTTTATATATATATTATACAAAAAAGAGTCTTTATCTCTTTTTTCACTAAATATCTGGTTAAAAAATTTACACAAAACCTCAGGGTTTTCGGAAGAAAATACTGAGGTTAGAAAGTATTGAGACACTGAAACGTAAGACCACTCACCGTAACACGGTGCAAATGAAACAAAAAAACTATGCATACCATACCTCTCCTTAAATACCCTTAAATTTTCCACTATATCCTTACTATCTTTAAGAGCATATAAATATGCAATGTATGCGAAATGTTCTTGCTTCCCTGCCGGTATGCCGCGAGATTCCTCACCTATCAACGAGTTATAAATTTTAATGAAATTAGCGGCAGGTGTTCGGTGCAACAATTCAAAAACCAAAGAAGATACCTTGTTAATATCATCAACATTTGATTGAATGCAAGATTTACCTATATCAATTAATAATTCACTGTTATTTGTACCGTTTATATATGTACGTAAAGCTTCGAATATAGAATGCTCTTCACTTCTCGCTTCAGAATTTACATAAAATCTATTCTCTTGAGTAAATCTATACTTCATTAATAAATAACTAAATGACGCCTTTACTAACTTATAGATAATTTGCCGGGATATATTTTTCAATGAAGATAATGCGATTAACAAAAACTCATAAGTCTTTTGTCCAACATTTATTTGGCGATCATAAATCTCATCAATAATGTCGGAATCAGGTTGACTATTATCTATCATATTTAATAATAACTCGAAAACAATAAACCAAAAAGGATTGTCAATATATTTATCTATCAACTTGTTTCGTTCTTCTATTAAATATTTTTTATCATAATTTGAATATATCCAGAATGCGGTAAAATATTCCAAAAATGTCTTATGGGTGAAATTATTGTCAAAGTAAATTGACCTTCTCTCCGCATAATTCATAAATATTTCTGACATATTTCGAGCATATGCCCAATCATCAATTTTCAATCTATCTTTTATAGAATTAGTTACAGCGTCAAGAACTGCATTATAGTTTAGCTTACTAGGATGATCGCTGATTAATTTATACTGCCAATGAGCCAAATCTGCAAATATAGTTTCTTTCCTGTTTAGAATATTTTCAGGTAGCACAATATCTAAATCCTTTTGAGCATCCCATTTATCTACCAGTGTCTTGGTGCAGCTTTGATATATCTCAAGCTTCGATTCAGGCAATCTAAGATTATTCCTATAAAGTATAACTATTAACGAAAGCAACAAAGGATTATGCAACAGCTCGTTTGAAAGTTTGTCACTTACAGACAGGAAATTGTTTATTTCTATTCTCCTTGTATCATTATCAGATTCCTCAATTTCATACCACTTTTCTACATACTCTTTTATTTGAGCTGTATTAAAATCTAGTATTTCTATCTCAAGATGCTTGTCATCTAGTTTTGCATCATCATATCCTGTGAATCTAGAAGTAACTAAAGAATATACTTTATGCTGATCAACAAAATTTACTATATCATTTCTAACCAATGTTTTATCATTTATATTAAAAATTTCGTCCAAACCGTCAAAAAACACTAATACACTATTCCGACTTATGATAATCAAAATATCATCGACATCAATAAAGTCGATAGAATATTCATTCTTGAATAGATAGGCAATATATTGCAAAATCCCCCCACCCTGATTTTTCTTATATGCTAAATATTTTCTAAGCTCAATTCTAATCGGAATACATTCATTAATGTGAGAAAAATTAAGATGACTACTTTCTTTAAAAAGTATACCATACATAATCGCTTTTATGAACATAGATTTTCCAGCACCTGGATTACCTAGTATTATTATATTTCTTGATATCTTGAAGATATCATTTGCATTTAATTTACGCGAATTATTACCATCGGCATCTCTAATTACCTTAGACACTAATGAATCAAAATTACTATCTTTAAAAGTATATTTAAAGTATGGCTCAATAAAAATCTTTTTTAAATCTACACGTGGTTTCTTATAGGTCTGTTCAATACCTAATCCAAAAAAATTTACATCTTTAATAGTTATTTTTGCATTACGAAAATATATATCTATAAAATCGTTATAAGAAAACTTTTTTGAAAAGTATTCATCTAACGATTTTTTTATATCTAATGTTTCTCTCAGGTTACGACTTGATATATCAGTCAAATTGTTTTTACCTTCGATTAACTGTGAAACTTTATTGAGAATCTCCATATTACTAAACAATGGAAATAATTTATAATCTTTCAATATTTGGGATTTTATAGTAACTACCATATCTTCAAAAAAAGAATCTGGTAAAGTAGCAAAGTCAATATGTTTTGATAATTTTTCCTTGTCTAAATCAACATTAATAAATAGCATTTTGAATACTTCATCATAGACTTCCTCTGTTTGCAAAAAACTGGCAATACTCCCACCAAAAGCAGTCGGATACTTAAGACTTAAGTCTTTAGACGCCTGTGAAAGACACTTCTTAAATTGCTTATTTATTTCATCCTCTGAAAACATCTTAACAGCTTCATCGCCAACTTTTTTAAACAGCCAGCTACCCAATAGAGCTCCAGACACAGCCATACCTTTTGTGTTTTTTATTAGTAAATATATAAATTAATTACTTACAAGTATATGAGTAGGAATGATTCTTAAAGTCATGCCTATAAATATAAAGCTCAACATACATAACAATGTCGATATTCAAGTTGACTTACTCTTGATAATCAATCATTTACGCTGAGTATAACATTATAGTATCATCATAGATAAGCAGACGGGAAATCTAACTGACTGACGCTAAATACGATCCCCATCTTAACGCTCTATATATCAGACACTTACGCAAATAGTTCATCTTCCTCAACTCCCACAACAGAATATCAGCCAGTTAGCAGCCATGTTGACTGGCTTTTTTGTGTTTGGACAAATTAGCGAGCCGATTGATACAATCATGCGCAATCGGCTATCAGCGACTATGCTATTCAGGTAAACACCGACGTTGGGTGCCTTTATTGGCTGAACCCTTTTTCGTCAGCGGAGTAGGTTGGCGACTATTAACAGTCAACGTCTATGTTTACCATCAATCGGCGCCGGTTTATGCAGGGCACAACGGCCGCCCTCGCGCTCTCTACCTTCGGCGCCCGCGGTCTGGATCTTATTCACCCAGCGAAAACCATGCGCGTGGGGCTGATCGGTACGGGCTGGTACGGCAAGAGTGATCTGCTCCGGCTGGTTCAGGTGGTGCCAGTCGAGGTGGTGGCTCTGTGCGACGTCGATAAGAACATGCTGGCAAAGGCTGGTCAGCTGGTGAGTCAGCGGCAGAAGTCGGGCAAAACGCCCCGGCTCTACGGCGATTACCAGAAGATGCTGGCCGAAAACGAACTGGATATTGTCCTGATCGGCACGCCCGACCACTGGCACGCGCTACAGATGATTGATGCCGTGAAGGCTGGATCGCACGTCTACGTGCAGAAACCCATCAGTGTCGACGTCATGGAAGGCGAAGCGATGGTGGCAGCGGCCCGCAAATACAAGAAAGTGGTGCAGGTGGGTACGCAGCGGAAAAGCACGCCCCACCTCATCACCGCCAAGCGCGACATCGTCGAAGCCGGGCTGCTGGGTAAGATCTCGCACGTGGAGATGTGCTGTTACTACCACATGCGGGCCAACGGCAACCCGCCGGTACAGCCCGTTCCTGATTTCCTCGACTACGAACGCTGGACGGGTCCGGCACCCCTACGAGCCTACGACGGCATTCCGCACGTGCGCTGGTGGCGGACGTTTATGGAATACGGCAACGGCGTCGTCGGCGATATGTGCGTGCACATGTTCGACGCAGTTCGGTGGATGCTCGGGCTGGGCTGGCCGAAGCGCATTAGCTCAGAGGGGGGTATTTACGTGCAGAAAGAAGGCAAATCCAACATCAGCGACACGCAGTCGGCGGTATTTGAATACGACGGGCTCAACTGCGTCTGGCAGCACCGCACCTGGGGCACGCCCAACAACCCCGACTATCCGTGGTCGTTTACGCTCTACGGCGACAAGGGCACACTATGGGCCAGCACCATGCAGTGCGATTTCATCCCGGCCGATCCCAAAGAGAAGAAGATTCACCTGGATGTGGTCTATGAAAAGGAGAAATACCCCGAAGACCTGACCGAACCGACTGAGCCCAAGATCGAATTGAACGCCGCCCCCGCCACCCGGTTGCACATGCTCAATTTCCTGGATGCGATCGACAAAAACAGCCGTCCGGTGGCCGACATCGAAGAAGGGCACATTTCCACGGCGAGCTGCATTCTGGCGAACCTGTCGATGAAGGTCGGGCGTCCGCTCGTGTATGACCCCCAAAAGCGAATCGTCGTGGGTGACCCCGAGGCTACCAAGCTCCTCGAACGTACCTACCGGGCACCTTACAAGCACCCGCACCCTACGATTGTATAAGACAACAGGCTGCGCTCGGTGAGCCTGATTTCGGCTTGTTCAGATCGGCGGGGAACTCGGCCACCGTTAGGATTCCAGAATGGCTTTAATCGCCCGCTGCTTCTCCACGGTCAGCGCCAGAAAATCCGTGCGATTCATTAAGTTTCGTAACGCTACCAGTTCCACCTCCTGCCGGTACGTATCCATCGACAGGAAAAGCTGGTACGACGGGCTATGGCCCTGATTCTCGTGGCGCAAGGTAGCCCGCTCAAAACGAGCCGTCTGCCCGTTAATCGCCACGTTGAAGTGTTTGGCGCCTACCCAAGTGATCGGTGCCCTGAACGGATCGCGGCTCCAGTGGCGGATATTACCAATGTAGCGAACGTAGATAAAGTCTCCTGTTTTCATCAATCAATCACTTCTACATACGTTGATAAACGCTTAATACCAACCCTTGTTCGTTTCACGCCTCATCGTTTCGAGTCAAGCGGTCAGCTAAGTACGCGCATGTTGGCCTGGAAACCACTGAATGCATGGCCCCTATTTAGGCTATAAATTGGCTTCCCGGCAAGTGCAGAATACAGAGTTATGACCGACAGCAAAAAAGTAAGCCAACAAGTAGTTACTTTTATAACATTTGTTGCTTTTTCATATACATGAGTTTCTCCCTTCGGTATCTACGCTTTAGCCTGTTGTTGTGCACCAGTTTGGTCACTTGTAAACCGACCGACCCCATCAATCCACCGTCCACGCCCGCCCATGTCGACGATGCGATCTACGTGGGAAACGCCGACAATAAATTTGTCGCTGTCGATGCGCCAACGAGCCTTATACGCTGGCAAGCCACAGTGGCTGATTATCCGATCGGCCGACCTACCGTTGCCAACGGTGTTTTATATGGAGCCGATAGGAGTAAAACGGTGTCTGCATTCAACACAACCACCGGGATGAAGCAATGGGAATCCCGACTAGCTTCGTCGGCCCTCAGCGGGACACTCCTGTTAGACGATAAAACCTGCTACGTCGGGGCTGATTATGGGGTTATTTACGCCCTCGACCGCCGTAATGGGATACGGCAATGGACTACTACCGTTGGCAGCTCCGGCCTGACTCTAGCCAACAACACCTTATTTGCAACGGGCACCCAGCGAAAGCTCGCTGCCCGATCAGCTACCTCAGGGGAACAGTACTGGGAGTTACCCCTAACCAACCCCTATACAGCGCCAATCACCGATCAGGATCATGTGTATATCCTGGACGAACAGACGCTCTACGCGATTAAGCAGTCAACGGGGGTTGTTCGCTGGAAATCGACCCTCAGCAATGTTTCGGGTGCCTACCTGGCGTTGGCGAATGGGGTGCTTTACGTCGGAGCGAACAGCAAGCTTCTGGCTATCAACGCCACGAGCGGTACCCAAAAATGGGAATTTCCGATCTACAGCCATACGTCAGGCTTTGTATATGTACACGAAGGAACGGTTTATGCCGAAGGGCTCGAAAAACTCTACGCCATCGAAGAAACTACGGGCCGGCAAAAATGGGCTTTTGATACGCCGGGCAACTTTCAGATTTCTGACCTGAACGTACTCAACGGCATCGTCTATGTGGGTAACGGGGACGGCACAGATCAATTCTACGCGGTTGACGCAACTACCGGCCTTAAGAAATGGGAGTATACCACAGGCTACGCTCACATGGCGCTCGGCTACAACGCCGTTTATTTAACCACCTGGAATAAGCAGCTGTATGCCCTCAACCTGGCAACTGGCGCCAAAAAATGGGAAGTAGTCGCTCCCGAAGCCTGGTCGACCGATCTGTGCGTAACGGATAAGAGTGGCAACGTCATAAAGTAGCTATGGTCTGAGCCGCCTTTCTACCAGATGGTCCGCTTCGTCGGTCTGGGCTTGCTTACCTTTGCCACAGATAGCACCGCCTGGCGGTTCGATCTCCAGACTGCTCACGGCGACGTTATGGACTCATCTTTCCCTTCCACCTCCTCGGGTACCCCGCCCCCAGCCTACCCTTTTTTACAGGGCGGGGGTGAAATGGGGCTGCTTACCCGTCAGTTCGACTGGTCGACAACGTCGCTGGGCGAGCCCGGCGCTTGGTCGTCGAGCCTGCGTACGCTGGTCAATATGATGCTGACCTCGCGGTTCCCCATGCTCATCTTCTGGGGACCCGGGTTGATCACCTTTTACAACGACGCCTTCCGGCCCAGTCTGGGCAACAACGGGAAGCACCCGGCCTCGCTGGGGCAGCGCGGCGAGGTGAGCTGGGCAGAATCGTGGCCCGTCATCGGCCCCATGATTCACGGCATTATGGCGGGTGGTGACGCGGTCTGGTTCGAAGATCAGAAGCTGCCCATCTACCGGGAGGGCGTTATGGACTATGCCTACTGGACGTACAGCTTCAGCCCACTGATCGACGATACGGCCGCCGTGAACGGCGTGCTGGTGACCTGCTCTGAAACCACACAGGCCGTGAAAAGCCGGGACGAACTGGCCGAAAGCGAACAGCGCTACCGTACGCTGGCGGCCGATCTGGAACAACAGGTAGACGGCCGCACCGAGCAGCTTCAGGCCTCGGTGCTCGATCTGCAACGCTCCAACGAAAACCTGCAACAGTTTGCCTACGTGGCCTCCCACGACTTACAGGAGCCGCTCCGCAAGATTCAGTCATTCGGCGATTTGCTTAAAACCCAATACGCCCAACCGTTGGGCGACGGGGTCAAGCACCTCGAGCGGATGCAGTTGGCCGCCAATCGCATGTCGACGCTCATTCGGGATCTGCTCGCCTTTTCGCGCATCTCGACCCGGCAGGAAACCCACGAACGGGTGTCGCTTACTAACCTGTTGAACGCTGTATTGGCCGACCTGGATCTGATCATCAGCGAAGCCGGTGCCGCGGTGGAGGTGGCGCCGCTGCCCACCATTCGGGGCGACACGTCGCAGCTGGGGCAGCTCTTCCAGAATCTGCTGAGCAACGCGCTCAAGTTCCGGCGTGAGGGCGTTGCGCCGGTGGTCAGCGTTCGGTATGAATCGGTGATGTCAGCCAACGTACCTGCGTCGGTAAAACCCACGCGCCACGCGGCTACCTACTACCGAATCGACGTCGCGGACAACGGTATTGGCTTCGACGAAAAATACACCCAACGGATTTTTCAGGTCTTTCAGCGCTTGCACAGCCGGGCCAATTTTCCCGGCACGGGCATTGGACTGGCCATTTGCCAGAAGGTGGCTGAAAACCACGGAGGCACCCTGAGCGCCAGCAGTCAGCCCGATCGGGGGGCTACGTTCAGCGTCTATTTACCGGCCATTTGAGCGCGCAGAACCCCTTTTTGCGCAAAAAGACCGCCTCAAAACTGTGGCGGTCTTTTTAATTAGCATTGGTAGAGCCTCATGCTCCAACCGATATACGGAAAAGGTTTTCGGTTGGATTTCGCCCGGATTCAATTTTAGGTTGTGGTCACGTTGGCCAACGTACCCAGCCACCGCCGAAGCAACGTACCTGACCGACCTTAACGCGCCCGCCGGTTGGCTACTCGCTTTTCTTCGCCGCCTCCACTTTGTGCTCGGTCGGGATGGTCGTGACATCGCGCTCGCGTTCGGTTTGCTCCACATAAACGGCGTAGTCGGCGGGTTCGATTTTGATGCCGTAGTGGTTGGCGTAGGCCTGCGTAAACTCAGCCCCAAAATACAGAATGGCCGCCGTGTAGTAGATCCAGGTCAGAATCACGATAAGCGACCCCGCCGCGCCGTAGGTCGAACTGGTGCCGCTGGTGTCGATGTATAGCCCAATGAGGTAGCGCCCCAGCATGAAGAGTAGCGCCGTGAAGATAGCCCCCCACCGCACGTCTTTCCAGGCAATTTTGGCGTCGGGCAGCACTTTGAAAATGACACCAAACAGCACCGTGATGACGGCGGTACTGATGCAGAAGTTGATGGCGCTGACCAGGTAAACGCTCAGGCCGGGCAAAATGCGGGTCAGCTGATCACTCAGGGCCAGAATCAACCCGTTAATGAGCAACGACACCAGCAGCAAGAATCCCAGGCTGACAATGAGTGACGACGACAGCAGCCGGTCTTTCAGCATCTTGAGCCAGCCCCGTTTCGGTTTGGCCTTCACCCGCCAGATGATGTTGACCGAATCCTGAATTTCAATGAAAATACTGGTGGCCCCAACCAGCAGCGTCACGATGCTCACCGCGAGGGCGGTATTCGTCTTGTTAGACAGCTCTACGCTTTTGATCATGTCCTGAATCTGCTTGGCGGCATCGTTGCCCACCAATCCGTTGATCTGGCCGAAAATCTGACCTCGGATGGCCTCTTCACCCAGAAAAATACTGGCCAGCGAGATCATCAGCACCAGCAGTGGCGAGAGCGAGAAGATGGTGTAATAGGCCAGCGAAGCGCTTAGTTTCAGGCAACGGTCGTCCATAAATCCGTTGAAGGCGTCGCGGAGCACAGTCCAGACGTTGCTGAAAAAGCTCCCTTTCGACGTAGCCGGTGTACTTGTTGTACTTGTCATGGGTATCGAGTCGGCAAAGAGCGTCTTGTAGAATCGGGCCAACAGGTTGCTCATATGCGGTTGGGTTACGTGTTTTGGCAGGAGCCTCGGCACCACATTGGCGCGCGCCGTAGGTGGCTTCCTGCATGAATAACCCGGCTACCCATAAGTTGTTACAGCTGTATTGATTTTACTGAGCCATGCCGGCAGACCACAAAAAAGCCAGCCTACCCGCTGATAGACTGGCTTTTAGGTAAGCTAAAGCGCTGTTTCACGGCGCGAACGGCTATAGTTGCCCGGCCAGCACGGCAATGCCTTCGCTGAACGAACGCGGGTTGTAGCCCAGCACCGTACGGGCCTTATCGATCACGAAACCGGTGCGGGGCGGACGCCGGGCCGTTTGCCGGAACGTGCTCCCATCGGCGGGTTTGATCAGCGATTTGTCGAGGCTGAAATAGTCGGCGGTCTGAATGGCCATCTCGTAGGGCGTCAGCACGTCGCTGCCCGAAATATTGAAGATCCCTTCGGCTTCCTGCCGGGCAATGAGCGCACAACCGGCAGCCAGATCTTCGGCCAGAGTTGGGCTGCGGAACTGATCGGTCACCACGTTGATGGTTTTGCCGTCTTCGAGCGATTTTTTCACCCAGAGGATGATGTTGCTGCGGCTCATGTCGTGCGCAATGCCATACACAAGCACGGTGCGGGCAATGGCCCAGCGCAGTCCTGAGTGCTTCACTACTTTCTCGGCGGCGTATTTGCTCCAACCGTAGAAGCTGATAGGATTCCCCTCGGCTTCTTCGGTGTACGGCCCCGCCGCCCCGTCGAAGATAAAATCCGTCGACACGTGGCAGAGGAAGGCGTTGGTGGCGCGGCAGGCTTCCACGATGTACTCGACGGCGGTTACGTTCTGCGCCCAGCAGGCGTCTTTGTCCAGTTCGCACTTATCCACATCGGTCATCGCAGCGCCGTGGATAACCGCGTCGGGACGTACCTGGCCAATCACGCTGAGTACCTCGTCGCGATTGGTGATGTCCATCGCCAGGTACGTATAGCCATCGGTATGGGGCAGGCGGTTGGCCCCCCGCGCCGTCGCTGTCAGTTCCACATCGGGCTGATTGGCCAGCAGGGCCACCAGTTTTTGTCCAAGCAGGCCATTGGCCCCGGTAATCAGAATCTTCTTCATATGGTTTGACCCTACCCCCGACCCCTCCCCTGTATTTCAGGGGAGGGGGGAGTGCGCTGCCTTTGGGGCGATCCCTGTTGTAGCGCATCCCCCTCCCCTTGGTTAAGGGGAGGGGCCAGGGGTGGGGTGTTATGGTTCGTAGGTGTACTCGTAGAGTTTGGTGATCTTTTTCTTGCGGACCCACTTGCCTTTCACCTGCATCCGGATGTCTTTGAGTGGGCGGTCTTTGGCGTCGCGGGGTTGGCGGGCAATGGCGTCGACCACGTCATACCCGTCCAGAAGCTGCCCAAATACGGTGTAACTACCGTCGAGATGCGGGGTGCCACCAAGGGTTTTGTAGACTTGCTTCTGCTCGTCGGTGTAGATGCGTTCCGGGGCGCGGGTGTGGCCCCGGTCAATCTGTTTTTGCAAGTCTTCGTCGTTCCAGACGCGCCCCTGCACAATATAAAATTGCGCACCGCTCGATGCCTTCTGCGGGTTATTGTCGCGGGCAGCAGCTATGGCTCCTTTGCGGTGAAACAGTGTCGGTAAAAACTCCGCCGGGATGGTATACCCTGCGTCGCCGCTCCCCAGCGCCTGCCCGGCAACGGCCGTTTTCGAGTCGGGATCGCCGCCCTGAATCATGAACTTGTCGATGACCCGGTGAAACAGCACGTTGTTGTAATACCCGTCCTTCACCAGCTTGATAAAGTTGTCGCGGTGCTTCGGCGTTTGCTCAAAGAGAATCAGGTGCATCTTCCCCAGGTCGGTTTTGATCTCCACCAGGTAATCTTTCTTGCGGGTATTCTGCCCAACGGCAACGCTGGCAAGGAGTAAGGCAATACTAATAAGTAAAGGGCGCATAGACTAATGAGTAAGTCGTCGGTTTGCTGTTTACAATCGGCTGTCTGCTGTTTTTCGGTTCCCTGAAAGTCGGCAACGTACTGGCAAACAACGGCCTGATAACAGTGGGCGGCGGACTGTAAACGGTTATAAAATAACTCGGTTGGTGAACGCGTCTTTGAGGCGTTGATCGTGCGTAACCACCACCAGACTCGCCCCGATCTGCTCCGATTGATCACGCAGCAGGCTGATAACCCGGTCGGCGTTGGCGTCGTCGAGGCTCGACGTGGGTTCGTCGGCCAAAATCAGGGTCGGCTGATTCATCATCGCCCGGGCGATGCTCACCCGCTGCTGCTCTCCCTGACTCATCTGCGCCGTTTTCTTGCCCAGTTGCTCCGCAAAGCCGAGCTGGGTCGCCAGTTGTTCGGCGCGGTCGCGGGCCTGCGTTTTGTTGGCCAGGTAATTGGCCAACAGCAGATTGTCCATCACCGACAACGCGCTCACGAAATGCGGTTTTTGGTAAACAAGACCCACGTGCTGCGCCCGAAACGCCGCCGTTTGTGCGGGCGACAGGGTAGTCAGATCCGTATCGTTGATGACCACACGTCCCGCTTCGGGCTTGAGCAGCAGCGCCAGCAAATGCAGAAACGTCGTCTTACCCGTTCCCGACCGGCCCAGAATCAGCAGGGCGTCGCGGTCGGCGCAGTGAACGTCAGGAAACTGAAAGCGTTTGGTGGGGGAATAGGCAAACGTAAGCTGTTGAGTCTTGAGCATAGCCGTTTGGGAACGTACCTGACCGCAAAGGTAGACGGGGAACGGCCAACGAACAATGTACAGGCAGGGATGAATGATGAGGACGAACGATGCATGCCAGGGAAAGGCAACCCCGCCTTACTTTTGCACGCCCACCCATTGGTCACTTACCGTTCACCCCCTTTAGTCCTCGTATGCAACGTATCGCCATTTTCGCTTCCGGTTCGGGCAGCAACGCCGAACAGATTACCCGTCATTTTGCGGCGTCACCCGACGTAACGGTGTCGCTCATTCTGACCAACAACCCCAAGGCCGGGGTGATCGACCGGGCGCGGCGGGGTTTCGGCTGCGCGCAGCACGTGCCGGTGCTGGTGTTCGACCGGCCAGGCTTTTACCAGACCAGCCGGGTAGTCGACCTGCTGCTGGCGCAGGGCATCGATCTGGTGGTGCTCGCGGGGTTTATGTGGCTGGTGCCAGGTACGTTGGTGCAGGCGTTTCCGGGCCAGATCGTCAATGTCCACCCGGCGCTATTACCCAACTTCGGGGGCAAGGGCATGTATGGGCAGCATGTGCACGAAGCTGTTGTGGCGGCGGGCGAAACGCAGTCGGGCATCACCATCCATTTCGTGAATGAGCAGTACGACGAGGGCCAGATTATTTTTCAGGCAACCTGCCCCGTCCTGCCCACCGATACGCCCGACGATGTGGCCCAGAAGGTGCATGAGCTGGAATATGAGCACTACCCCCGCGTCATTGGCGAGGTGCTGACGCAACGTCGGTCTGCAGAGCGGACGGCATAGCCACGTTGCGCATCAGCACCACCCGATTCGACGCATCGACGACCTGCAACCGCAGCGTGCTCTCTTTCGTGGCGGGTAACTCTACCATGAACTCGTTGGCCGATTTGACCAGACTGTCGTAGCAAAGCATCGCGCCGGCGGCCGTATACACGTTGACCGTTACCGGAAACGTAAGGCGGCTAGGCAGCAAGCCCACCGTAATGGCACTCTGCTGAGCGGCGTAGTACCGAACCGCCTGATGTGGCTGACCGGTACTCACCAGCGCCACCACCGACGAATACAGCTTCGTGTTGTCGGCCAGCAGGCAGAACAGCCGGTACCGTTCGGAAGCCAACGGCTGCGCCGAGACAAACTCGTAGGTGTTTTTTCCCGAAGCGGTTTCGTTGCCGCTTACCTGCCCCAGTGGCTCCCAGGTGATGCCATCCGCCGAACGTTCGAGCAGAAACGTTTTATTGACTTGTTTGGGGTGGGTTTGCCATTGTACCCGCACAGTCCCGTCGGCGTCGGGCCGGGCGTTCAGACGTACCCAGGGGCGCACCAATTCGGGGGCCGGGGGCGGGCTTGGTGGCGTGGTCGCTACGGCAGCGACCGCCTTGAGGGAATTGCTGGCTTTACCTTCATACGATACAGCCATGGTGGGTGCGATAAAGCCCTGCGCGCGACTGCCGATTGGTCGGCAGCCAAACAAGGCACACAACAACAGTAGACGTGCAATCATGGGAACGATCAGACACTTTGTTCGTATTGTTCATAGCCCAGATGAATAAAGCGCGACTAACAAGGGGCGATACCACTAAGTAACTACCAGTAAACCAAACATACAACGTCTGTTGTACCGGTGGCAACTGTCGGCCCGCTAAGTGAGTAAATGGTAATACGCTGATTAGGGTGCGCTCTGTTGCACCCCGCGGCTGGGTGTCATTTAGACAGCAAAACCCGGCGGACGGTCAACACCCGGTGGGCTCCGTCGACAATTTGTACCTTGACGGCGCCGTCTTTGGTCGCCGGTATGTCGATCCGAAACTCGTCGGTTTGGGGCGGCAGGTTGTCGTAACAAAGCAACCGGCCCGATTCAGCATACAGGTTGGCCGTAACCGGGTAAATGAGATTCATCGGCTCAATGCCGATCAGCACCACCTGCCCATCGACGCTATAATACAGCACCGGCTGGCTGGCGTGGCGCGGGTTTACGACTGACAACACCGCCGAATAAGGCATACTGCCATCGTCGTGTCGGCTCTGTAACCGGTAAACCGCCATCCGAACAGGGGTCTCATCGATAAACTGATACGCATTGCGCTGTACGGAATCGGTACCGTCTACTTCGCCCAGCGCACTCCAGTCTACCCCGTCGGCTGAACGTTCAACCCGAAACGAGCGGGCCGCTTTAGCGTAGTTGGTCTGCCAGCGTAGTTTTATCTTGCCGTCTGTTTCGACCTGCCCCATCAGACGTACCCACGGCCGCGCCACAGCCGGGGTCACGCTCAGCGCCACGGGCCGGGTTTCGGGCCGGGGGGCGGGGCCTTTCGCTACCGTTTCGTACGTTTCGTGGAACGTCTGAGCGATTCCATCGGGTTGTAGCAGGCACGAGAGCAAACAAAACAACGGTAAGCGAATACTCATGTGAATAAGAGAGGCCGAATTCGTCTGACCTTCGTTGGATAGCGCGTAGTAGGTACCAATAGTAGGTCGGTATCGGTTAACTTAGTTCAATCGCCCGACTGTAGAGCAAACAAACACATTCTCATGAGACTTCCAATTCTTTCGATACGATTTATTGGTTACTTAACAGGGCTATCACTTTGCTTGCTGACGAGCTGTTTCCGGCCAGCCATTCCTATCTCTACCGGCCCTAAATACCCCGTCGAATTGTTTTACGGACAGCAGCAACCTACCCGCCCCTACGAGGAATTGAAGTTTCTGACAATCTCCGACGAGGTGCCCCTGCAGGCCAAGCAGCGGGTGCGCGGCGGCCGGATGCTCGACCGCGGCAATACGATGCTCGACAAAGATGCGCTGATGGGTAAGCTGACGTTGCAGGCACAGCGGCTGGGCGCCGACGCCCTCGTCAACGTCAAGTACCAGTATTATACCACCGCCACTGCCAACGGCTATTCGCTCGAAGGGCTGGCCGTGAAATACAAGCAGGAGTATTCGGCGAATTGATTGCATTGTCGGTAGACGCGTCCGCCCCAAGCGTGACGTTAAGTAGCGTGTTTACGTCTTAGCTAGTTGGTTAACCCAACCGGTTGGCCTGTTTGCGTGCCCACCGCCGCAGTCGTACCTACGCTACATGAGATACCTGTTTATTGCCTTTTGCGCTTGCCTGTATTTACTTTTTCTGGTGGCCTGCACACCGGATGATCCCCAGCCCAAACCCGTTTTAGTCTCGGCAACGCAGCTTGCCGACTACAGTAACGCTGTGTTGCGGCAACTGACAACCACAAACGATTCGCTGGAATACACCCCCGCCGATTACCGGCTTACGATTTACCGGCTCGTTTACCAGACCACGCTCGAAGACGGCAGCGCCGTTGATGCCTCCGGAATCGTGTTTGTGCCCAGCCAGCCCACCCCGCCCCAGAAACCCTACCCGATCCTGAGCTACCAGCACCCAACGGCCTTCTCGAATACAGAGGCGCCCTCGGGTGCCAACTACGGACAGCCGGGCTTTTCTTACAGCCTTTACTTTGCGACTCACGGCTATATCGTGGTAGCGCCCGATTACATTGGCTATGGCGTAGCCGACAAGTTTTCGCATCGGTATGAACACCGACAAACGCTGGCCCAGGCAACGGTCGACATGCTACTGGCCGCCAACGCGTTCCTGGCGCAGAAAGGCATCAGCTATACCCCCCAAACGTTCATGGTTGGCTATTCGGAGGGAGGCTATGCCACGCTATCCGCCCAAAAGCTGATTGAAGAGAAGTACAGCTCGGCCATTCCGTTGGCAGGTACCAGCTGCGGAGCAGGGCCCTACGATATGTCGGGGTTTTTCGAGTACATCACGCACAACCGAACGATAGGCCGCGTAGCCAACTACATTTATACGTGGCAGGTACTGAGCTACAACCGGACTTATGGCCTCAACAAGCCACTTACGTATTATTTCAAATCGCCTTACGCGGAACAGATTACTGAATCGCTGAACAACGCCTGGACGACCGAAACCAGTTTCGACGCGCTCTGCACCGATGCGTTCAAAGCCGATCTCCGCAACCCGACCTCTGCCTTTGCCCAAGCCCTGGCTGACGATGATCTGACCAACTGGACGGCCCAGACGCCTACCCGCCTGATTCACAGCCGGGAAGATGACATTATTCCCTTTCTAACGACCGAGCACACGGCGGCGGCGCTTAAGCAACGGGGCTCCAAAAACGTAAACCTGGTGACCTTACCAACTGGGTATCATGTGGTTGCCGAAGTCAGCTCCATCCGCCGATCGCTGGAATGGTTTCAGCAATTGCGGCAGTAGTCCGTCGGGGTCATAACGCCAGCTTCATGCCTTCATGTGAGGCCACAAAGCCCAGCGACTCGTAGAAGCGACGGGCGTCGGGGCGTTGCTTGTCGGTCGTCAACTGGAGCAGATGGGCGCCCCGTTTGGTGGCTCGCTCGATCGCGTACCGAAAGATGGCCGTGCCGATGCCTTGTCCCCGATACCCCGCCCGAACCCGTACGGCTTCGATCTGCGCCCGCACGCCCCCCTGGTACGTGAGGTACTGAATAAAGCTCAGTTGGAACGTACCCACAATCACGCCGTCCTGGGCCACAACGGTTAGTTCCTGCTGCGGGTCGGTACGAATCCGCTCAAAAGCCGCCAGGTACGTTGCCGGCAAGGGTAGTTGGAAGGCTTCCCGCCGCTGCCCCAACGGATCATCGGCGAGCATACCGACAATGTGGGCCAGATCGGCCTCGGTTGCTAATCGATACTGTAGCGAAGCGGGCGTTGCTGCTGTCATTCGGGTTGGTTGGTGGTTGGTTTTCGGTCGAACAACTCCTGCCGGTAGCGCTCGCAGAAGGGTTGCAATTGGCGAATCAGCGTCGTTGAATCGCCGGGGTAGGCAGGCCGAAACACGCGCCGATTGGCCTGATCGAACAGGGCGTTGGCCCCGCTGCCCAGCGCGTAGCCGATAGCGGCCCCGGCGGCAGCCGAAAAGGTGAGCGTCAGGCCGTACGAAATATCTGACCGGGGTGGGTTTTTCTTCAGTGCTTCGTAGGACACAAACCCGAGCGCCGCCGCCCCAATAGCCGCCCCTGCCACTTGTAGCCGCTTCTTCTGTCGACGCACCACCACCACTTTCCGAATCGTGCTGATCGGCAGGTAGCCATCCTGGTCAAACTGGTTGCGGGCCGAGGTGGCCTGCCGCAGGTACACCCCATACGAATCGACATCCTCAAGCACGCCGTGGAACCGCCGACCGGCGGTGGTAACCACGCGGGCCCGGTAACGATCCGGCCCGGTGGCCTGGGCCAACAGCGGGTTGGCGAGGCCCGTCAGCCCGGTCGTGACCACCCAGCAGCGGAGGAGGAAACGAACCATAGAGCGGCCGGACGATGGTAGGTGACGCATACTTAAATGGGTTACTAAGAGGGAAAGTACCCCGCGAAAATATGGTAACCAAACCACCCGAAATTGGACAGGAATTTTCGCCATACGCCCCGGTCCATTTTTTACGGGTCGAATTCTTAGAAAAGTCTAATAAACACGTTCAATGTTGAGGCGTAATCGCTGATTTATCAAATTTTAACCTTACCTTTGCGCCCGAAAATTGATCACTAACTAACGATTACTCAGACTATATGGTGTCCGTAAGACCCGATGAGGTATCGGCTATCCTTCGTGCCCAGCTTGCCGGGGCGCAAACCGAAGCCGAACTCGAAGAAGTGGGTACGGTGCTGCAGATCGGCGACGGTGTGGCGCGTATCTACGGTTTGTCGAAAGTACAGGCCGGTGAGTTGCTCGCCTTCAACAACGGTTTGCAAGCGCTCGCTCTTAACCTTGAAGAAGATAACGTCGGTGCGGTATTGCTCGGCGATTACTCGGAAGTAAAGGAAGGCGACACCGTTAAGCGCACCAACCAGATTGCCTACGTCAACGTGGGCGAAGGTATCCTGGGCCGTGTGGTAAACACGCTTGGCCTGCCCATCGACGGTAACGGCCCCATCCAGGGCGAAACCTACGCGATGCCCCTCGAGCGGAAAGCACCCGGCGTTATCTACCGCCAGCCGGTAAACGAGCCGCTGCAAACGGGCATCAAGGCCATCGACGCCATGATTCCCATCGGTCGGGGTCAGCGCGAACTGATCATCGGTGACCGCCAGACGGGTAAGACCGCCGTGGCCATCGACACGATCATCAACCAGAAAGAATTTTACGAGAAAGGCGAACCCGTTTACTGTATCTACGTAGCCTGCGGCCAGAAAGCCTCGACGATCAAGCAGATCGAAGCGACGCTGCGGAAAGCCGGTGCGATGGATTACACCGTAATCGTTGCCGCTGCCGCCTCTGACCCCTCACCGATGCAGTTCTTCGCGCCGTTTACGGGTGCCGCTATCGGTGAGTATTTCCGCGACACGGGCCGCCCCGCTCTCGTGGTATACGATGACCTGTCAAAACAGGCCGTTGCTTACCGGGAGGTATCGCTGCTGCTGCGTCGCCCGCCAGGCCGCGAAGCCTACCCCGGTGACGTATTCTACCTGCACAGCCGCCTGCTTGAGCGGGCCGCCAAGGTAAACGCCAACGACGACATTGCCCGGAACATGAACGACCTGCCCCCGAGCCTGAAAGACAAGGTGAAAGGTGGTGGTTCACTGACGGCCCTGCCGATCATCGAAACCCAGGCCGGTGACGTATCAGCCTATATTCCGACCAACGTAATCTCGATCACCGACGGTCAGATCTTCCTGGAGTCGAACCTGTTCAACGCCGGTATCCGCCCGGCCATTAACGTAGGTATCTCGGTATCACGCGTAGGTGGTAACGCGCAGATCAAGTCGATGAAGAAAGTGGCGGGTACGCTGAAGCTCGATCAGGCGCAGTTCCGCGAGCTGGAAGCGTTTGCCAAGTTCGGTTCTGACCTTGACGCCTCGACCAAGCTGACAATCGACCGGGGCCGCCGGAACCAGGAGATGCTGAAGCAGCCGCAATACTCACCCGTACCGGTTGAGCAGCAGGTTGCCATCATCTACGCCTCGACAAACGGCCTGCTCGACAAAGTACCCGTCGACAAGGTGAAGACATTTGAATCGGAGTTCAACATGTTGCTCGAATCGCAGCATGCCGACGCGCTGACCGACCTCCGCAAGGGCAACCTGAGCGACACGGCCACTGCCGCCATCCGTAAAGTAGCTGCTGACCTGTCAGCGCGGTATTAAGAAACACGTTCAAGGTTTACAGTTCAAGGTTCAGGTTGACTTTCTGAAAGTCAACCTGAACCTTGGATAGTGAACTTTAAACTATCCAATCATGCCCAGTTTAAAGGAAGTACGCAACCGGATTGTGTCGGTCAACTCGACGCAGCAGATCACTAAAGCCATGAAAATGGTGGCGGCGGCCAAGCTGCGGCGAGCACAGGACGCGATTACGCAGATGCGCCCTTACGCCCAGAAATTGAGCGAAATGCTCGGTACGGTATCGGCCGGTGCCGAAGCCGCCGCCGACAGCCCCTACAAGCAGGTACGTCCGATCCAGAACGTCTTGCTGATTCTGGTGACGTCGGACCGGGGTCTTTGTGGTGCGTTCAACACCAACGTGGTGAAAGCCGCCGTGGCCCGCGTCAACGAGCGGTATGCCGAACAGGCACGCCGGGGCAACGTGAAGGTCATGGCCATCGGCAAGAAAGGTGGTGAGGGCATGCAGCGTCGGGGTTTCAGCGTCAACACCAACCACATTGACACCTTTGGTTCACTGAGCTTCTCGACCGTCCGCGAGGCGGCTGAAGAAGCGATGGACGCGTTCGTGGCTGGTCAGTTCGACGTGGTCGAGATCGTCTACAACGAATTCAAAAACGTAGCCACGCAGGTTATTCGCGTGGAGCAAATGTTGCCGATCGTGCCGACGCCTGCGCCCGCGGGTGTAACGGCCAACGTGAATTACACGTTTGAGCCCGACGAAGAGCAAATCGTTTCGGAACTGATTCCAAAAACATTAAAAATTCAGCTGTACAAAGCCGTGCTGGAATCCAACGCCTCGGAACATGGTGCGCGGATGACAGCGATGGACAAAGCCACCGAAAACGCCGGTGAGCTGCTGAAAGAGCTGAAACTCGTTTACAACCGTACGCGTCAGGCCGCCATTACGAAAGAGATTCTCGAAATCGTGGGTGGAGCCGAAGCGCTTGCCAGTGAGTAAATTTGATTTAGTACGACACCAATATACATTCGGAAACCCGCTGCCAGCCTTGGTAGCGGGTTTTTTGCGTAATTGGCGGTAGCTTCCGTATCCATGCTACGCCCGCCGTAGCGTATGCCCGTAACTACCCTTCCATGACTGCCCGCGCCGCGCTGACGCCAGCATCCTATTTTTTGCTGCGCACGCCTTCCCTGCCGATCAACACGGTCGACGACCTCCACCACGACCCGTCGGTATGTTTGCCCCGGCTGTGGCGCGACCGCTGGTTCAACGACGCCCTTTTTGTGTCGTCGCCGGCCCTGCATACCAGCATTCAGCTGCACCTCGACCAGCACGGTTGGCCCCTGCCGCCTTCCCTGCTTCGGCCACTGACCAACTACGTGCTGCGGATCAGCACCCGGTCGACGCCTTTCGGCCTGATGGCGGGCTGTTCGGTGGGTTCCGTTGACCTGGCCCTATCACAGGTACGGTTACAACCCCTTGCCCAACGGGCGGTCCTCTTTCGGCGGCTCGACATGGACTGCGTTGCCCGGCTGGTACAACAGCTGCTGCTTGAGCCAGCCATCCGGCAGCAGGTCCGGTTTTTTACCAATAACAGCCACTATACCATCGGCGATGAATTGCGCTACATCGAGTGCGACAACAGTGGCGCCCAACGACGCTATTTCGTCAGTGCCGTTGGCCATTCGCCATCGTTGCAGGCGTTGCTCGATGAAGCCGTCAGCGGGCGCACGATCGGGCAGCTCATGGACTGGCTGGTTGCCGATGGCCACACGCCCGACCTGGCTCAACACGTTGTAGCGCAACTGATCGACAGCCAACTGATTGTTAGTGAGTTGGAGCCCGAGCTAACCGGGGGCGCTATGCTGCCCCTGCTGCGGGCTAAACTGGTTCCGTTGACCGGTACGGAAGCCATTGTGGCGATGCTCAATCAGGTAGAGCAGCTACTGAGTCGTTCAGACCTGACCGCCTCAGCCGTACAGGAGCAGGTCCGGCAGGCGCTCGCGCCCTATCTGTCCGCCAATACGACAACGCACCTGATCCAGACGGATCTGTTCATTCGGACAACGGTCAACCAGCTTAGTGAGCGGGTTGTCTCGACGATTACCGACCAGCTGGGTACGTTGCTCCCCCTGAATCAACCCCGCGCCATACCGGCGTTTCGGGCGTTTGTGCGGCGTTTTCAGGACCGGTACGATGGCCGCGAAATCCCCCTGTTGGAAGCACTGGACGGCGAATTTGGCGTGGGCTACGGCACCACGGCGGGCAGCCAAACCGTTTATGCGCCCCTGACTGATGGGTTACAGTTCCCCGCACCACCCACCGACAGGCAGGTGACGTGGGGCGCTTTCGACGAACTGGCCCTGAAAAAATGGGCGCAGGCGCTGCGTACGGGGCAACTGGCTGTCGAGTTGACACTGGACGAACTGGCTGCGCTACCCAAGCCCACACCGCCACCCGCCAGTGCCTACGTAGCAGGCAACCTGTTGAGTGCTTCAGAAGCCGACCTCGATAAGGGGGACTTTCAGTTTAATCTATTGGCCACCGGGGGACCGTCTGCTGCCAACTTGCTGGGCCGGTTTTGTGCTCATTCGCCTGAGTTGACAGCCCACGTTCAGGCCAGTCTGGCAGAGGAAGCCCTGCACGAACCCGACACCCTGTTTGCCGAGGTTGTACACTGGCCCGACGACCGGCTGGGCAATGTCCTGATCCGGCCCGCGTTTCGGCCCTACGAGATTCCGTACATCAGCCGGGCATCGGTGGGGCCGGAGCAACAGTTGCCAGCTAGCGATCTGCTGGTTTCGGTAGGCCCCGACGGACTGGTGCGGCTGCGCTCCCGGCGCTATAACCGCCCGGTTGTGCCGCGGCTGTCCAATGCCCACAATTACCAGCACGGGCTGAGCGTCTACCAGTTTCTGGCCGATTTGCAGCATCAGCACGCCACCATGACCCTTCGGTGGCACTGGGGCCTGCTGGACGGGCAGGCGTTTTTGCCCCGTATCACGTTCAAAAACCTCATACTCTGCCGCGCCAACTGGACACTGCCCGTTGCCTCGCTCCCACTGACGACGCCGGGCGACCTGGCACATCATCTGCAAACGAACCAGCATGCACCCCGCTGGATTGCGCTGGCGCAGGGCGATAATGAATTGGTCATTGACCTGTCGTCGACGGTAGGGCAACAGACGTTGTTCGACGAAGCCAAACGGCTGACTACCCTGCGACTGGTCGAATGGCTGGCCACGCCCGAACACTGTTGGCTGACCGACGGCGATCAACGGTTTGTGCAAGAATTAGTGCTGCCGATTTCGTATCAGCCGGTGACGGCCACCCCACCAAAAGCGCCACTTGAGGCGACCGCTACCCCACTGCTACCGCGCTCGTTTGCGCCGGGCAGTGCGTGGTTGTACGTAAAACTGTACACAGGTGCCTACTATGCCGACGAGCTACTCGCGGCTGTGGTGACGCCCCTGTTGCAGGAATGGTACCAGACCGAACAGATCACGGCCGGGTTCTTCATCCGCTATTACGACCCCGATTTTCACCTCCGGCTGCGGGTTCACAGCGAGCGGGTTGGCTTCACGGGTCCTCTGCTCGACCGGTTGCATGAACGCCTCGCGCCGTATCTGACGGCGGGCATTGTGCATCGGGTGCAGATCGACACCTACGAGCGGGAAGTGGAACGGTATGGGGCGGCAACGATGGCGTTGAGCGAGCAACTTTTTTCGGCGGATAGCCTAACGGCGCTAACGTACCTGGCCGAGCAGCCAGACCCCGCCGACCGCTGGCTCTTTGCCCTACAAAGCTGCGATGCCCTACTGACCGACTTCGCGGTTGACCTGGCCACCAGGACCAGTCTGCTCCAGACCCTGCAAGCCCAGTTTCTGGCCGAGCACCACGCCGACCAGGCGTTGCGTAAGCAGTTGAACGACCGCTTTCGGGCCCAGCAACGCCTGATTGAACAGAGGCTGGCCGATCCGAACGTACCCAGCCTGAGCGACCGATCGGCGGGGTTGGGTACGTTGGTCGACCAGATCCGTGCTGCTTGCGGCGCTAATCCTACCGGCCCCTCCCTCCTGTCGCTGCTGGCTAGCTACCTGCACATGACGCTCAACCGGCTATTTACGTCGGCGCACCGCCAGCAGGAAATGGTCGTTTATCATTTTCTGGCTCGCTACTATGAGTCCCAATTGGCTCGCCAGCGGAAAGGGCATGCACAAGGCGCGAAAACGCCGTCGAGCAATGGCTGATTTTACCGATTGTCCCCATACCAGTTGTTTATATGATACGACTATTGTTTATTACCGGTGACTGTCTACACCATTGATAACCAACCGACTTGTTTTTCAGATGGCTTCAGTCGACCAATTGCGAACTACCAGATCATAGCCGTTCTCTTCTCGCCCAAACTCCATTGGTTGGTACCTATGCTAAACGTCTACACCCTTGACGATGAGCAGGCGTCTATCGACGTCATTGATCATCACATCTCAAACATTCCGTTTCTGGTCAGTTGTGGGAGTTCGACCGATCCCGTCGCGGGGCTAATCGACCTGCAGACCAAACCCATCGACGTGCTCTTTCTGGACATTCAGATGCCCAAGCTATCAGGCATCGATGTGCTGAAACTGCTGGGTGGCCGCACCAAAGTGGTGCTGATGAGCGCTTACACGCAATATGCGGTGGATGCTTTCGAGCATAACGTGGTCGATTACCTGCTCAAGCCCATCAGTTTCGACCGTTTTTTCAAGGCGGCTCAGCGGCTGGAGAAATACATGGTTCCGAATGTGCCCGCCCCGGTAGCCCCACCGGCCGCTGCTCCTGCTGAGGAAGATTTCATTTTCGTGAAAGTAGACGTGAAGGGCAAATACGCCAAAGTCAATTTTGCCGATATCACGTACGTCGAAGGGCTTAAAAATTACCTGTCGATTTACCTCACGAAAGGGCGGGTGATCACGCATATGCCCATCAAAGAGCTAGAAGAGCAGCTGGTGAACCGGGGCTTCATCCGGGTGCATAAATCGTATATTGTGGCGCTCAGCAGCATCAGCATGGTTGAGGGCAACCAGATCATTTTAAGCGACAATCGGCAGGTCCCGCTGGGCGAAACCTACCGATTACCTTTCTTCACGATGCTCGAAACGCGCATGGTCAACAGCCAGCGCCGCTAACCCTACCGAACGCTCAGTTCATCATCGACATCGACGTAGAGCGACACCATCCGGTCGGCAGGTACGTTGCCCGCCACGAGCAGATGGGCCAGCGGATCGATTACCCGTTGCTGCACCACCCGTTTCAGCGGCCGTGCCCCAAAGGCCGGATCGTAGCCCTCGGCGGCCAGCTTCTGGTAGGCCTCGGGTGATACCGTCAGATGGAGTTCCTGTTGCTCAAGGCGGTGCTGTAGCTGTTTCAGCTGGCCCGCCAGAATCTGTTCAATCACCGACTCAGACAGCGGGTTGAAGAGCACGATCTCATCGATTCGGTTGATGAATTCGGGTCGCATCACGGTTTGCAGTTCCTGCACCACAGCTTGCCGCAACGCCCGTTCGTCGGTGGCGGGTTGAAGCGCGTTGGCCCGGATGATAGCGCTGCCCAGATTGGCCGTCATGATGACGATGGTATTCTTGAAATCGACCACGCGCCCCTTGTTGTCGGTGAGGCGGCCATCGTCCAGAATCTGCAACAGGATGTTCCAAACGTCGGGGTGTGCCTTTTCGATTTCGTCGAGCAGCACAATGCTGTACGGTTTGCGCCGAACGGCCTCGGTGAGTTGCCCGGCTTCGTCGTAGCCCACCAGTCCCGGCGCGGCCCCAATCAGGCGGCTCACTGTTTGCCGTTCCTGGTATTCACTCATGTCGATGCGGACCAGCGACTGCTCATTGTTGAAGAGCGCTTCGCCCAGCGCTTTGGCCAGTTCGGTTTTACCCACGCCCGTTGGACCCAGAAACAGGAAGCTGCCGATGGGCCGTTTGGGGTCCTGCAAGCCCGTTCTGGACCGGCGCACGGCATTAGCCACCGACCGGATGGCGGCGGGCTGACCAGCCACGCGCTGAGCCAGTTCGCTATCCAGGTCCTGTAGTTTCTGCTGTTCGGTTTGCAGCATCCGGCTTGCGGGAATGCCCGTCCAGCGGGTCACGATGGCGGCAATTTCGGCGGGTGTCACTTCTTCGTTGATCAGCGGCGCGGCCAGGGCTTCGGCGGTGAGTTGCCGAAGTCGGGTTTCGGCGTCGGGAATAAGCTGGTAGCGCAGTTCGGCCAGACGGGCGTAATTGGCCTGCCGTTCGCTTTGCTCCACGTCGGTGCGGTACTGATCAAGTAGCGACTTTAGGTTACGTATAGAGAGTAACGTTTGTTTCTCGCGTTCCCATTGGCCCAGCCGTTCGTCGCGTTGCGCCGTCAGGTCGGCCAGCGTATCGGTCAATACTTTTTCTTTCTGCGTTTTTTTCTCCCGCCGGATGGCCTCCCGTTCGATTTCGAGCTTGACGATCCGCCGGTTCAGTGCGTCGAGTTCCTGGGGCAGTGCTTCCGTTTCGATGCGCAGTTTGGCCCCGGCTTCGTCGATCAGGTCGATGGCCTTGTCGGGCAGGTAGCGGTCATTGATATAACGGGCCGACAGCTCAACGGCGGCAATGATGGCGTCGTCCTGGATCAGCACACCGTGGTGCAGTTCAAACTTTTCCTTCACCCCGCGCAGGATACTTATGGCATCGTCGATGTCGGGCTCGTTGACGCGCACGGGCTGAAACCGCCGTTCGAGCGCTTTGTCTTTCTCGATGTATTTCTGGTACTCATCGAGCGTGGTAGCGCCGATGGTGCGGAGTTCGCCCCGGGCCAACGCTGGTTTCAGCAGGTTGGCCGCATCGAGCGCGCTGTTGTTGCCGCTGCCGGTTCCCACGAGCGTGTGGATTTCGTCGATGAACAGAATAACCGACCCGTTGGACGCTGCCACTTCCTGCACCACGGCTTTCAGGCGCTCTTCAAATTCGCCTTTGTAACTCGCCCCGGCCATGAGCAGGCCCATGTCCAGGCTGACAATGGTTTTGTCGGCCAGCACCGCAGGTACGTCGCCCTGCACGATTCGGCGCGCCAGACCCTCCACAATGGCGGTTTTCCCAACGCCGGGTTCACCCACCAGTACCGGGTTGTTTTTGCCCCGCCGACTCAGAATCTGCAACAGCCGCCGCACCTCTTCGTCGCGCCCGACAACGGGGTCGATACCCCCCTGTTGCGCCCGCTCGGTCAGGTTGATGCCGTACCGCAGCAACGCCTGATAGCTCTTGTCGGCGGAGGCGCTCTGCACCGTTTTGGCCGGGCCGCGCAGGCTTTTAATCGCCTCTTTGACGGCATTGCTTCGCAGGCCAGCTTCGTGCATGAACTTGGCGGCCAGGTCGTTGCCTTCGAGCAACCCCAGCAGCAGCAGTTCGACGCTCACAAACTCGTCGTTGAACTCGGTCAGCAACCCACGCGCCCGGCGGATAGCGTTGGAGGCGTCCAGACCGATGAACGGGTCGCCACCCGTAACACGCGGGTAGAGCTTCATGACCGCGTCGAGTTTCTCGCTCAACAGGGGAAGGCGGGCGCCACATTTGTCGAAGAGAAACGTGCAGGTCTCGGTGTCGTGTTGCAGGATGGCTTTCAGCAGATGACCCGCTTCGATGGCCTGTTGCCCACCCTGTTTGGCCAGTTGCGCGGCCTGCCGAATCATTTCCTGCGCTTTATACGTACAGAAGTCAAATTTCATAGAACAAGGCAAAAGAGGTTAGACAAGAAAGGACGATGCATAGGCCGCCGTAGGGGCCGCGTTCAGGGCTTCGTCGGGCAGCGACAGGCGGATGATCCGGCGCTGCTGGAATACCCGCAGGAGTTCGTCGACGGTTTGCCGGTCGTGCCGTTGCCACAACTGACCCAGCGTCGGACCGGCGGCAAACCAGTCGACCCAATCGGCGGCTTTGTCGGTCAGGGCCAGTGGTTGCCGGTAGCGTTTGAACTGAAGCTGTTGCCCGCCCGACGGCACGGCTACGCGCCGGGCCACGGCCGGTGAAAGCGCCACCCGGACCTGCGGCAGAAGGTAATCAGCGTAGGCTTGTTCCGTTCCCTGCCAGTAAAGCCGTTTTGCCGCCCATTGCCAGCCCAGCAACCAGACTGCTGCCGGCGAGGGCGCTTCGTCGAGCCCCCGGTCGTCGATCAGAATAGTTGGTTGCTGAGCCAACGTACCCAGCTCGGTGGTGAGCAGGTTGGTGAGCAGTGCCCGGAGCCGGTCGGATTGTGGCCCCACCACGGCGGGTTGGCTGGGTACGTTGGTCGTGCCTACCAGCAACCAGCCGTTGCCCGCTACGGTCTCACAGCCGGGCCGTTGACTGGCGTGCACAAAGACACAGGGCGTCCCCGACAGTTCCGTGCTCAGGTCCCGATTCAGCACGGCCCCCAGGGCGATAATCCGCTCCACGAAGGCCTGTGCCGTTGCCTCCACACGGTCGGTGGGGGGCGGCAGGCGATGGGTGTTCAGGATGGCGGTCAGCGTACGGCCGCCCACAGCTTCCGGGTACGTTGCCGCGGCCCAGTGGAGCGCCGCCTGCACCCACTCGCGGAAACAGGCGTCGGGTTCGTTCTGATCGTGCCGGAGCAGGGCGCGGCAGACGTGCACATACACCAGATCGCTCTCCGACCGGTTGCCCAGCGTGGTAGCAAAGGCCCGTTCGTAATAAGCCTCGGCGTTGACCAGATCACCCACCGATTTGTAGAGGCGGGCCTGATTGATGGAGTTGATGTAGGTAAGGCGAAAATCTTCGTCCGGCACCGTCTGATGAAGCGCCTCAATGCCTTTTTCTAGCCGGAAGGCCTGGTCGGCGTCGCCCATCCGGTAATGCAGAAACGCCTGGATGTTATCGAAATACGCTTTTTCGAGCGGGGCAATGGTAGGCTCCTGATAGGCAGAAGCCAGTTCAAACTGCCGTTTGGCGTCGGGTAGCCGGTTGGTCATGGCGAGTCCCCAGCCAATAGCCTGATGCAGAAACGACCGGATGCCGGTGGGCAGCGCGGCGGCGGGTTCGGCTTCGGCAGCAGCATCGGCAAACCGCATGGTGGCAATGCGCATGCCCTGCAACTGCGCCAGCAACACCCCGCGCATAATAGGCAGTTGGGCAGCGGCTACGCAGCGTACGGCCAGTTGGATGGCGATATCAGCACAGCCCGCCCCAAACAGTTGCCAGGCCTGCCCCATCAGGGCCGAGTCGGGCTGGTTGTGGTATTGCCAGAAAGCCAGCAACGGGCGGCCAAACAATGGGTTTGGCGGCATGTCGGCGGGCGGGGTAGCGATAGGGCGGTATTCAGGTTTGAGCAGGTGTTGCCCGCCCGACAGGGTTACCCAGGCGTCGGCACGAGCCGAGGTGCGGGGCGCAAGCTGATACGATTCGTCGGCCAGCAGCGAGGGCGTGTAGGCCAGCAGGTGCGTGAGCGGCGCTGGTTTGTGCAACGATGGGGTCACACCAGCCGGGTACGTGATGTGCCAGAATCCATCGCCGGGTTGGGGACGGGCGTTATCCGTATCCAGTAGCAGCAGCTTGTGCGATGCATGCGTTTCGAGCCACTGCGCCAACAGGTACACGAAAGCCGCGTTGTCGGCACCGAAGGTATAAGTTGCCCGTGGCAGCAGCACCACGATCGTGTGGGGCGGCAGGGTGGCCAGCGCAGGTGCCAGATGCTCCAGGGCATCGACGGCGTTGATCAGGGCTTTATCCCCGGCAGCTTCAGCGTCGATACCCCGCCCGACCAGATCGCCGTAGGCCAGCGATGAGGGCGTGGGTCCGCTGGCGGGTGGCGGAAGGAGTGGGTGTTGCAGCTGACGAGCCAGTTCGCTGGCGATGTGCTGCGCCTGCCAGGCCCCGTAGGTCAGATCGGTGGCGAGCAACGCGCTGGGCCAGCCCTGTTCGGTAAGCCATTCCGTGAGGTGCGCCCAATGGCTGGCACCAAGCCCAACCAGCTCAAGGGGGCGGGTGTGGCGGCTAATTCGTTGAGACATGGTGGTCTGTGTTTAGTGCAGCCCGAAGTTGATCTACTTCCATACAGACTCCCATTTTTTTACACCTACCCCCGCATTCACCCGCTCAACCAGCCCATTGTCGGCGTTAGTTGAACGGTCAAATTTTCGCAAAACACAAATCATTGATAGTCAATTAGTTAACAAATTAGCCATCAACCCAGCTTAGTTCTAAAATTGGCGGTGCCTAATCAGTTCTAATCAGTTCGTAGTGAGCAGAACGGGCTTTTTCGGGCTAAAAATGAACGATTCTGGTCATTGAAAGTGGGCACTTCAGCCCCCTACTTTTATCATGTCGTTCAGGGAGTTAACTACCTCGGCTTCAGGAAACGACAACCCTATTTTTTCATCTATCATTTACCAAAAAACTTTTTACGATCATGGAAAAGGAACTCTTCCAATCAAACAGCGAATTCAAATCAGCCGCCGACTCACTCGACCTGAACATGACTGAAGTAGAAGGCCGTGACCTGCCCACGGAAGCTGCTGCTGCCACCGACGACTCGATCTACGCCTGTTGCTGCACGACCTGCTGCTGCTAAGCCGCCCTGGTTCATAAAAATCCCCGGAAGCTGTATGGGTTCCGGGGATTTTTGTTGTCAGCGCACAGCATGCCGTGCGCCGTTTTCAGCAGCCAGAGCCGCTGGCGGAATGCCGAGCGTTGCTTCGAGTTGAGGCCTCTTTACTGGAAATAAAAAAGCCCAGCCGGGCAAATCAGGCTGGGCAATGGATGGCGGCGGGGCTAACGAGGGCAACCACGCGGTCGTAGTAATCGGGGTAATAATGCCGAACCAGCTTTTCGAGCACCAGGCAGCGGTTCAGGTCCTGTTTGGGCTTACGCCCCGCCAGGTGCAGGTACGTTGTTCGCTTCTCGTAGACGTTCATGAAGTTGGTAATCAGGTCATACGAATCGGCCGATTGGTAGTGGGGCAGCAACACGGCAACGGAGCGACGATGTTGTTTGGCAAGGCACCAGGCGTAGAGCTGCTCGTAGACCAGATTCACCATCCCGGCGCCCACGTCGGGCAGATCGACGGCTGACAGCCGGTGCTGATTGCGCAGGGCCAGGTCGATGGCCAACTGACTATACTGCTGGATGAAGGGCAGATCGCCGCCGCCAAAAATACCGGCGTTGAGGCTTCGGTAGCCACCCAGCCGGTGCGCCTGCCGAAGTTCGGGCGGGAGATCGAACCCACCCCGGATCATGGTTTCGAGCGTGGCCTGGTAGAACCACAAATCGCGGCTGTCGATGCCCTGCGCCGCCACTGGGGCGTCGGTCAGGTACGTTGGCAGGGCATCCCAGACAAACACGTCGCTGTCGACGTGCAGGAAGGGGACTGTCTGACTACGGTAAGCCCAGAGCTTACCCAGCGCCCACAGGTGCGGGTTGGCGTTGTCGAAGGCATCGAGTTCGACACGTACCTGCGTATACGGCAAGCGTAGTTGGTCGATCAGGATTTGTTTACCCCGGGCGTCGGTGACAAGTTCGACCTCCTCGTGAAACTGCCGCAGTTGCAGGCAGCTGAAGGTCCAGGCCAGCCAGTGATACCGGGCCGCCAGCCAGCCACCCTTCGAGCGGTTGAGTGATTGATCGCTGCCTACGCCACCCAGGGCCGGCACGCTCCAGAACGACTGGACGATTTTCATGGCTGGGGCGGGGCTCGGTTAGAATTTGATCAGCGTGCTGCCGATGAAAATGAACGAGTAGATGGTGAGGAAAATGGAGAGGCATTTGAACATGAACCCCACAGCGAAGTAGCCCACGCCGACCCAGTTTTCGCCCCGCATCGACCGCAGCGCCGCCAGGTTACCCTGCCGAACGGCCGACCAAAGCTGGTTTTTGGCGGCCTGTGCCGTTTTCTGAATGTTGTTGCGGCCCAGCAGATCGCTCAGGATGAAGTAGCCGTCGGTGCCGTGTACGAAGAAATTCAGGTTGAAGATCAGCTTGATCGTCACCGAGATCAGCATCATGTAGCCAAAGAACGCCGCATTGGGGAAGTTGAGGCCCTGATGGCGGATCAGCACCACGATGATGAGGCCAACGGTGGCGTCCATGATGCTGCCCCCAAACGATACCAGAATGCGCTTCCAGCGTTTTTTCCAGAGGTGTACGGTGTCGGTGTTGACGTAAAGCGTGGGCATCACCAGAAACTTCAGCGCGAAGCCGATCTGGTTGGATTGCCCCCCCATCGATTTATAGATGATGTAGTGGCCCATCTCGTGGATCATCCCGACGACATACGAGCTGAAGAACGTCAGCACCACGAAAAGAGCGATCTGATGCGTCACGCGGTTCGATACGGTAAAGAAGGTTTCGCGCAGTGTGTTGGGCGCCACCAACATCAGCACCAGCAGTGCCACCAACAGCCCGCCGTAGGTAGCCGCCACCCACGGAAGCCGCAGCGACTCGAAGGGGTTGCCTTTGTGCAGCCGCAGTGTGAAGACCCGGAACATGGAGAAGTCGCCACGCATATCGAAGCGGATGCGGCCGCCCGTAACCCGGCTGACCCACGCACCCACCTTGCCCAGCCAGGTAGTCGGTACGGCCGGCGAATCGGTCTGGTTTACCTGGTTGGCTGGGCAGAGAATCTGCATTTCGAGGCCTTTGGCGATGACCCGGTGCATGTAGTCGGCCTGAAACAGTTGGTACAGTTCGGTGAGCCGGTCTTCGGCACAGGCCTGGATGATCGACCATTCGCGGTTGCCGATCAGTTTTAGTTTACCCGTCTGATGATTCTTCAGCAGCACACTATCGCTTTCGGGCGTGATAATGACTTCCAGCGCGGGGTTTAGTACGAGCGGTTCCATACGTAATTCAGAAGATGAGAAGAGACGGTTCTATACAGTTGAGCCTACGATGACACTGCCCAGAATGACCTGGCTGGTGGTGCGGAGATTCAGGTACGTTCGGAGGGTATCGTCGAGGAAACCCCCATTGCCGCAGCAGCCAATACCGAGCAGATTCGACACAGTGTAGAGGTTGTGGATGATGGCCCCGGCGTCGATGTAGGCGAGCGCGATGGCCCGGTTGCCGTATTTGAACGACGCCCGGTTGATGATCCCAGCCATGACGATAATGCCACTGGCGTGATCGAAGTCGATGTTGCTGCGTTTGTCGCCGAAGAACGCGCCCTGCATCTTCAGAATGTCGTCGTCGGTATCCAGCACCCGCACCTGTTCGAGGGTCTTGTCGTTGAGGTTGTAGTGATACACCCCCGACGCCAGCCCGTCGGTGCGCAGGCTCAGGTAATAGACTTCCACCGTGTAGAGCCCGCCACCCGACGCGATGTTCTTGAACCGGAGTTGCTGTTGCTCGGCCGGGTCCATGACGCCATCGGGCAGGCTAACGTTGTTCTTGTTGAAATACGCCGCCTGTAGCAGTTGCGACACCGTAGCGAAGGGCAGCGGCTCACCATACTGGCGCTGACTCGACCGCCGCACGCCCTGCTCGACCAACGCCCGCAGGCCGGGATGATCCAGATTGAGCGGGGCCAGCGGTATCTGGGGCAGGCTACCCAGTTCGAAGGTGTGTGAGGCAATGATACCCCCGATCTCTTTCGAGCTGTTGACCACCCGGATCCGCTCGTTGAAGCTGGGGTCGAGCAGGTGATATTCGTGCGTTTTCAGCGATTCGAGAAAGTCTTTCGCTTCATCTCCGAGGTTTTCCTCGGCCAGAAAAATACCAAGCGGGTTGCGGCGGCTCATGGTCGTAAAGAGGGGGATTAGTCGATGGAAGCCACCTGATCGGGCTGGTGGGTAGCCTGTTCTTTGATGCGCTGGGCGGCGCGGGCATTGCCGGCCTCCTTGTAAAACTGCTCCAGGTTGGCGTAGGCCTGCCTGAGTCCCCAGCGGATGTTGCCGGGGCGGTTGGGCTGGCCACCCAGCGCGATGGCCTTTAAAAACAACGATTCGGCTTTTTTGCGCCCGCCAAACATCGGCGGCGTGTGGTAGTCGTTGAGGCCGGCCACGTAGAAGGCGCGCAGGTTGGTCGAGTCGGACCGGATGGCGGCGTTAGCCTCGCGTTTGGCCCGGTCGGCCAGGGACGACACTTCGAAGAACGAGGCAAACTGGATGGAATACGCCCGGATCATCGACAGCAGCGCGTAGTCTTCCGAGTCTTTATGGACTACCTTCCCCAGCCGGGCCAGGGCCTGCTCGGCATAGGCTTTGGCCCCATCCATGTCTTTTTTGTCTTCGCGAATCACCGCCCGCTGAAAGAGCGTATAGGCGAGCCAGTAAGCGGCCTCGTCGGTCTGGGCTTTAGTGAGGCGTTGTTCGATGGCGGCCAGCGTGGCGTCGTCGACCTGCTTGCGGGCGGTTTCGATCTGCGCCTCGATACCCTGAAACTGCGGGTCGTTTTTCGCACTCAGGCCGATTTGGTCAACCACCTGATCGCGGGGGCGCAGCAGTTGCAGGCCGGTGTAAATGCCCCAGCCGATCAGGGCCATCAGGAGCAGGGAGAGAAAATTCTTGCGTGTCATCAGTCGAAACGGATTGAATCGGTGTCTCAGGGAAACGGATGCGGGTAGGTGATGAACAACCGGCTGGCGTCCTTCTCGAAGGTGGGATTACCCAGGTAAGGCCAGGTGCGGCTCCCCGACAGCAGCGAGAAGTTGGGCGTGATAACCCGGCAAACCCGGTAGCCAATCTCGGCCACGTCGGGCGTGGTGAGGTCGAGCGTATACATCGGCCCGATGCCATGCCGGGTCAGTTCGGCGGGGTCGAGGCTATTGAGCGGGTCGGGCCGGTGCAACAGCGCGGGGGCGTAGGTCGTGGTGTTCAGCCAGGCGTCGGTCAGCAGGGGCGACTTGTGGCGCTGCTCGGGATACTGGTTGTAGTAGATCGCGCACTTCTCAAATGAGTCGAGCTTGTCGAGGTCTTCGGGGTCGTTTAGCTCCCAGACGGCCTTTTCTTTTTGCAGGCAGTATTCCACACCCTGATAGGTTTCCAGCGCCGCCTTCTTGATCGCCTCTACTTTGCTGAAGCGCGTGGCACAGCCCATCGCCTGGTAGGAACGCCCTTTGAACGTGAAGTACATGATCATCAGGATGGTCTCGAAGGGCGTGTAGGCCTGTAGGTCATACAGCACAATCTGCACGCGCGGGTTGTCGAACAACTGGGTGATCTGTGGGTCGTTCGGGTAGGCGTCGAGCATCATCTGGGCCGAGTAGCGCACATACGGCTCCTGCTGCTGATGGTACCAGAAATAGGTAAAGGCATGGCGTTCGGCGGCTTCGAAAAGGCCACCCTGCATGGCAGCCTGGAGGCTGGGGCCTGCGGCCAGGCCAGTGGAGGTGTGGGGTGAATAGAAGCGGTCGTTACCTGCCGACTGCATGTAGACCATGAACAGCGGTACGTAGATGGGCCGCTGGTTGAGGTAGTCGGTCGCCCGAATCCAGCGGATCTCGTCGGTAACGGTCAGCTTCCGGAACGGGAACCGCTCGCGGGGCTGCTTATACTGCCAGTCGGCGAAGAGCTTGATCTCGGAGGGGTGCATCAGGGGGTACGTTGCCGAAAGGGTTTCGTAGCTCCCCATAATGCAGTTTCCGGGCAGGTAAAAGTTGGCGCAGTAGCGTTCGACAAACTCACCAACCGACGCCCGCAGGCTTTGCTCTTGTGAAAAGCTGATGGAGCTGCCCACGATGGCGTTGTTGTACGACGACTCGGTGAGCATGTGCAGGCTGGTGCCTTTCAGCGCCGTAGCGAACAGACCGGCCGGCATGAACTGGCGGTTCGGAATGGAGAACAACGTACCTGAGATCAGCCCCGCCTCGCGGTCGATAACCTCTGAGAGTTCCATAGACATGAGCGCAGTGGGTTAGGGTTAGTGGAAGGGCGCGAAAACATTGTCGGCGCTGCCGCAGACCGAGCAGGTAGGCACTTTCAGCACTTTGGAGGTGTGCATCTGGCTGCCCACCAGATCAACCACCACCGATTTGCCCAGGAATTCGCTATGGCCGAGACGCAGGTAGTCGGTAACCACCAGTTGCACGTGTTTGGCCAGCAGGTCGAAGTGGCGCATGGCGGGCAGGCTCATGGCGGTGAGCTTTTCTACGTTGGTCAGGGCCGTAAACTTCAGGTACTGGTCGGGGTCGGCCATGTTCACGATCTTGCGCTGGGCGTAGCACTTCAGGCAGGGGGCTTTCAGCGCAGGCAGCACCAGTGGCCCCAGCGTATAGCCCGACTCGTCGATACCTACGTGCAGGTAGCGGAGTTGCTGCCTGTACAGCGCTTCGTTGATCTGCTTGAACCGGTCGAACTGCTCGAACAGCGGTGAGAATACCACCACCAGATCGGTGTCGGCATCGAGGCTGGTCGGCACAAACGGCTGACGGATGTCGATAAACTGTTGCAGCGTAAAGTGGGCATCGGCCCCGTCGAGCTGGCTCAGTAGCTTGTCGGTCACCTGCTCGGCGCTGTTGAACGACCCGATCACCGTCAGGCGGTAGGTGTTGGTGCGGGCGGGGCGTTCCTGGCGCAGGATGCGGTTGTTGAGCAACCAGTTCACAATCCGGTGGTAGCGCGACTCGTCGATGCCGTATTTCTGCATCAGGTCGTAGTACACTTCGTCCATCGAATCGTTTTCGCGGAAGGCCCGGATCACGTTCAGCACCAGGGGTACGTCGTGGCCTTTCACGTTGACCAGCGCGTGGTCGCCCCGGCTGATGTAAATACCTTCGTTGCTCTCGAAAATGGCAACGTCGTCGATCAGTAGCTTGCTCATGAGGCGGTTAGTGTTTGTAGAGGATACCCAACAGGATGATTAAAGCGACCAGCAGCGAGGCGATCTCGAAGCCCGACGTACCGATGGAGGGCATATCGCGGCTTTCGACGTCGAACATGTTCAGGTCAAACGACTCCATGTTGTCGGATTCGGAGGCGGCATCGTGGCGGCCTTTGGTAGGGAGGTTAGCTTTGGCGTTCATCACAAAAGCAGGTTTACAGAAGCAGAGGTTTATGACGGTTTACGACTGACACTTTCCGAGGTAATGCGCCAGATCCTGCGTGCCCCAGTTGGGCGCGATGCTGCTGGCTGGCACAAACGACTTCCATTTCTGCTGGGCCGATTGCAGGTAGGGCAACGCTTTCTTGCAGCCACCGCCAAACTGCTCGGGGGTGAAGTAGAAATTCTGCCCATACACCAGGTCGACGCGCGGATTGGCCGGGTTCTGCTTTTTGGCCAGTTCAAGCGACTGCCCAATCACGGGCCCGTATTTCATCCAGCGATTCATGGGATCGACGGGCAGGCGCATCTGGGCTGACATGGCCCGCAACACCAGCAGTTCATCGTTGTTGGCCGACCGGCGCAGACCCGTATCGACCCAGTTGTCCATCTTGTCGAGCAGGGCGTCTTTCTGGGTTTTGTCGGTTTCGCGGGCCGTAGCCATCGCGTACGAGTAGGCCGCCCAGTAGGCAGGCAACCACTCGGTAGCTTCGGCTTGGGCGATCCGTTCAAACTGGGCCGCCCCCGTCAGAAACTGCTCTTTCGTCTTGGCCGTGTCGATCTTCTTGATCGACAGTTCCATCGCCTTCTGGTAGCGGGCGGGGTCGGTGGGGGGCACGGCAGCGATCAACAGCGTAGCCAGCGCCAGCATGCATCCGAGGGAGTTGATTGTTTTCATGAGATTGATTGGTAAGCAGAGAAAAGAGACTATTTGGACTTGTTGCTGAGGCTGACACTGAGTCCGGCAAACACCGAGCGGTATGCGCCCGGAATGACTGGTACGGGCTGGGTGCCGTCGGCCGTGAAGCGGTAGCTGTAGACATTGCGGATACCCAGCACATTGTCGGCGCTGGCGTAGAGTACCGTGAAGTGCCCCCACAGGCGGGTGAGGTAGCTGGCGTTCAAGCTCATGGAGTTGAACGCCGGGGTTTCGTAGGCCTGGAACGTCGGGCTGTAGTAGGGTCGTCCGCTCGCCCAGACGTAGTTGGCACCGATGGTCAGGTTGGCACCCGGTACGGTGTACTTCACGACCACGTTGGCATTGTGCTTCGAGACAAACGTGGGCACGGCTTCGGCGAGGTAGTTGGCAAACAGCCGCCGCGTGTCGAGGAGCGAATACGACACCCACCACTCTAGCTGTTTCAGGCTCTGCGCATCTTTAAAAAACAGATCGAGGCCGCGGGCGTAGCCGAAGCCGCCGTTGGTGGTTGCCGCCGTCGGGTAGCGGTACGGGTTGGCGTCGTAGGCCGCGACGCGCTCCGTTACCAGCTGGGCATACTGTTTCTGATACAGCTCAACCCGCATCGACCGTTTGTTGTGGGTACGTTCGTAGTTGGCCATCAGGTGCCAGGCCTGCTCGGTGTTCAGCGTTGGGTTGCTGATCAGGTACAGGTTGTTGGGCAGTTGCAGAAACCGACCGGCGCTACCTGAAATCTGGCTGTAAGGACCCGTTTTGTAGGCCAGCGTAAACCGGGGCGATACTGATGCCTGCCGGTTGAGGCTCGTGTATTCGTAGCGCAGCCCGGCTTTCATGGCCAGCCGGTTGGTCAGAAACCAGTCGGCCTCAGCGAAGGTCGCCACGTACTGGTAGGCAATGGCCCGGTTGAACTGCGCGTAGCGATTGGTGTAGGCATAGTGCTGGGTTTCCGTGCCCACCAGCAGGCTCGACAGTTCGCCCAGCGACCGGCTTACCAGCACTTTGCTCTGCCACAATTCATCGGAGCGGCCCGCCAACGTACCGGTGAGGTTCAGGTCGTCGACGTTGTTGCTGTAGCTAGCCAGCGCCTTCAGCACCCAGCCGTTGTCGGCCCCAAACGTCGCCCGGTAGTTGACGCTGCCCATGTAATAGGTGTTACCAATCTGGTAACGCGCCATCTGCGGATCGAGGCGGGCGGTGTCGCGCCACGACAGGGCCGACCGGTTGCCCGACACCATTCCGTAGAGCTTCAGGATGCTCCGGCTGTTGGGTCGGTAGCGCATCAGAAAGTTGGTGCCAAGGTATTCGGGCGCACGCTGCCAGTTGATGTTCTGCGGAATCAGCTGAAACAACAGCGCCATGTTGGTGTAGTAGGTGTTCTGCCAGTAGGAGAACTTACCCGTCTCCTTCGCCGAGGTCAGCGCCACGCCCCCCGTGTTGAGGGCGAGGGTCGTACCGGGCATAGGATCGGTGTCCTGCGTTTCGAGCGCTACCATGGCCGACAGCGCCTGCCCGTATTGCGCCGAGAACCCGCCTTTGCCAAACGACGTACCTTTGAAGAGTAGCCCCGCCGACGAAAACCGGCTGCGTTGCGCCACGTCGGGCCCGCCGCTGTAGAACGGGTTGGCAACCAGCGCGTCGTCGAGGAAGGTGCGGGTTTCGGTGCCTGCGCCACCGCGCACAAAGAGCCCTTCGGTTTCGCCCACTTTGGTTGTACCGGGCAACGTCTGGAGCGCGGCCACGATGTCGGCATTAGCACCGGGCGTGGTCAGAATGTCCAGGGGTTTCATCAGCACCATCCGCTTGGAATCGCTGATGATGAAGGAGCTACCCGATACCGTTACGGTGTTCAGTTCGTTGGCGGCTTCGCGCAGGCGGACCGTCAGGGTGGCGGGGGCCGTGGGTTGAATCAACACGGGGAGTTCGGCCGTCTGGTATCCCACCAGCGATACCAGCAAGGTTTGCGGGCCCAGCGTTTCGGTGTGGAAGACAAAATTGCCCAGCGAATCGGCACTGACGCCTTCATACGTGCCTTTGAGGCTGATGTTTGCCCCCGCCAGCCGGGCGTCGTGCTGATCGAACACCGACCCCGACACAACGGCCTCCTGGGCGAGGCAGACCGGCACGTATGCCAGCCAAAGCAGCAGCGAACAAACGTGTAGTGGTTTCATACAAGGAATGCCTTTTGAGCTAGAATGAACAGGTACGTTGCCTCAGGCCATCACGTCGAGCCAGGGGCGCAGCATCAGCGCCGTGGTGAGCAGGGTATGCCGCCCCGACAGATTGAGCTTCCCCATGATGTTGGCCTTGTGGTTGTTGACCGTAGCCACGCTGATAAACAGGTGCTGGGCGATGCTATCCGACGTCTTGGAATCGGCGATGTAGCGCATAATCTCCCGCTCCCGCTTCGTTAGCGTCTGAATCGACTGGCTCGGATGGGCGGTCATCGGTTGCCCCGACGACTCCGTGATGTTACGCAGGTGGGCGGTGCGGTAGCGGGCGCCGCGTTTGATCTCTTCGATGGCGAAGATCACCTCGCACAGCCCCGTTGCCGTGAGGAGCAGGGCATCGGGCATGCCGCCCATCTGCACCAGGTCGTTGGCGACCTGATAGGTGGTGCAGATAGCCACCAGCGCGACCGAAGCGCTCTCATCGCCATTCGAGCGAATCAGCCGGCTGATGGCTGTCAGGTCGGTTAGCGAATTTTCCGTCGCGTAGCCGATCAGCAGAACGGGTTCTTTGGTGGTCAGAATGAGTTGCGTTGCCTGACTAACCTCGGTGAGCATCGTTGGTTTGTACCCTCTCCGCTCTAATGCTTCACCGAGTGTTTCGGTCAATAGCAGATAACCACTGAGGATGTAGATCGGCATGGCGCGCATCGTTACAGCGTGATGGTGGTCATGGTCGTGCCGGTCGTTAGTTTCTGACCAGACGGCTGATTGAATCCGTACACGCGCTTCTTGTTGAGAGAGATGGGCTGTTTCGAGGGTTGTGTAGTCGTTTGCATGAGACAGGACAGTTAGAAGAGGCTTTAGCGACATTGCTGAATCAAAAGTGCAGCCCGCTCTGAACCCTGTCTATTTTACTACACCTACTCACGGATCGACCGTATAAACTGTATCTTGGATGACCATTTCTACTTGGTCGCTGGCAACGGGGAGTTCGTCCGGCCAATCTTGAGACACTTTTCTTAAACAAAATTCTATATAACTGATTATCAATGATTTATTAAACCTAAAATTCCTTACAAAACCCGTTTTTTTACCCGCGTGAATCAACTTCCTCTCCCTGACCGACTCGTTTTTTTCACTCAGCGCTATGGCCGAATGGTGCTGTATCACCTGCTCGCCTGGCTGGCCTACGGCTTTTACGAAGGTGTGCTGATTGTCAATGTAGTACTTGGCCGATCGCTGAGTGTACCCTATCTGCTGGCGTATTACATCACCTTCAGTATTCCCTTCTACATCAATGCGCTTTGGTTACTGCCCCGTTTTTATCAGAACCGGGCCTACGGATCGTATGCCATCGGGCTGCTGCTGACGGTCGGCGGCACGCTGCTGATCAAGTACTGGTGGCAGTACAGCCTGTTTCCGGCCGTCAACTGGTCGGTGAGCCATATCTCCGAAACCCCTCAGCAGTTTGTGGTGCTGAACCTGTTCTACATCATCGAGTTTCTGATCTACTCGTTTGTGTACTGGTTTGCCACGGGCGTTACCCGGCTCGAACGCGAAAAGGCGAAGCTGCAATCCGAACTGCTCAACTCGAAACTGGAATACCTGCGGCTCCAGATCAACCCGCACTTTCTGTTCAACACGCTCAATTTCTTTTACAGCAAAGCCCTACCCGTGAGCCAACCCCTCGCCAACGGGGTCATTCTGCTGTCGGATATGATGCGCTATGCCCTCAGCGAAGATCAACCCGACCGGAAAGTGCCGCTCCGCCTCGAAGTGCAACACGTCGAGAACTTCATCCAGATGCAGCGACTGCGCTTTGGCGACAAGCTTCAAATCGACTACCGCCTCATTGGCAACCCAGGTACGTTGCGCATTCTGCCGCTGATCCTGATTACGTTTATCGAAAACGTGTTTAAACATGGGGAACTGCACGACGCCGACAACCCGGCTCAGATTTACCTGTTTGTTCATGCCGAACACGTGCAGCTACACATTCACAACCTACACAAGGCAGGTATGAAGGAGCATTCGTCAGGGATTGGGGTGGAGAATTGCCGGAAACGCCTGTACATGGTCTATCGCAACCGGGCCGATCTGGTCGTATCTAACACAACCGACCACTACAACCTCAGCCTGACCATTCAGCTAACCAGTTAGCAATAAATAGCTGGTGCATACCAAAGATTAATAGTTTATTAGAAAGCAGCCGATAAGCTCGTGAGGCGCATCCAATCGACAAAACAACTCATTGATTAACAATGATTTACAGTAAACAAATAGCTATATAACGGCCTGCATCGAACGAACCTTCGATCTGTGAATTTGGTTATCTTAATGCCACACAATAGCAACGAGCGGCGTACCGTTTATTGGTAGTCTGTCGGCGTTGTCTCGGGGGCGCAATTCCTTACCCTGCTTCGGGCAGACGATTGATTGTCTAACTACTTTAACAAACACGCAGTACACAGCGGACTGCACCACATACCATGAATATCAAAGGCTTAGTAGCAGGGTTGTTTGTCACAGGCCTCCTTGCATCCTGCGCTCCGTCGATCAACGTGAAGTATGATTATGACCCCAAAGTGAATGTGCGCCAGTTCAGCACGTATCGCATTGAGGCTGATCGGCAACGCAACGCTGACCCCATCGTGGGTAGCAACCTGAACCAGCGCCGGATTGCCGAAGCCCTCGACCAATCGTTGCAGGGCCTGGGCTACAAACCCACCGAAGACCTGGGTGCCGACCTGATCGTGCGCTTCTTTACCGATTCGAAAGACCGGCAGCAAATCCAGTCGAACGGGATGGGTAGCCCTTGGGGCTGGGGCTGGGGCGGCTGGGGTTATCCCAACAACCAGGTTTACTCGCGTCAGTATGAAGAAAACCGGGTCGTTGTCAACGTATATGACTCCCGCACCAACAATATCGTATGGCAGGGCTGGGCAACCGGTCAGCTGAACACCCGCAAAAATGAGCGCAACCGCGATCTGGCTTTCCGCGAAACGGTGGCCAGCATCATGAAAAACTTCCCGCAAAGTGCCGGTCAGGATTACGGTGCCGCGCGATAAGTGACGGATTTTATAGTAACCACAAGCCCCCGGTCTCGTCTAATAGACCGGGGGCTTTTTGTTTTTGGACAAAGCCGCCTTCGAAACAGACGCTTTCTCCATGTCGAATCCAACGCGAAGTACAGTCTATGCCCTACTAGTAGCCATTGGCATGCTATTAGCCGGACTAGCCGTACTGGTTTGGGTTGACGGCCGCCGGGTACGTCGTTACGCCGACGAAATCAATGACCTGCATTACCGGCTCGACAGCCAGGAGGTTGAGATCCGCCGCCTGCGGAAACAGGCTCAGCAAGGCGCGTCGTTACAAGCCGACAGTGTTCCCAAGCCCAATAGCCAGGCTAAGCCCGACGGTTGGGATTAATCTCACAACAAGAGCCAACCCGTTTGCCCCGCTGCCGTGCGCACCAGCCAGAAATTGGGCAGTTGCGCCAGCACCCGAACCGTCGCGTTGGCGGGCAGATAACGCAGGATCGCCGCCTGCGGGTGCGCCTCGTCGAGCAAGGGGCGGGGCGTCGGCAGCGATTCGGTACGCAGGGGCTGGTTGATGGCCTCAAAACTACCTTTGGCCACGTACCCAGCTACGCCATTGGGCAAGCCAACCCGCAGCCAGTCGGCATGGCCACCCAGCACCGTTAATGGCTGGTTCCGGGCCAGCTCCCGCACAATGGGCGCGTCGCCATTCGGCCCGGCCCGCAGCAAGCCCCGGTTAGTCGCTACCCGCACCGAATCGCCCAGCAAGGCCGGCGCCACGGGTATTTGGCGGGCCGCCCCCGACCCCTGCCGCACAAAGGGCAACGGATCGACGGCCCCTTCATTAAAGGTGTACACGCCAAAGTGCAAATGCGGGCCAGTGGTACGGGCGTTGCCCGTATTTCCGATAAAGCCGACCGTATCGCCGATACTGACCCGCTGCCCTTCGGCCACGTTGAACCGGTCGAGGTGAGCGTAGTAGAGGCGTTGCTGCCGCTCGTTGTCCGACAGAAAGACGATGTTGCCGCCCAGGTTGCTGGTGCCGACCCGCGAGATCGTCCCGTTGACCGACGCAACCGCCGGGGTGCCCCTCGGCGCAAAAATGTCGATGCCTTCGTGGCGGCGTTTGCCACCGTCGCGGGGTACACCAAAGTAGCTGCTGATCTGGCGGCTGCTCCGCCCTTTGACGGGAAAGCTCAGCACCGGTTCGCGCGTTACCGAAAATGTATACCGCCCCGACCGCAAGAGCTCGGGCTGAAGCCGGATCAGGTACGTCTGGGTACGTCGGGGTTCCCAAATCAGTTCGGTCACGGCGTTGGCCGACGTATCGGCCTTGGCAAACGCCACCACGTCGGGCGTGCGGCTTCCCAGCGAAAACACGTCGATAAATACCTGACCGGCCTGCCGACCCTGCACCTCCACCCGCAGGATGAGCTTGTCGCCCCGGCTGCCGTTGATGCGGTAGCCCACGGCAATGGGCCGGTTAGCCCCGAAATAACCACTTTCCCGGTAAGGCACGCTGATGGTCAATGAGTCGTACAGGGCCTGTTGCCCCGCCGACACCCAGTCGAGGCCCAGTGCCGTACGGTCGAGGTTGGCCGTTTTCAATGACCGTTCGTATTGTTCGTGCGGGGTATTGCTCCGGAACAGCCCCGTGTTGGGGCCGTTGGTGGTACAGGCCGCCGCCAGGGCCAGCAGGGAGCCGCCCACCAGCAGGCGTAAGGATATAAGATACATACGGTAGCGTTGGTCATTAGTCAGTTGGCGTAGAGAAAACCCCCATGAATGGCCAACTGCCTGCGGCCTCGTAACATCTTATTAAACGACCCGCTCCCGGTGATATTTCAGCCGGGCGAGGTAGATCACGATAGCCAACCCGATGACCAGACTTACGTAAGGCACCAGCAACGCCAACAGGGCGGCGACCCCATACGCGCTGGCACTGATGATGAGCCCCAGCCGCACCGTTTTTACCTTCACGTCGGCGGCGGGGCGCTTGAGCAGGTAGAAGTCAGTCGACGCGTGTATCCACATGAGCAGCAGGGTGCCGCAGATACAGGCAAACAAGAACATATACACCAGGGCGGCCAGCGCCATCGCGTCGGTATTGATAAAATTAGACAGCAACGAAGTCGTAAACGGAATCATGCTGATCAACAGCAGGTGCAGGCCGTTGTAGAACATAAACCGCGCGTCGCTCCGGTGGATGACGTTGTAGAGCCGATGGTGATTCACCCACAGAATATACAAGGTGGCGAAGCTCAGGAAGAAGGCGATGTATGCAGGCCACTGTTTAGCGAGCGCATGCAGCAACAGACCGCTTCTGAACTCGCCTTCGGGGTGTTTGGGGGCTTCGAGCTGAAACGCCAGCAGGGTGGTGGCAATGGCGAACACACCGTCGCTGAAGGTCTCTAACCGCAGCGTCTCGTTTTCCTTGGCATTGCTCATCAGGCTTCCCGCCGTTTTGTCCAGTAATAGACAGGTACACCCAGGGCGGCAATTAGCAGGCCCATGCCGGTATTGAAACGGGTCGCTTCGTTGATGAGCAGCAGCAGGCAGATCGACGTAGTAGCCACGATGTAAAAGGCGGGCACGATGGGGTAGCCAAACGCCCGGTAGGGCCGCTCAGCGTTGGGTTCGGTGGCGCGCAGGCGGAACAGCCCGGCAATGGTGATGATGTAAAATACCAGCGACGTGAACGTGCAATAGTCGAGCAGGTCGCCGTAGGTTCCCGACAGGCACAGCGCCGAGGCCCAGGCACATTGCAGCCAGAGCGCCGCTCCCGGCACGGCATTTTTGTTCAGGTGCGAGGCGCCCTTCAGAAACAGCCCGTCGTTGGCCATGGCGTAATACAGCCGCGCCCCGGCCAGAATCAGTCCGTTGTTACAGCCAAACGTCGAAATCATGATCAGAATCGCCATGATCGCCACGGCCCCATCGCCAAACGCTACCGAGGCTGCCGCCGTACCGATGCGGTCGAATTCGGCAAACTGCATCCCCCGGCCAAATACGTCGGTGGCGCCGGGAACGCCTTTCAGGGGCAATACGGCCAGATAACCAATGTTGGCCAGCAGGTAGATCGTCGTCACGAGCAGCGTGCCGAAGAAAAGGCTCAGCGGGATATTCCGACGCGGGTTTTTGATCTCGCCCGCAATGAAGGTCACGTTGTTCCAGGCATCGGCCGAAAACAGGGCGCCGATCATCGAACTGCCAAACGCCAGCAGCAGGGCCAGCCCCGCCAGCGGTACCACACTGACTGTGTTGGTGGCGGCATCGACGGTAGTTTTCGAGGCCGACCAGACATCTTGGAAATTGGCCGTCAGTGTGCCGTTCGAAATGCCGAAGCCGATACCGAGCAGGATCAGGCCAAACAGGGCGATAATTTTGGCGGAGGTAAAAATATTTTGCACCCATTTGCCACTCTGCACCCCCTGGCTGTTGAGCCACGTCAGGAAAACCAGGCTCCCGATGGCGAAGAACTTGCCGAGCGAAAATTTGACAGGTCCCAGCGAGAACCAGGTATTTTCGGGATTCAGCGCCGGGAAAAAGACCGCCGTAAACTTGGTAAACGCCACCGCTACGGCGGCGATGGTACCAGTCTGGATCACGGTGAATACCGTCCAGCCATACACGAAGCCCAGCAGCGGATTGAACGCCCGCCGGATGTAGACATACTGCCCACCGGCTTTGGGCATCATCCCGGCCAGTTCGCCATAGCTGAGCGCCGCCGCGACCGTCAGCACGCCCGTCAGCACCCACAGCAGCAACAGCCAGCCCGACGAGCCGAGGTTACGCGCCATCCCCGACGTAACAATGAAAATACCCGACCCGATCATGGACCCGGATACGATCAGGGTGGAGTCGAGCAGGCTAAGCGATCGGTTAAAGTGTTCAGCGGTTTCGGGCGTAGTAGCAGTTGGCTGAGCCATGTTTGTTTGTTTAGATGCCGTGTTGCCGCAAGATAACCGAAAAAAGGGAGGCAGTAAGAGGAAGAAGGAAGCCCCATACTTCTTTACTACCCCTACCTACCGCCCTTTGCTCCTTTACCCTACTGCACTCGTACATTTAGACTTGCCTCATCGTCTTCGCCCTGTCCGTAGGCATTGGTGTGTGGCGAATCGGTATCGGGCTGGGTAGCCGCCGTAATAACGGCCGTCACCACCTGTTCGCCCGTGCCGCTGACCAGAACCGGTATCCCCGCTCGGACAAACTGCCCAACGGCAATACTGGCTATCGGTACCGTAACGAGTGGCCCAGCTACCGACAAACCCGCCCCATTGGTCACGCTCCAGCCAGCCGGCAGGGTCAGTTGCACGACTACGTTGGTAGCAACCAATCCACCCCGGTTCGTTACGGCCACCGACAGGCTCAGTACCGAACCACTTATCGGCACCCGATTACTGGCCCACAGCGCCAGGCTCAGGTCGGCTTCGGTTGCCGGTGGCGTTGGTTGATTGCCCTGCACAACGGGCAGCGGACGCGGGTTTGGGTTTGGCGATACATAGACCGAATCTCCCGCCTCGCTCGTGCGCAGATCCACCAGCGCCATGTCATCGTCGCCGTCCGACGTACCTGAATTCAGGTAACTATCGGGATCGGGCAAGCTCGCGGCGGTTAGTTGGGCGGCCAGGCGATACGTCCCCGGATCGGTCACCCGCACACTGAAGGAGAACGTACCTGACTCGTCTGGCTGCAACGTACCCACCGCAATCGACACGGCACCGCTGCTACTAGTGACGGCGGCCTGCGTACTGCCCACAAAAACCATGTGCGGTGGCAGTAGGCTCGTCGCCCAAATTGCACTGGCCGACCGGGGGCCTTCGTTACTCACCACCACGGTCAGCACACACGTATCACCGGTTCGGATGATCCGGCTGTTGGTGGTCATCGCCAAGGCCAGGTCGGTCATCAGCACGGGCGGGGCCACAACCGTCACCGCCGCAACCCCATCAACCGTACCTACGCCACAGGCATTCGTCACACGGCTCAGCGTGTAGGTCGTCGACACCGCCGGGCTGACCGTAAACGTAAAAGGAGACGCCACGACGCTGGTAAACGCAGCGCCGCTCGACACCGTCAATGACCACGGCGCACTCCCCGTCAGTTGGGCCGTGAGGGTGGCTGCCTGACCGCTCGTCAGGGTTTGTGACCCCGTCAGCGTAGCCGTTGGGGGTGAGCAGACGTTAATGCTATAGTCTTCCGTTTCGCCAAATTCAACAAAACCACAAGGATCCGCCGTGACGTTGTCGAAACTCACCCGGGCCCGCAGCAGGTACCGCCCGGAGGCTGTTCCGGCGGGCAGCGTCAACGTACCCAGCAGGCTGCCCGTGGCTGTTCCCGGCGACGCATAGAGTCGTTCGGCGGGTTCCAGCGTTCCGTTCCGGTTCAGGTCGACCCAGATCGCCAGTCCCTCGGGCCAGCTATCGCTCAGCAATGTGGCCGTGAACGCATAAGGTTGGCCCGGTAGCAAATTGGCCGACACCGCCGTAAACGACTGGTACCCGCCCGCCGAGCAGCCCGATCCGCTGCTCAGGTTGACAGACCCAAGCCGAAAACTCGCCAGCCCGTCGCCATCGTCGCAGCTACTGGCGGGCGGCTGGCAATACACCAGCCTGTCGGTTGTGGTAAAACTCACGGGGTTCGTAAACGCCGACACGACGCCAGACGGACAAACCGCCGCAACCTGCCACTGGTAGGCCGTTGTCAGGGAAAGACTCGTCATGGCAAACGTCGTTCCCGTTACGGTCGGCACCGTCGCCCAGGTTGGGTTATCGGCTGGCCGCCATTGCAATCGATAGCTGGTGTTCATGTTGCCCCAGTTCAGCTGCGCCGAATTGCCAGAAATGGCCGTGGTGGTCAGGCTTGTGGGTACAGCGCAGGGCGTACTCAACGACGATACGGGCGACAAGGGCGAACTACCCGCCGTACCACACACGCTCAATACCTGCCATTCGTAGCTCCCCCCCGCTGCGAGCCCCGTGAGCGCGTAGGGCGCGCTGGGTACGTTCACAACCGTCCAGTTGCTGAACCCCGACGGCCGATATTGGACGCCAAAGCCCGTTGGGCCGCTCGCCGCCGACCAGTTGATCAGGGCCGACGTGCTCGCTACGTTGGTAGCCGTCAGGGCAGTCGGCGTTGGGCAATTGACCACCGTTCCGACCGTCAGCACATAATCTTCGGTTTCGCCGCCGGCATAGCCGCCACAAGGATCGCCCGGCGTCACGTTTGTGGCGGTTACCAACCGCATGGGCAACACGCCTGAAGCCAGACCAACGGGCAGCGTGAGACTCAGGGCGAGCGGGCTTGTGCTCGCTGTGGAACGGCTGGCCAGCCGCTCGGTCGATTCGTAAACCCCGTTTCGGTTCAGGTCGACCCAGACAGCGGCGAACAACGACGTACCGGCGTTGAGCAGTGAGGCCGACACCGGAATGGTTTGCCCCGCTCCTACCGTGGTGGTAACGGCCGTAGTGGTTGAGTAACCCGATACGGCGCAGCCCGATCCCGTACTCAACGCCACCCCGTTCACCATTACCCGCGCCAGCCCGTTGGTCGAGTTGCACGAGGCCGAATAGGTCGGGCGGCAAACCGGCACATCGACCGGCACGACCGGGCTCAGGCTACCGGTGGTTGTGTTGGATGGCCGGATTCGGTAGTAGTACGTCACGTTGCTCTGCACGCTGGCATCCACGAACGTCGTCTGGTTGGGGCCGGTCCCCCCAACAGCCACGAAGGCATTAGTGGGGTTGGTTGATCGTTCGACGAAAAAGCCCATTTCGTTGTTGGCCATGTCCTGCCAGCTGAGCGAAACCGTTTTGGCGTTGGCCGCCAGAACCGCCGACAGATTCACCGGTGCGGCCACCGCCGTGGGCGGGTATGACAGCGAGTAGGCCGAGTGGCTTTGGCGCAACGCCAGCCCCGCCGCCAGCCGATCGAACTGCCCCGGCGTAAACTCATGGGTGCAGGGAAAGTAGTACGACATCAGGTTGGTGATCGACGGGTTGTAGGTTGCGCCCTGCGGGTCGGTAGCCGTGCCGTTGTACTGTGGGCAGCCATTCACGTTCACGACCGATGCACCCGGTCGGCCATACGGGTCGGCGGGGGTGTCGCAGACCAGATCGCCGGCCGTCATGCAGTTGGCACCGGCGCCCCGCGTGACGAGTTCGGGGGTTGCGCCGGTGCTGCCCTGATGCGTGTGTAACAGATTGAAATTATGCCCGATCTCATGCGGTAGCAGCCGGTTACCCAGATCAAATTCATCGACTTCATTCAGGATAATAGCCCGGGTCGAGGAGAGAACATTGGCCGGAAAATAAGCATACCCCCCCAGTGTGTTGTCATCGAACCCATTGACCATATACAGGTTCATGGCGTTGCTCGCGTCGCGGTTACCTATGATAAGATCTTCCAGACCGACCGTAAACAGCAGGTTGTACAGATCGTTATCGATATAATCGGGTGTGGCCCCGGCAAAATAGAACTGAATGCCGGTGCCATTAAGCATGTAGTAGCGGTTCGTAGCCGCCAGCACGCGGTTCAGCTTAGGCAGGTCGATCCCCCCCAAGCCGAGCAGACTCCGGAAAATATGCGGCCGAATGGGTACGTAGGTCAGACTGGCGAAGGCGCCGGAGGCCTGTTTGAGCGATAAGGCAAGTTGGGCTTCCCGATCGAGCCGGTGCACCTGAGCATCGGTTAAGTCGGGGGCAGCACAGCGGAGAAGCGGTGTCTTTTTCTGAGCGTTTGTTGGCAGCCAGGCAATGAAAAAAAACACATAGACGACAAATCGATAGCGTTGGATCATAGTGTACGTAAACACAGAGAGGGGTCAGGGAACGCGTACTTTGGGACACCAATACAGCTACCCGCGCAGTTCGATTACTAAGTAAAAACCACCAATTATACACTAATGATTAATACGAAAAAGGCTGCTCGTAAACTATTAGCCCTCACAATCCTCTTACTGGTTACTTCTCTATCCGTGGCTCAGTCGTTATCCGAAACGCATCATTATGCAATCGAAGTGGCTGGTGCGCGCATTGGTACCATGACCGCTAGTCGCGAAAGTCGTGCCAATAATGAAGTTATGTTCATACAAATAAGTGACGTTCAGGTGAATTTCCTTGTGTACAAGCTCAAGGTGTATTACAAGGTTGTCAGCCTCATGAAAAACGGGCAGCTGCTCCGTTCGACGGTGGAGGCCCACACCAACAAGGGCGATTTCAGTTCGCTCACCGAATGGACTGGCACACATTATGATATACGGGCCGATCAGTATAAATACAGCCGCCGGGCCACCGAAACGCGCAAGATTGACTTTACCGTTTCTATGCTCTACTTTAGCGAACCAACCAGCCATCAACGGGCTTACGCCGAGTACTTTGGCGATTATTTTACCCTGACCACCACCCCCCGGTCCAGTTATCGCGCCCAGTTGGCCGATCGTGAGGATGAGTATGTGTACGAGCAGGGTCGGCTGGTGAAAGTGATTAAGAAAAACGCGTTGAAAAACTTTGTGATTCGGCTATTGGACTGAGCCGGGCGAGGGAGCGAACGAGGCGAAAATCAGGACGATAGTCAATGGCCTGCATCGGGCAGGTTTGTCAGGCTTGTAGTTCCATTTTCTGCCTTCGGGCCTTACCCATAGATGAAACATTTGTTACTGGCCACCGCTGCCGGTCTGGGGCTTTTTCAGAGCCCGGTCGTTCAGGCATCACCACCCGTCAGGGCCGTTTCGCCCGCCGATGACGACATCCGGTTCTGCGGCGAACAACTCCCAACCTATCTACCCACCGTATCGCAGCGCTGGCAACGGACCATCGTCCGGCGCGCCCGGTCTACCGACGATCTGCTGGCGATTCAACGGCAGGCAGCGGCGATTTTCCCGATTATCGAACCGATTCTGGAGCAGTACGGGATTCCCAAAGACCTGAAATACCTGGCGCTGGTTGAAAGTGAACTCGAAACCCACGCCCTCTCGCGCAAGGGGGCAGCGGGCCTGTGGCAGCTGATGCCGCAAACGGCCCGCAAAATGGGGCTGAGCGTCAGGCGCCGGAACGACGAGCGCTACGACATCCGCAAGGCCACACACGCGGCCTGCCAGTACCTCTGGGCGCTTTATCGCCAAACCGGCTCGTGGATGCTGGCCGCGTCGGCCTACAACGCGGGTCCGTCCTACGTTGCCCAACTCACGAAGCAATACCCGGCCGAGCACCCGCTGATGTTGCCCTTTGCCAAAGCCGAGACCCAGCAATACGTGTATCAGGCACTGGCTTATAAGGAACTGCTCACCCGCCCGGCCGCCTACGATTACCTGCTGAACAGCCAGACGGTGCTGGCCCTCAGCCAGCACACGGAGGTTCTCTCGCCCAGTGAGCGCACCAACATCCTGTCGGCACTGGAGACGCCTCACCCCGAAGTTGTCAGTGAACGCGTTGCCGAAATGTCGTCGTCGGCACTGGCCAACTCAACGGTGTTATTGAGCAACGATGATCGCCCAACCGAGGCGTCGTCGGCTGCGCCCGTCGTTACCCCAGGCACCAGTCGGAAAGTAACGGCCCGCCCGGCGACGACGCCGGTAGCCGCCGCCAAGATCGTCGCCTCGGAGCCATCGCTGGCGCCACACCGCTGGCCTGCCGTACAAACGCGCAGCTTTAGCCAGGACAAAGTGCGCGAGGGGCAGATGTATGTGTTTGAGGTGACCTCAGCGCAGACCATCGACGGGCAGACCCTGCAAATTGGTGATCTGGTCTACGCGTTCATCGAGCTCATCGAACCCACTTCGGGGCGGATCTACCTGCGGGCCGACCGCGTGATGTCGTCGCAAACACGCGAGACACTGCCGATCAAACTCATTGCGGTTGGGCAGGGTAATAAACCCGGCGTACAGATGCCACTGCGCGAAGAAATGGCCAACGGCTGGCAATTGGCCTGGCAAAAGTTATAAGCCTTTATCGTTTTTTCTGTAGAGGGGGTGCCGGGGTAAGCCGCGCACCTCCTTTTTGTTTGGTATCTTGATCCCGCTTTTCAGCTTGTGACCTTATGCGCTTCTCAACCCGCTTCCTGCTTTACACAGGTACGTTCCTGACCGCCTTTGCCGCATCGGCAATGTACCCAGCCCTGGCTCAAAGCCGCCCCAGCGGCAACGCTTTCGTGCGTGACAGCCTCGATACCTACATCCGCCGCGGTATGGCCGACTGGCAAATTCCGGGCCTGGCTATTGCCATCGTGAAAGATGGGAAAGTAGTGGTTTCCAAAGGGTATGGCGTGCGGGAAATTGGGGGCAAAGAGCCGGTCGACGAAAACACGCTTTTCCTGATTGCGTCCAACACCAAACTGTTCACCGGCACCGCCATCGCCAACCTCGACGCGCAAAAGAAGCTTTCGCTCAGCGACAAGGTCACGAAACACCTGCCCGATTTCCAGCTGTATGATCCGGCCGCCACGCAACTCGTGACGGTGCGTGACTTGCTCAGCCACCACCTCGGCACCAAGACCTTTCAGGGCGACTTCACCTTCTGGGACACCGACCTACCCCGTGCCGAAATCATCCGCCGGATGCGGCTGCTCAAACCACCGGGCCAGTTTCGGCAGGATTATGGCTATTGTAACTCGGGTTTCCTGACGGCGGGCGAGCTGATCCCGAAGGCAACCGGGCAATCGTGGGAACAATACGTTGAGCAGACCCTCGTGCGTCCGTTGGGCATGACCAACACGTACATGCTTACGCAGGGCGCCGAAAGCCGACCCAACGTAGCCCGCCCCTACACTAGTAATTTCGGCTCGTTGCAACGCCTGCCCTACGATCAGGTCGATAACCTTGGCCCGGCGGGTAGCATGGTCTCGTGCGTGAAAGACCTCAGCCACTGGCTTATGATGCAGCTTGACAGTGGCCGTTTCGAGGGAAAACAAATTGTACCCTGGGCCGTGGTGCAACGTACCCGCACGGGTACGACCCTGGTGAGCACCCGCAAATCGAGCTGGCTGCCGATGCACTTTCAGGCCTATGGGTTAGGCGTTTTTCAGGCCGACTACGCTGGTCGGCAAATTTACTGGCACACGGGCGGGGCCTTTGGTTTCGTCACCAACACCTGCTTTGTGCCCGAAGAGAAACTGGCGATCACGATCCTGACCAACAACGACAACCAAAGCTTTTTTGAAGCCCTGCGTTACCAACTGCTCGACGCCTATCTGGGCGTACCGTACACCAACCGAAGCGCATTTTTACTGAAAGACGCCCGGGCCGAGCAGGCGCAACAGACCAAACAACTGGCTGATATGCAGGCCCGTGTGCTGAAGCGCAGTCCACTCCCTCTCCCGATTGCGGCCTATGTGGGTACGTTCACCAACGAGTTGTACGGCACCGTTACGATCAGAGCGGTCGAGACGGGGTTGCGGATGTCGTTTGCGCATCACCCCGGCCTGACTGCCCAGCTCGACTACATGGATGGACAGACCTTCCGGCTCCGGTACAGCAATCAGGCCTTTGGCATCTTCCCACTGACCTTCACTATCACCGATGGCAAAGCGACCGGTTTCGACCTTAAAGCGAGTGATTTTGTCGAATACGACGCCTATTCGTTTACCCGATAACGTACCTAACGAGTCTATCCGTCGGGCCAACTGAACCAACCGATTCACCCATGCCACTCTCACGCCCGGCCGCTGCCGAACACAGCCCGTATTACGGCACCTACATCAACCTCATTCCCGAAGGCGCCGACCCGCTTGTGTTGCTGCGGGAGCAACCCACCACGCTGAAAGCCCTCTTGGCGCCGCTCTCCGACGAGCAGGCGCTGTTCCGCTACGCACTGGGTAAATGGAGCATCAAAGAAGCGTTGGTGCACATCATCGATACGGAGCGGATATTCGCTTACCGGGCACTGCGCATCGGGCGCGGCGATCAAACGCCCCTGCCCGGCTTCGATCAGAACGACTACGTACCGGAGTCGGGCGCCGATGCCCGATCGTTGGCCGACATCTGGGCGGAGTACGATGCCGTCAGGGCGGCCACGCTTACCCTGCTCACCAGCTTCCCCGACGCGGCTTTTGACCGCATCGGCACGGCCAGTAACGGCCCCATGAGCGTACGGGCGCTGGCTTACATACTACCCGGCCACGAGGCTAACCACATCGCCGTTTTCCGCGAGCGTTACTTGCCTGCGTTGGTTCAGTAAACCCACTTCAGGGCTTTCTTGAGGGCATCGGGCAGGTTATCGGAGATGGTATCCACCCACACCGACTTATTGACCCGGCTGGCCGTTGGGTACGGGTAAATTTTGTTGAAAAACGCGCTGATCGGAAGGCCCTGCTGGTTGGCCAGAATCAGTTCCTGAATCAGCTCGCCCGCGTTGGGTGCGACCACCGTGCCGCCCAGCACTTTCCGGCTGAAGGGATTCAGGCCCGCCGGTTCAACCAGCAGCCACATGCGGGCGTATTCGTAGTCTTCTACTACGGCGCGGTCATCTTTGCCAAAATCATACTCGATGGTGTCGAAGTCGATACCGCGTTGGGTGAGTTGTTCGGCCAGAAGGCCAAACGTGGCTACTTCTGGGTCGGTGAAAGTAACCCACGAAAAATGGTCGTAGCTGAGCTTTTTGTCAAATACCGGCGTGATGAAATTGCTCACCAGCAGCGAGGCGTGCACCTCGGCACCGTGCGAAAAATACCGCTCGCCGGCTGGCGCAGCGGCCGCTGCATCGCCTGCTACAAACACGTGGGGGTTGGTCGTTTGCAACAGATCGTTGATCACAATCCGGCCCTTCTCGTCCACATCGATACCCGCCGCTGGTAAGTTAAGCGCCGAATGGTCAAACGTGCGCCCGATGGTGGCCAGCACCACGTCAAACGACTGCTCGATTCGCTGTTTGTCAGGCCCCTCAATCTGGGCCGTATGGGCATCGGTGAAGGCGGTAACACGGCTGTTGAGGTGAAACGTGATACCTTCCTGCTCAAGGCGTTGCTGCAACAGGGCCGAGGCAGGCGGTGGTTCTTTGCTCAGAATCCGTTCTTCGCGCCCGACCACGGTCACGTCGCTACCCAGCCGGGCAAAAGCCTGCGCCATCTCGATTCCGTTTGGCCCCGCCCCAACGACCAACAGTCGACTGGGCAGCGTAGTCAGGCCGAAAATGGTCTGGTGCGTCTGCACATCGACCTGCTCCACGCCAGCGGCCTCAAGCGGTTGCGGTTTGGAGCCCGTGCAGAGGACGATATTTTTGGCCGTCACCGACTGCCCGTTGATCTCGATGGTTTCGTTGTCCAGAAAACGCGCCGTCCCAATCGCGACATCGAGGTGTTCGGTGGCCCGCAGGTAGGCCGCGTTTTCGTGGACCCGAATCACGTCCTGCTTCTCGCGCACGTAGGCCATCACCTTTGCCAGATCTACCGAATCACCCGTAGTGATCCCGAAGGCGGTCGCCCGCTTGGCCTGATGCACCTGTCGACTTACGTGAATAAGTGCCTTGCTGGGTACGCAACCGTCGTTGAGGCAGTCGCCCCCGACACGGTGTTCGTCGCGCTCGATGAGCAAGACCGAAAAGCCTAGTCGGCGCATGGCGATGCTGACGCCCAACCCGGCCGAACCGGCCCCAATAATTAAAATATCGTAGTGTGTTTGCATGGTCTAGTAGGGTGCCTTTCGGCTCCTGTCTACTATAACCAAAACGAGTGCGGCTAGTCCTCCCGCTGGCTAAGGTTTTCGACGTAAAAGCGGAAGCCCGCAAACGCCACCAGCAGAATACCCGCTACCCAGGCCAGCCCGCCCCAGCTCACATATACCCACTCGCCCCGCTGCCAGGCGTTCATGGCCGACAGCACCAGCAATACAATACCGATCGACATCACGAAGGCATTGATCAGGGCGCGGTTGTAGGCCCGGCGCAGATCGTAGGCACCATACGCCTGGTTGCGATCGGCAAAAACAATATCGTCCAGAGTCATCTGATCGAGGTCTTCATCGGTCATTACCAGGGCATCCTGATGCTTGTGGCGCAGGTACGTCACGGGGTTATGATCAGCCTCGAGCTGCACCTTATGCAGTGCTGATTCAAACGGCAGGCCGATCCACATATAATGCTCGACTTCCTGAGCGAGCAATGGCAATAAAACGCTGGTTTGCCTCGGTGTGGCCCCTGACCGTTGCAGGTGCGTCCTGAGTTGAGCAAGTTGGGGAGATGTCAAGCTTTTCATCGGTCCAGGGTTGAGGTGCGCTGGTAAATAAAGAAGATGCCGAAACGGGCAAATTTCATAGCGAAGCTACGTGATTTGTTGGTTCTTCACACACAAATGTACGGAACGGCGTAAGCCTGCTACGCAGCAATTTTTGTACCTAAAAGTAGTAGGTTTAGCCCACCAATCACCAATAAGTCATGCGTAATCAGTTTTGTATCCAAAAGGGTATCGTTGCGACGAGCTTTTTCTGCCTTTTCACGACCCTTGTGGCATCGGCACAAACCGCCCCCATCAACGCCGATACGGTAAAAGCCGGCCAATACGACATGGGGAAGATGTGGACCTTCGACACCCCACCCGCCGACTATTTCAAGAAAACGTATGGCTTCACCCCCGACGAAAAATGGTTTGAGGAAGTTCGGCTGGCGTCATTGCGCTTTGCCGATTATTGCTCGGCCTCGTTTGTGTCGGCCAACGGGCTAGTGATGACCAACCACCACTGCGCCCGCGAGTCGGGAACGGGGGTGGCCCGCAAAGGCGAAGACCTCAACGCCACCGGCTTTTTTGCCAAAACACCCGCCGAGGAGCGCCGCGTCGAGGGGCTGTTTGTCGATCAGCTCGTGAAGCTGGAAGACATAACCAAACGGGTGCAGGATGCCATTTCGGCGGCGGGCACCGACAATCAGGCACAGTTACAGGCCCGCGAAAAAGCCCTCGACGAGCTCAAAGCCGAATACACGCAGAAACCCGGCTGGAAAGGGCTCGAACTCCAGACGATTACGTTTTACGATGGCGGGCGTTATTCACTTTACGGCTTCAAACGCTACACCGACGTGCGGCTGGTGTTTATGCCCGAACTGCAACTGGGCTTTTTTGGCGGCGACCCCGACAATTTCACGTACCCACGCTACGCCCTCGACTGCTCGTTTTTCCGGGTCTACGACGGGGGAAAACCACTAAAGACAACGCACTTTTTCAAATTTAACCCCAACGGCATTCGGGAGGGCGAGCCCACGTTTGTTACGGGTAACCCCGGCAGCACCGAACGGCTCAAAACCGTGGCCGAACTCGAGCTGGACCGCGACCTGCGCCTGCCCCAGATGCTCACCCTGCTGCGCAACCGCTCCAACGCCCTGCAAGCCTACAACGCAACAGTCAAGAGCGACAGCATCCTGAACGAAATCTTCAACCTGGAGAACAGCTACAAAGCCAGCAAAGGGCAGCTCGACGGCCTGCGCGATCCGTATCTGCTCGCGCGTAAAGCCGCCTTTGAGAAACAGTTCAAAGCCGACGCGGCCAAGAAAGGGCTACCCACCGATACCTGGGATGCCCTTGCTACCGACGTGGCCAAGCTACGCCAGAGCTTCAACGACTACGCCTACCTGGCCCCCAACCCGCTGTCGTTGGGCGAGACGGCCACCTTTGCCATGACGTTGGGGCTGATTGCCGAAGCAGCGTCGTTCAACCCGCAGGTGATGGAGCAAGCCCGGGGGCTAATCGACGAACTGCCCCGCCCGAAGAGTCGCGCCCTCGAAACGGCTTATCTGGCAGCCCACCTGACCGAAGCGCAAGCCGCCCTCAGCAATGACGATCCGTACGTTAAGGCCGCGCTTACCGGCCCGGATGGCAAGACACGTACCCCGGCCGAAGCCGCCACGTACCTGCTGACCAACACGCAGTTGACCAAGCGCGACGTGGTGGAGAAGTTGCTGGGCGGCGATGCCAAAGCTATCACCCAATCAACCGACCCGCTGCTGGCGCTGGGGCGAATTGGCGGTCAGCGGTTTCTGGTGGCCAACAGCCTGGTCCGCGACCTCAACACCCGCGATCAGGTGCTCCGCAGCCAGCTGGGCCGAGCGTTGTTCGATACCTATGGCACCACAATTCCGCCCGATGCGACCTTCTCGCTGCGGATCAACGATGGCGTGGTGAAAGGATATCCGTACAACGGCACGCAGGCCCCCATCATGACCACCTTCGCCGGGCTGTATGACCGCAACTACTCGTTCCGCAACAAAGCCCCCTGGAACCTGCCCGCCCGCTGGATGAACCCACCCGCCGAGCTTCTGAAGCAGCCCATGTGCTTTATTTCAACCAACGACATCATCGGTGGCAACTCGGGCAGCCCGATGATCAACAAAAACCGGGAAGCGGTAGGGCTGGTTTTCGACGGGAATATGGAAAGCCTGCCTGGCTCCTTTATCTTCGTGCCCGACCTCAACCGGGCGGTTTCTGTCCACGCCGGAGGCATTGTAGCCGCCTTACGCTATATCTACAAAGCCGACCGCCTGCTGCTGGAATTGACGGGTAAGTAAGCATGGGGCATGGGTTAGGGGTGATTTTACCCCTAACCCATGCCCCACGTCCCCAGCCCCTTGCCCCATGCTTTCTTTTATGATTGACAAACGCGCTGAATACGAACGCATGTTTCGGGCCGAGCAGACGCTCTGGTGGTACCGGATTCTCCACGAAAAAGTGAGCGAGCAGCTTCAGCGTCAGTTTCCCGGCCAAACCGACATAGCCATTCTCGACGCAGGCTGCGGTACGGGCGGGCTGCTGCTCCATCTTCAGCAACAGGGCTACACCCAGTTGGAAGGCTTCGATTTCTCGGCCGATGGGGTAGCGTTTTCGCAGTCGAGAGGACTACGCATCAGCCACCACGACATTCGGAACCTGGCCGACTACGTACCTGACAAACGTTTCGACGCGATCATTTGCAACGACGTGCTGATGTACATATCCGACGAAGCGGCCGCTTCGGTCTTGCAAACCGTTCGGCAGCGGCTCAAGCCCAACGGATTGCTTATCAGCAACAACAATGCGTTCGACGCCTTCATCGGCATTCACGATTACACGGTGGGCGGGCCCAAGCGCTTTGTGCTGAGCGACATACGCCAGTTTGCGACCAAAGCGGGTCTACATATCCGCTACGCCACCTATTGGAGCCTGCTACTATCCCCACTGATTCTGGCCATTCGGAGCTGGCAACGCTTTCAGATCCGGCGTGGCTGGGTCGATCTCAGCCAGGCGACTTCCGACGTCGACGTACCCAGCGCACCGGTCAACCGGCTTTTGTACAGCCTCGTAAAAGCCGAAGGGGCCTTATTAAAAAAGCTCCCTTTCGGGAGCTCGCTCTTTACGGTCATGCAGGCCTGACGCGCCTATTTCGGAGCCATACGGATAGCGCCATCCAGCCGGATTACCTCGCCGTTGAGCATGGGGTTCTCCACGATGCTTTTGGCCAGCAACCCATATTCGGTCGGGCGGCCCAACCGCGACGGAAACGGCACCTGCTGCCCCAGCGACAGCCGGGCTTCTTCGGGCAGGCCCGCCAGCAGCGGCGTCTCAAACAGGCCCGGCGCGATCGTCATCACCCGAATCCCTGACTTGGCCAGATCGCGGGCAATGGGGAGCGTCATGCCCACGATGCCGCCTTTCGAAGCCGAATACGCGGCCTGTCCAATCTGTCCATCGTAGGCGGCAACCGAAGCCGTGTTGATCAGCACCCCGCGTTCACCTTCCTCGTTGGGTACGTTCTTTTCCATCGCAAATGCCGCCAGCCGGATCACGTTGAATGTCCCGATCAGGTTGATTTCAATCGTACGGCGGAACGCGTCGAGCGCATGCGGGCCGTACTCGCCATTCACTTTACCCAACGTTTTCCGGGCCTCGGCAATGCCCGCGCAACTGACGGCAATATGCAGCGCACCGAAGGTCCCGACCGCCAGATCGACCGCCTGCTGCACATCGGCTTCGCTGACAACGTTGGTCAGGGCGAACCGAACCCGGTCGCCCAATTCGGCTACCAGCGCGTTGCCCCGATCCTGATTCAGATCGGCGATGATGACGTTGGCACCAGCCGCGTGAAAGGCCCGTACGGTGGCTTCGCCCAAACCCGAAGCGCCCCCCGACACGAGGGCCGTAGCTTGTTGTAAGTTCATGAAGAAGTGTTTTGGTTTCCTGTCCGCCGTTGGCTACCGTGCCCAAGGAGAGCTGGCAGTACACCGTGAACAGTGAATTGTTTGTGAGCAAAAATAGTAAGGCGGTGGCTACTAGCTGGCTCGCAACTACCAGCAGACGACTAACAACGTACCTGAATGGTTAATCGGCCTACTATTGCCGAGCTTACCGCGCCAATTCAAGTGTTCTTATTAATGCTGTAGACCTCTTTTTCATCGAGAATGCTAACCATAAACAGCACAAGCCCAAAGCAAATAAGATAATTACTACTTTTTTTATCACTCCAATAAGGCTATAAACCCGTATACATACAGCTTTACTCCTGATTCTGTCTCGCACTGACACCAGAAGAATAGCTGTTTGTACGCATATACGTTGCACACCAAGAAACAGTCTACGTATTTTATAGGATGTATAGAATAGCTAATTATACTAGTTAGTACCTCGACTCAGTTGATCATCTGTAAGGCACTATACCTAACTACACTTAACTGTTTTGCCAACGGCAGGCAATGGCTGCACTCTGTCATAAAGGCCAGCCCGCTTCTGCCTGTTGGCGAGGGAATCAGCGACGAGTTGAGCTCCTGGTTTTACAGAATGGCCCTCAACTCATCCCAGTGACGAATGGTATAGGTGGCAGGCTCCTCAACGACCTCCCCCTTCGGATTGTAGAACACAGTGTCAAGTCCAACCGCCTTCGCGCCGAGCACGTCGGCCTCGTAATTATCGCCCAGCATCAGGCTCTCGGCAACGGTGGCACCGCTTACGTTCAGCGCGTAGTCGAAAATGAGTGGGTTCGGCTTTTTGGCGTTGGCCTCGGCCGTGGTGACCACATGCTCGAAAAAATGAGCAATGTCGGCCGAGGCCATCTTTACCGCCTGAATTTCAGCAAATCCGTTGGTGATGATGTGCATTCGGTAACGGCCATGCAGGTACTCTAGCAACTCGCGGGCGGCGTCGGTCAGGTGGGCTTTCTGGGGCAGTAGCCGCAGGTAGTCGGTATTCAAATCGGCGCAGCCACTCACGTCATCAACGCCCAGCGACTGAAGCACCAGCGGAAACCGATTCTGCCGGATGTAGTCGTGCGTAATCAGGTCGCGGTCGTAGTCGTACCAGAGTTTTTTATTGATGACAATGAACTGCTCAGCGAACTGATCGGCCGATGCAATGCCCCGTTCGTGGAGGCGATGCGTTTCGTACAGTTCAGCGATGGATTCCGCCGAATTCCGATCGAAATCCCAGAGTGTATGATCGAGGTCAAAAAAAAGATGTGTATACATACAGCAACAAGCCGTTGGTCATTAATCACCAGCCAATGCCGGGCAACCCCTCGTCGGGATCGGTCACCGCCCGGTGACCAATGACCAACTACTCACTTAAACGTCGAGGGCCAGCCGCTCGACAACCTCGTTGCCGACCAGATGCTTTTCAACCAACTCAGGTACGTCGGCCAATTGGACATTTCCGTAGTAGGTGCCTTCTGGATACACCACCACCGCCGGCCCGAAGGCGCAGGCATCCAGACAACCCGAGGGTTGCGCCCGAATACTTTTTTGCAGGCCGCGCTGCGTCAGTTCCTGCCGGAAAGCAGCCACCAAAGCGGCCCCATGCTCAGCGCCACAGCATTTTTTAGGCGCTTCTTTCTGATTGGTACAAATGAAAACGTGCTTCTGAAATTTCATACGTTTGGCAGTATGTCAATATTTTCTGTGGCGAAGGTAGCCCACAGGGGGCGATTAAACCCTAGAGGCCATTATTTATCCAATTATTAGTTGGCGCCACGCAACCGTAGAATCGGATTTCTCGTATATTGGTACGTTATTCGCTCTACAATTGGCGTTAGGGTCGCCAATCCGCAAAAATACCGTCAGCGACTCTTGTAAAATTTGGATAGGTTTTGTTACTTTGATAAGAAGTCAGGCCGATCACATTAAAACTTAATCCGGAACACACTATCGACAAAATCCTCTACGTTACCTAATTGTCTTTCTGAAATGGAAAAAGCCCAGGTTAACGACAGTGAGCTGATTTCGTCGTACATCCGTGGTAGTGAGAAAGCCTTTGAAAAACTCGTTCATCGGCATAAGAGTAAGGTCTATACAACCATTTACCTGATTGTAAAAGACCAATACATAGCCGAAGACCTGATGCAGGACGCCTTTATCAAAGCCGTCGATACCATCAAATCAGGTCGTTATAACGAAGAAGGCAAGTTTCTGCCCTGGATTATCCGTATTGCTCACAATCTGGCGATCGACTATTTCCGGCGAGATAAACGCTACCCCAACGTAGTGTTTGAAGACGGAAGCAACGTGTTTAACACGCTCGAATTTGCCGAAGACTCAGTAGAGGCGGTGCAGATTCGGCGCGAGACACACGAGCATCTGCGCGAGCTGATTCAGCGATTGCCCGAACAGCAACGGCAGGTGCTAATTATGCGGCACTACGAGGAAATGAGTTTCCAGGAGATCGCCGATGCGACCGGAGTCAGCATCAACACCGCTTTGGGACGTATGCGTTATGCTTTAATTAACCTGCGTAAGCAATTAAGCAAACGTCCTACAAGCTATGACAAAAACGTTTACCCAAGATGATGTAATCCGGTATGTCTACGAAGAGACTTCCGAAGAGGAAAATGTACTGATCGAAGAAGCCCTGATGGCTGAACCCACCTTGATGGGATTCTTCATGGACGCCCTTGAGCTACGTTCGCTCATGGACAAGATCAGCCGGACACCCCGCCCCTCGACCGTCGAGACGATCCTTTCTTACTCTACCAACCATCCTTTATCCCAGTTGCGAAACCCGACCGGCGTTGCGTAACTGGGCTTTTTTGTTTTGCAGCTACCATTGAAAATGCTGACGTCTGGCTGGGCATCCCCGGCTATGCGTCAGCATTTTTTGTAAGTTGCTTTCCTGTTTTCCTGCATCCATGAATCAACTTCCTCTTCGAGTCAGTCTTCGAACTAGCCTCCGGGCCTGCGCCTTGCTTAGCGCCTTTGCCGTATCGTATCAAACTACCCCAGCGCTCGCCCAACCCAAACCGGGCAGGCGGGCTACCGCGACGGTTACAGCCACAACGCCGGCCATGCCCGAGCAGCAACTCACCAAAGCCGAACTGGAAGCCCATCTGCGCTTTATCGCGTCGGATGAGTTGCAGGGACGCCGGACGGGTTCACCGGGCAATATGGCCGCTGCCCGCTACATTGCCGAGCAGTTTCGCCTGCTGGGCCTGAAGCCAGCCGCCGAAAACAACAGCTTTTTCCAGCCGGTGGCCTTGCAACGTACCCAGCCCACGGCGTCGGGCCGGATTCGCTTTGGCAGCGATTCGCTTCAGTTAGGCAACCAATTTGTCATCATGAGTGGCGGGGCAATCAACCAGACAGCCCCCAGCGTTTACGTCGGCTACGGCCTGACCCCCGACGACTACGCCAGCAAAGACGTAAAAGGCAAGTTTGTGATCACGCAGGTCGGTTCGGCTGAAGCCAAGACGCCCCGCGAGCTAATGGGGGCCATGACGACCAAACGTAAACTCGCTGCCGAGCGGGGCGCACTGGGCGTAATCGAGCTATTTGCCTCACCAACCGCACCCTGGGCGTTTGTCAATCGCTATTTCAACAGCGAACAACTGGCGCTGGCGCCTGCTGGCGAATCGGCCGATCAGCCGCAGTTGCTACACATCTGGGCCGATAACGGCAAAGGGCAGTTGAGTGCCTTAAAAGACAACGCGGCCGTAACGGTGCAATCGTCGGGACGGGTGGCCAAACCCGTACAGGCCGTCAATGTGGCGGGGATCATCGAAGGCACCGACCCGACCTTGAAAGCCGAATACGTGCTGCTCACGGCCCACTTCGACCATATCGGTGTTGGCAAACAGGGCGGTAGCCCCACCACGCCCACCGACACTATTTTTAACGGAGCCCGCGACAACGGCATGGGTACGGTAGGCTTATTGGCCGCTGCCAAAACGTTAATGCAGCAAAAACCCAAACGGTCGGTGATCATCGTGGCGCTCACGGGCGAGGAAGTGGGCCTATTGGGTAGCCGGTATTACGCCGAACACCCGTTGGTCCCTCTGAAGCAAACCATCTTCAACTTCAACATCGACGGGGCGGGCTATAACGACACTAAGTTGATATCAGTTATTGGCCTCGACCGCACCGGTGCACGGGCCGAAATCGAGCAGGCTGCCGGTACGTTCGGATTGTCAGTTTTTGGCGATCCGGCGCCCGAACAGGGGCTGTTCGATCGGTCAGACAACGTCAGCTTTGCAGCCAAGGGGATTCCCGCTCCTACGCTGTCGGAGGGGTTCAAAGCCTTCGACGAAGAGCTGATGAAGAATTACCATCAGGTATCTGACAACCCGGATACGATCGACTACGACTACCTACTGCGCTTTTGCCAGGCCTACGCCCGGGCCGCCCGCCTCATCGCCGACCGGCCCACGCGGCCGTTCTGGGTCGCGGGCGATAAGTATGAAGCGGCCGGTAAAGCGTTATACAAGTAGACACTCAGTTGGTTACGGCGTAGTGGTATAAACCAAATGCGGCGACCCTACGTTATGACTCTAAACACCTTTTTCCCATGCTGCTAAAGGCCCTCTTTATTCTCACCCTGCTCATCGTTTTTGTACCGCCAGTACGCCGTTTCTTATTCTATCTGCTGGTAGGTAGGCAGTTAGTGAAAGAACAGCGCCGGCAGTATGAACGCAACGCCCCCATTCGGGAAGGCGAAACCCGCGTCACGCCGAAGCCCGGCCGCCGGGATGGTTCGTCGATGAAGGGCGGTGAATACGTTGATTACGAAGAAGTGAAATAGCCCAACCAACTGACTTTAACACATTTTAACGAAGCCCACGCCACAAGCGTGGGTTTTTGTTTTGGCTAACCCCCACCAAATCAACTAGATGCTGTTTGGACAATTTATTGATCCGTTGTTAATTTATAGGTCGGGTGGCCGCAAAAACCAAACTATTTATGGGCTGCTACACGTTTTCCAATTAGCCAACCGTTGTTAAAAACAACCTTTTATCCCGTTCTCATGACGTTTTTTCGCGTGGCCGCTGTCGGCCTGATGTCTACTTTTTTCATTACCAACCACGCCTTTTCACAAACCCGGAAAGCAGTACCCGCCCGCCCGTCGACACCGGCCCGTTCGGCCGCTACGCGCCCCGCCACTTCGGCTGGCCCCAAAGCAACGCTGACCAACAGTAACGACTCTTTGAGCTATAGCATCGGCTACAGCATTGCCCAAAGCCTGAAGCAGCAGCGCCTGAACGACGTCAACACCAGTATACTCGCGCAGGCGATCAACGACGCGCTCAAAGGCCAGAAGCTGGCCATCGATGAAGGGCAGATGCAGCAGATCATGATGGGCTACATGCAGAAACAGCAGATGAGCCGCATGGCCGAGCAGTCGAAAGCTGCCGAAGGAAACAAAAAGATGGGGGCGGCGTTCTTAGCTGAAAACAAATCAAAGCCGGGTGTGCAAACCACAGCCAGCGGATTGCAGTACAAAATTGAGAAAGAAGGCACCGGGCCAAAACCCACCGCCACCGATCGGGTTAAAGTACATTATACAGGTACGTTGCTCGATGGCAAAGTGTTTGATAGTTCAGTACAGCGCGGGGAACCCGCTGAGTTTGGCGTAACGGAAGTGATCAAGGGCTGGACGGAAGTGCTGCAACTGATGCCCGTTGGCTCGAAGTGGAAAGTGTTTATCCCATCTGACATTGCCTACGGCGATCGGGGGGCGGGTAGCGATATCGGCCCGGGCTCGACGCTCGTTTTTGACATTGAATTGTTGGACATTGTAAAAACAAATTAAGCAGGGAGCGCGGGGCTTCAGGCAGAGTGTCTTTTTACTCTTGCTGGTAGCATACCGACCCATTGCCTCAGACCCCGCGCCCTCTGCCTTTTCTCCATGCGTAAATACCTGATCACCCTGATTCCCGTGCTGATGCTGAGCTTTCAGCCGGATTCGCGAACGGCCTCCGCGCCGGTTACGTCGCAAACGGGTTACGCACCCGCGCCCGATGATCTTAAACCTACTGTTACGCAGGAACGCGTTGAACAGGTAGTGACGCAGTTGTTGACTCGCCACCACTATCGGAAAGTTCGCCTCAGCGACTCCCTCTCGGCAGTGGTATGGGACAACTACCTGAAGAATATGGATCCCAGCCGCGTGTACCTGCTGGCATCGGATATTGCTTCGTTCGAGAAATACAAAAACCAGATCGACGACGCCCTGGTGAATGGCGACCTGACAGCGGCCTTCGACATGTTCAATGTGTATCGTCGGCGGGTGGGTGAGCGTAACGATTACGTCAAGCAATTGCTGACGAAGCCGTTTACCTTCACCGAAGACGAGAGCTACAACGTCGACCGCGAGAAAGCACCCTGGCCGAAAGATGCGGCGGAAGTGAACGACATCTGGCGGAAGATGCTCAAGAACCAGGCGCTGGAGCTGAAACTGGCCGGCAAAGCTGACACCGCCATTACGACGCTGATGACGAGCCGTTACAAAAACATCACCAAGAACATGGGCCGCATCAAGAGCGAAGACGTGTTCCAGATGTACATGAACGCGTTCGGCGAAGCGCTCGATCCACATACCAACTACCTGGCTCCACGGGCGGCCTCGCTCTTCAACGAAGAGATGAGCCAATCGCTGGAAGGCATTGGTGCCCGGTTGCAGGAAGATGGTGAGTACATCAAGATTTCGGATCTGGTACCGGGTGGTCCTGCCTTCCGCAGCAAGCAGTTTACAGCGGGCGATAAGATCACGGGTGTAGCGCAAGGGGATAACGGCCCGATGGTCAGTGTCATTGGCGTTCCCGTCGACGAAGCCGTTAAACTCATCAAAGGCCCTAAAGGCACGGTGGTTCGGCTTCAGGTGAAAAGCGCGACGGCACTCGCTACCGATGGTCCGAAAGAGATTCGGATTGTGCGGGAGAAAGTGAAGCTCGAAGAGCAGCGTGCGCACAAGGAGATCCTCGACATCACCGAAGATGGTCACCCGTATAAACTGGGGGTTGTGAACATCCCGCTGTTTTACCGCGATTTTGAAGGCGCCCGCCGCCGCGAAGCCGATGTGGCCAGCACGACGACCGACGTCAAACGGATCATCGATTCGCTGAAACTGGCGAAAGTAGATGGTATCGTAATCGACCTGCGCGGCAACGGCGGTGGTTCGCTCTATGAAGCCATCAACCTGACGGGTTTGTTTATCCCGAAGGGGCCGGTGGTTCAGGTACGTGATTCAGGCGGCGACACGGAGGTGATGGCCGACTCGGACCCCGGCGTGACGTATGATGGTCCGTTGGCTATTCTGGTTGACCGGTTCAGCGCATCAGCCTCGGAAATCTTTGCTGCGGCCATTCAAGACTACAAGCGTGGTATCATCGTCGGTGGCCAGACCTTTGGTAAAGGCACCGTGCAAACGCTCATCGATCTCGACAATATGCTGCCGAAAGAGCAGGATAAAGTAGGGCAGGTAAAAATGACCGTGCAGAAGTTTTACCGCATTAACGGTAGCAGTACGCAGCATAAGGGCGTGACGCCTGATATCGAGTTCCCGTCGCGTTTCTCGGCAGAAGACTACGGCGAAAGCTCGCAGCCCAGCGCCCTGCCGTGGGATCAGATCAACCCGACGCGGTTTGACGCAACCAACTTCATCAGCGACCGGCTGACGACCCGCCTGCGCGACAAGTACGAGCAGCGCCTGAAAACCGATTCGGATCTGAAGCGTGAAGCGCAGGCCGTGCTTGAGTTCAAGAAGGCCAAGGAAAACACGACGGTGTCGTTGCTGGAAAGCAAGCGGAAGAAAGAAAAGGAAGAAGCCGAGAAGAAAGTCGCTGGCACGAACAAGCCTGCCTCAACGCCCGGTGCAGAAGCCCCCGAAGTAGCTAAGCCTACCAAGAAGAAAGATGCCTTCCTAACCGAAGCGGGCCGGATTCTGGCCGATATGATTGCCTTTCAGGGCAACAAGCCGAGCCTGACCAAGACCGGCGGGCAGTAGCTTAACTCCCTTTCAATCAAACCTATAAGGCTTTAAAAACCTTATAGGTTTTTTTATGCCCAGCTTATAACGCAAAAAGCCCCTCGGTTGCGAGGGGCTTTCTGTAAGCGGTGGCGAAGTGATTACTTCGCTGAGTCTGACGCCATTGATGTTGACTCAGGAGCCATCATCGTCGTGTCGGTTGACATGCTGCTAGCAGACGTGTCAGTTGACATCATTGACGTAGTGTCGGTCGTAGTCGTAGTCGACTCAGCTTTCTTTGATTCACAAGAAGTAGCCAGAGCGATAACTGAGAGAGCGAAGATTGCTGATTTTGCGAAGCCTTTCATGGTCGTAATTTGTTTAGCGGTGATTAGTTAACTTTCCATCCATTAATACCGGGGCGTGGAGAAGGTAACCCACCTTTTTTCAAAAATTTTTATCTTTTTTTCTGGGTTACCCTTTTACCCAAATGCGTATTAACGATTGAGCAGTTGATGAGCGAAACAACGCGGTTGGCCGCGACCGATGAGGATCTCCTAATCGGGCTGGCGGAAGGGGCAGATAAGGCATTGCATCAGCTCTATCGGCAACATTACCCGATGATTGCGCAGTTGGTAATGGCCAACAGCGGATCAGCCGACGACGCACAGGACATTTATCAGGAAACCCTGATTGTGTTGTACGAGAAGGTAGTGAGTGGCGATTTTACCTTGCATTGCCAGTTGAAGACGTACCTGTACGCCGTGGCACGACGATTGTGGTTGAAGCAGTTGGCCAGGCAGGGACGGTCGCCGATGATCAGGACTGATTTTCTGACGCAAGAGCCCGTTGAGGCGATTGCCAACGATATGGCCGATCACGAGCAACGCGATCAGCAGTTTGAGCAGATGGCGACCTCGCTGGATCAGTTGGGCGAACCCTGCCGAACGCTGCTCGAAGATTTTTATATCCGGCACCTCTCCATGAATGCCATTGCGGAGAAGTTCGGTTATACCAATTCAGATAATGCCAAAACGCAGAAGCATAAATGCCTGACGCGGTTGCGGCGAATATTTTTTACCCACTACAAAGAAGAATGATATGAACGCCAACGATTTAGACCCTATTGAAGGCGCCCTCCGCGACTATGGTCGGCGGCTGGCCTTCAAAGAAAAGTTGGCCCACGTTCATCAGCAACTGGCGGACGAAGGGCTACTCGACAACGCGCCGCCAACACGCGGCACGCAGGTACGTACCTGGTGGCAGGCACACCGGCCTACGTTGGCAGTCGCCGCCGCCGTGGCGATTCTGACTACCTTTGCTACCATCAGCCTGTACCGGTCTTACCAGACGGGCCACAAGCAGGATCAGCAGTACAGCACGATGATGCGGAACATCGCGGTGCTGCAACAGACCCAAACCAAGCTGCTGAACAACCTCAGCGGTCGGGGGCGGGTATTCCAGCAGAACCCCGGTCAGGTGGCGGGCTCGGGCTTCCTGCTCACAACGGCGGGGCTGATGGTGACTAACAACCACATTGTGCAGGGCGCCGACTCGGTGTACGTACAGAGTCAGCAGGGGGTGGTCTACAAAGCCCGACTCGTTCACAGCGACCCGACGCACGACCTGGCGTTTCTCGACATTGGTCAGGATACCGCCTTCCATGCCCTGCCACCTATTCCGTATGTGTTCAACGCCCGGCCATCGGACCTTGGCGAGCGCGTATTCACACTCGGCTACCCGCGGGAAGAAATTGTTTATGGCGAAGGTTACCTGAGCTCAGGTACAGGCTACCGTGGCGACTCAGCGGCGTACCAAGTAGCCATCAGCGTGAACCCGGGTAACTCGGGGGGGCCGCTTCTCGATGAAAACGGCAGCGTTATTGGTATCATCACTGCTAAACAGTTGACGTCTGAAGGTGCTACGTTTGCCGTGAAAACAGGCATCCTGCTCGACGCCCTCAACACGATTTCGCCCGATTCACTCAAAGGCAATCCGCTGGCGCTTAATCATAAAAACCGCATGACCCGCCTGTCGCGCAAGCAACAGATTCGGCAGATGCAGGGTTACGTGTATCAAGTGAAAGTGTTCAAGCACTAGTTTAAAACTACCCTAAAACGAAAAGGCAACCTGAACGGGTTGCCTTTTCGTTTTAGGAGCTTCTTGCTGTTTACCCCAGTAGCCACCGGAGAATCCAGAACAGGGTAGCGGAAAGCAGAATGGCAGCCGGGAGAGTCAGCACCCAGGCGAGTGCGATACTCTGCACGGTTTTAGCCTGCAAATTCTTGATTCCTTTGCTCGCCACCATGGCCCCCGCAATACCCGACGACAGCGCGTGTGTGGTGCTAACGGGTGCTTTAAAGCCGGGAATCAAGCCCGAAGCCAGCCCAATCGTGGTGGCGGCAACCAACTCGGCCGATGCCCCCTGCGCGTAGGTCAGGTGCGATTTACCAATCTTCTCCCCTACCGTTACCACAATCCGTTTCCAGCCGATCATGGTGCCAAAGCCCAGCGACAGGGAAATCATCAGGATGACCCAGAAGGGCGCATGGTCGGTGTATTTACGAAGGCCTTCTTCTTCAATCGTGGCGGCTTTGGACAGCGCTGATTTGTCGGCGGCGCTCAGCTTAACGCTTTCACTGCCGATCAGCGCTTTCACGTTACTGCTGATGGTAAGCAGCGCCTTCCGAATCAGGATAGCGTCTTTCTGTGGATACGTTCCACTGGTCACCACCGGGCGCAGGTTAGCAAGGCTGGTGTCAATTTTCTGGATACGTTCCAGTTCTGATTTAGCCAGCTGCGATTTATCAATGGCACCAATTTTCTGCTCAACAACCGCTAAGTCGGGTTGTAGCTGCTTGATGTCGAGACGGGTATCGATGGAAAAGTATGTGGGCAGAATCCCGATTAGGATCAGCATGAGCAGCCCGATGCCTTTCTGCCCGTCGTTGCGGCCATGAAAGAAACTAACCAGCGTACAGGTGATAATGAGCAGGATCCGAATCCAGCCGGGCGGGGTCTGTCCAGGATGTGGTTCGTCGAAAATCTGCTTGCGAATGGGTCGGCTCAATACGCGCCGCAACACAAACATCAGAATAACGGCGAGACTAAAGCCAATGAGCGGAGACAGGAACAAGGCCAGAAAAACCTCTTTCGCCTTGTCCCAGTTGACAGCCGCGACGCCCATCGTGTTTTCGGGAAGTAGCGCAAAGCCCAGTCCCACGCCCAGAATGGCGCCAATGAGTGTGTGCGAACTGGAGGCGGGCAGGCCAAAATACCAGGTGCCGAAGTTCCAGATAATGGCCGACAGCAACAGCGCCAGCACCATCGCGATACTATGATACACGTTCTGGTCGACCAACAGTTCAACGGGAAGCAGGTTGACGATACTCATACCGACCCCTACGCCGCCCGTCACAACGCCAATAAAGTTGACAATCCCCGACCAGACAACGGCCTGCGTGGGTTGAAGCGAATTGGTGTAAATGACGGTGGCAACGGCGTTGGCAGTATCGTGAAAGCCGTTGATGAATTCGAAGGCTAGTGCGGCGAGGACGCAAAGAGCCAAGAGGAGAAAAATGCCGGTCTCTAAGCCGAACATAGTGGATAGCCGTTAATTACCGTTATCAGGCAGTGGGTTCGCCTGCAAAGGTCCGCTAATCCGTTGGGTAGTCTACCCCCTCCTATATTAAGAAATTGTTAATCGGCCCCTGGGGTCTGACCGGCAAACGTACCTGATCCTGACCCAGGGGCCGATGCCACTAAGCAGCTTCCAGCTCGCGATCCCGCTTTTTGGGAACTGGGCGCTCGCTAAACCGGAGCAACACCCGCTCTTTCAGGCGCTGCCAGCGTTCATACAGTTTCGATTCTTTCAAGAAATTCCAGGGCGCTTTCTTCTCCTGCTGCTTGTGCTCTTCAGGATCGTACAGCATACCCGTGCACAGGCAGTGCTTCCGGTTGGTGCGCGTCAGGATATCGTAGTTCACGCAGGTCTGACAACCTTTCCAGAAGGCTTCATCGCCTGGCAGCTCGTTCAGCGTTACGGGTTGATAGCCCAGATCGCTGTTGATTTTCATCACGGCGAGGCTGGTGGTCAACCCAATGATCTTAGCTTCCGGGTATTTCGTCCGCGAGAGTTCAAAGGCTTTTGCCTTGATCCGCGTGGCGATCCCGCTTTTACGATGATCAGGATGAACGATTAGCCCTGAGTTAGCGACAAACTTGCCGTGATCCCACGTTTCGATGTAGCAAAACCCAACCCATTCGCCGGTTAGCGTCTGAGCAATAATCGCCTTGCCTTCCAACATTTTTTCAATGAGGTACAGGGGCGAGCGTTTGGCGATACCCGTTCCCCGGGCTTTAGCGCTTTCAGCCATTTGCTGACAGATGGTTTCTGCCAGCCCAATGTGGTCTTTGTTGGCGACCTGAACGATGTATTGATCGTTAACTATTTCGTGCGTGATCATCGTCATTTATTGAACGCCCGACAACGGGTCGGCGGCGGCCTCAAACGGAGACGTTTTTATCCGGATGATGAAAAAGATGGAAAGAAAAAAGTGGGGCGAAGAGGGCCTGCTACGGAAGCAGGACAGCGTTATAGGGTCCTCACGGACCTGAACCGGTAGGGCGTTGTGTGGCAGATTGCCTGTATGTAGCCGGGTTGGTTCATGTGCTTGTTCGTAAACGCGGGCAAAAGTCGATAAATTGCTCTGACCTTGCAATCCATAAACAGATTTTTAACGATTTCGTTCGGCTTTTTTTTACGTCGTTTTCTGCGCTTTGTTTACTGACTAAAATCGCACCACCGACAACCAACTTTTGCCCTGCAAAAGCAGCGCCAATCACTATTCCTACTTCTTCACAATTCATTGATGGTCGTTCTTGTAACTTACCAAAATGTTTTCTATAACTTTGTCTTATTACACAGCATCCCTTTCGGACCCCCATGAGCAAGTTGACCGCCGACGACCTGATCTACGGCTATATCAACGGCATCTTCCCGATGGCGGATGCAGATGGCACACTCTATTGGTATTCGCCAGACCCGCGTGCCGTTATTCCACTTGATTCCTACAAGCCAGCCAAATCGCTTCGCCCCACGCTGAATAAACGGCTGTTCGACGTACGCATAAACTCGAATTTTGAGCAGGTAATGCGGCTTTGTGCCATTCCGCGCTCAGAAGATGATAGTACCTGGATCTCAGAAGAAATCATTGAGGCCTATACGGAACTCCACCACGTGGGCTTAGCGCATAGCGTAGAAACGTATATAGATAACCGTTTAGTTGGGGGGTTATACGGCGTTGCCATCGGGGCAGCGTTCTTTGGCGAGTCCATGTTTCACTTGGTTCCTAACGCCTCCAAGGTGGCGTTTCACCACCTGATTCTTATTCTGCGCGAGCAGCAATTCCAATTGCTCGACACGCAGTTTATCAATGATAACGTGAAACGATTTGGGGCTATCGAAGTGCCCAAACGTACCTACAACGATATACTGAAGAAAGCGCTGAAGCAAAAAGCGCGCTTTACGGAAGCGGCCATCGAGCATCTCTTCAAAAGCCACGCCGGGGATTGAACACGGGGCGACGTCCGAGGATCAACGCTGGTTAGCGCACAAATAAGGGACTGCGCTAACTTTGACCCTTAAACGTAAAACACCTTTCCAATGCCCCGGCCCGTACTTGTTCTTAAATTCGGTACTGCTTCCATCACCCAATCAACCGGCGAACTGAACGAGCCCGTGCTGGTTGATATAGCCCGACAGGTAGCGGCTCTGCGCGATCAATACAATGTGGTACTGGTCTCATCGGGCGCCGTGGGGGCCGGAAAGAGCGCCCTACGCGACTATCGGGGTGAGATCAGCCAACGTAAGGCCGCCGCGGCAGTTGGCAACCTGCTACTCCTTAACGTGTATAGTCGCTTCTTTGCCGTGTATGGTGTCACCATCGCGCAGAGCCTTTGCGAGCGACATCACTTTGCCAACCGGGATCAGTTTCTTCAGTTGAAAGACACCTACGAGGCGCTGTGGGAGAGCGGTATTATTCCGATCGTAAACGAAAACGACGTCGTCAGCAGCCGTGAATTAAAGTTCTCTGATAACGACGAACTGGCTACGCTCTTGGCGGTGGGGTTCGGGGCCGAGGTGCTGATGCTGTGTACCTCCGTTGGGGGGCTGCTCGATGCCAATAATCAGTTGATCCGGCACGTACCCAGCCTCGACGAATCGGTGTTTGGGGTGGTACGCACCGACAAGTCCTCGCTGGGTCTTGGGGGTATGGCTTCCAAGCTGACCTTTGCCAAACTGGCAGCCAGAATGGGCATCCGGGTGGTCATCTTCGGCTTGGCTGAACCAAACAGCATTGCCGGTGCGCTTAAAGGCGAGGTAGGCACTCAAATTGATCCGCAGCCTACCACGCTTTCAGCGCGGAACCGCTGGCTGGCAAGTGGTAGTCTGGCGGTGGGTCAGGTACGTGTCGATGCCGGGGCGGTGGCGGCCCTGCAACGGCGTAGTAGCCTGCTGGCGGTGGGCATCCGTGAGATTCTGGGCGATTTTTCAGCAGGCGAAGTTATCGAGCTGATCGACGAGGCAGGCACAGCCGTTGCCGTCGCGCAGGCGCGGTTATCGGCGGCGGCGCTGACCAATTTGTCCTCACGCCAGAATGTGGAGGTGGCTCACGCCAATGATATCGTCTTGCTGTAGCAGATAGCCGTCATTACAAAGCAAAGAAGCCGCTCAGGTACGTACCTGAGCGGCTTCTTTGCTTTGTAAACCGTATCGGTTTGCGAGTGCTTAATAGAGTTTAGCGCGCCGGTCAACGATGTTGGCGGCTTCTTTGATAGCCTCGTTCATGTAGACCGGGGTACGTTGCGCCTGATTCTGCTGAAGCAGCGTCTTGTACATGGCGTAGTCAGCTACGTTCGGAGCCGGGGCAATCCGCGTAGGCTCAACAATCAGTACACCGCTTTCACCCGCAAATGGCTTCGACCGTTTGCCGGTTTTCAACCCAAACACCCGACCCAGCGCAACCGGATCAACGCCCGCTGAGCGGAGGAAGCCCGTCGACAGGTTGATATCTTCGGCGGTTTCAACGACAGCGCCAGCACCGTATTTCTGCGCCATTGCTTCCAGCGTACCGGCCGATGCGTTGCCCAGTTTCGCCAGGATCTGCTCGGCTTTCTTCTGGTTGCGTACTTTGGCGGTTAGTTCGGCGCGGTAATCGTTGATCGTTACCTTGTCTTTGTCAGTTTCACCCGTTAGAACGGCCACTACATATTGGTCGCCAACCTGGAAAGGCTCCGACACAGCGTTCATATCTGTTTTGTCATCGAATGCCCAACGTACAATCTGGCGGGCATCGGTCAAAGCGTTGATGCTCGACGCCGTTTCAGGAATGCGCTCGGCATTGGCTACGACCAGTGCCTTGTCTTTCTTGGCATTTTCCAGAAAATCGTCCTTTGTTTTGCTGCTGGCCGCAAACTGGCTCGCGCGCTGGTAGGCTTCGTTGGTGGTCGCCTCGCTCGGAGTGATTGTCTTACCGATGCCAGCTACCCGATACAGGATGTTGGTCTTAGGCTCGGTCACCTTGATGATGTGGTAGCCAAAGTCGGTTTCGACCACGCGGGGAATCAGACCGGTTCCAGCAAAGCCAAATACGGCGGCCTCGAACGGTTTCACCATACCACCGTTATTTTTGAAATAGCCCAGATCACCACCCTGTTGGGCTGAGCCATCTTCGCTGTTGCTTTGCGCCAGGGCTTCAAAGCTGGCACCACCCTGAATCTGCTTCAGAATACCTTCAGCCCGGCGTTTTGCCTGTGCTTTGGCCGAATCGGTTTTCGCCGTTGCCCGGATCAGGATATGGCTGGCCCGAACGGTGAAGTTGGTGTCTTTCTTCGTGCCACCGTACTTATAAATGAAGTACGTGTTGCCTTCGCGGAAGGGGCCGTATACGCCACCCGGCGCAAACGTCGGCACGGCGGCGCGCAGTTGCGTCGGCATCTCACCGATGGTCTGATACAGCGCAACAGGCACGTCAGAATTCTGACGCGCGTAGGTCGAGTCGTTTTTAGCACCACCCAGGCCACGCGCCAGCGATTTGATTTCGTTGTAGAGCGATGCGCTGTCCTCTTTCGATGGATTCACCGCAAACGTTACGTACTGAATCGAGCGGGTGTTAGCACCGGGGAACTCGTCTTTATGCTTGCCCAGGTAATCTTCCAGCTCCGAATCGGTCACTTTCACCGTGGTGTCGTTGACCGAGTAATAGGGTACAAACAGGAATTTCGCGTCTGCTTTGGTATTCTGCGCCGTGTACTCCTTCTGCGCCTCAGCCGACGTGACGTAGTTGGTCATCTGGAGCATGTTGTTGTACTTTTCCCGCACCCGGTTGACGCTCAATTGCTGCTCGAAGCTCGCCCACTGCGCTTTTTGCGCCGGGGGTACGCTGTTCAGCCCTTTGAGGTACTGGATGATCTGGTTTTTGTCGAACTGACCCGTCTGGGGGTTGGTAAACGCCTGCCGCACTTCGGGGCTGATGTTCTCACCCTGCACCATGTCGACGAGTTCGTCGGGCGACACCGTCAGACCGAGCTTGTCAAATTCTTTCTGGTAGGCGGTTTCGAAGATGAGTTGGTTCCAGGCCTGCTCACGAACCTGCACCATTTCCTGCTCGCCAGGGGCGCGGCCCGTTTGTTGTTCATACTGAGCCCGAATCTGATCGACTTTTGCCTGAAAATCCTGGTTATCGATGGTTTTTCCATCGATTTCGCCGACTTCCTGATCGTTTTGGCCGAAAAGCGTACTCCGCCCCCCCAACAAATCGCTCCCCACAATAAACAGAATCAAACTAACGGCGATGACGCCGACTGCCAATCCGGAGCGTTCACGGATTTTGTTAATTAATGACATCTCGGTTTATACACGAATTTAGCCCGCAAAATAACAATCTTTCCCGTTGGGATACAAGAATGAAGCCAAAGGTTAATGCATAATCTGTCTCGCGAAACGAGCGTTGACGAGCCATCGACGCGGCGCCCGTCGGGGTTATTCTGTTCCCCTAACCACCTCTATGGTTTCTGACGCGTAGTCGGCTTCAGGCCAACTGGTCAGGATTTGCCCTTCTTGCAGCGCAATGGCGGGGCGACCAAATGCCCGAATCTGAGACCTGACGCCAATATCGCCCTTATCCACACTGCCTATATAGATTCGTCCGAGCCATTTGCCCGTCGCTTCTACGCCAATCGGCGGCTGTACCCAATACTGCCCACGCCCAATTGCCCGCACGACGACCCATACCGTATCCAGACCGGTCACTCTGCCCTCAGCTAGTAGCTGGCGCGGCACAATCTGATCGTGATAAGGGCGATGGATGATCAATTGGCTGCCGGGCGATGCCTGCTGCGTTGTCTGGTAGATGAGCAGGGCAGCACCAACCACAACGCCTGCGAGTACCAGCGCCCCATTGCGGCTTATTGCTGGCTTTGCCTGAGCAACACCCATGTTGGCTTCGTTGGCAACTAACGTGGACGGTCCCTTTGCGTAGGACTGGCAGGTATTAAGAATCTTTTTGCCGGGGATAAAATCTGGGTTTGTGAATAGCAGCGCCAGCGTATTGGTGCTGGGCACGTGAAGCGCATTGTTTATCCGATCAATCTTCCTGATTTCGTAAAATTCTACCTCGAATGATTCTTTGAGCGGCTGGTAATTAGCCCGATTGCTATTGTACTCAAAATCAGGAAAGCGATCCCTGTCCAGCGACTGGTAGGTCCTGTACTTGGCTTTTATGGCTTCACGCAGATCGCTCATCTCCGTCACCGTTAGTGACTCGCCGGAATTACTCATACCAATCAAAAAGGGAAGTAAACGGAAAAATAACCGTAAATGTAAACGGCCCTGTAAGCTTAGGTCAATATACTTTCGCGATATAGTTGACTTACTACAACAGACTATAAGTATCCACCCTGTTCAACCTCTCCCTTTTTAGTTGCTGCGTAGGGAGCCACGGGCTATGTTTCACATACATAGCCCGTGGCTCCCCTGTCAAAGCGCGTGAGGACTTTTTACTGAAAGTAAATGCGATCGACTGCGTTAGTTGCCGACGAGTTTACCCAAACTCCCCTCCGCCCTGACGACCCAGAACCGGGCAAACAGTTCTTCAGAGTACCAGTTGCGCTGCCGGGTTTTCTTCACAATTTCTTTGTGGCCGCTCTGCCGATACGCAAACTGATCGACGGTGGCGGCATCGCGCCAGACACTGAGCGTGCATTGCTGCACCAGCGGCACCTCGCCGGATCCGATAGCCAGTAACAGCTTGTCGCCCTGCCCGGTCAGGCGTTGCCGCGCGGCAGGTACGTTCCGCCAGAAGTCGAACAGCTTGCTGGTGCGGATGGTCGCTCGGGTGAGTACAGCCACGGGCAGCGCGGGGTGCGGGGCCTGCGGGCGTTCGTCTGAGGCCTCAAAGGGGTTTGTACCGCCCCATCGGCCATGTGATTTGAACGGCTCCAGAAACAACGTACCCAGCCCCGGCAAGTCCGCGCCCGGCGTGGATTCGCCCCGCGTGGATTCGCCGGGGCTGGGTACGCCTGATTGAGTTACGGGCAGAAACGGTTGCCAGGCATCAGACGCGAAGAAGCGCATGGCATCGGCCTCGCTCGCCCAGGTCGCCAAAAAAACATATTGCGAAAAGTCGGGCCAGAGGCCGAAGTTTTTGCCCGTACCCATCATCTTCTGGAATTGCAGACCCGGCGCGTCAAAGGGCTTCATACTCCAGCGACCCATGTTGGCAAAGGCTCGATACCGGTCGCCCGGGGCAAATTTCAGTACGGAAAGGGTAACCATGTAGTCTGATTGACAAACGGCGATGTACGATTTTGCTCGCAAACTACGCGTATCCGCGCAGGCAGAACAGTATGCCGTACTTCGTAAATCGGAATTCTGCCCCGCTTGTTTCAACGGGGCTGCGAATGCTACTTTTGACGAATGCATTCGACCAACACCGCCATGCGCTTTTTGCTTAGTTTCTGTCTTGCCTTACTGCTTCTTTGCCACACCACCCCGCTGCTGGCGCAGTTGCCGCCCCGCACGCTAACCTGGCAGTTTCCGCTGCCCCGGCCCCATACGGGCGTGCTGCTGGGCAATGGTACGCAGGGGATCATGGTCTGGGGCGGTGGTAATGTGTTGCACCTCACCATCAGTCGTACGGGTTTCTGGGACCACCGGGGCGGGGTCGAATTTACCACCAAGACAACTTTTCCCGACCTGAAAGCCAAATTGCAGGCCGGCGATGAAGCCGGGATCAAGGCCGCTTTTACGGTGCCGAAATCGGGGCAACCCTCATTGGGGCGCCCGCAGCAACTAAGTGGCGGGCGGCTCGACGTAACGATGCCCAAAGGCTGGCTCATTCTCTACGGTAACCTCTTTACCGACCGGGGGCTGTTGCAGGTGGTGGTTCGCGACCCGCAGCAACTGAGCCACGTGATCAACATCCGGCAGGCCGCCAGTCTGGAGATTACCGACATCGACATCCCCAAGGGTCTGCGTGGTAAGCTGGCGTTCAAACTGATTCCGCACTACACGTTTGTGGCTGATCAACTGCGGGCGGCAAGTATTGAAGAACCCACCTGGGTCGTAAAAGAAAATAATGGTAAGGGCGCGTTCATTCAGCCGCTGCCCGAAGACGACCCCTTGCTGGTAGGTTACGATCAGGTCAACGAGCAGCACGTCTACATCCAGACCAGCAACCTGTATTACAACCGGAAAACACGCCGGTTCGACTACCCGGCCATGCAGGCGTTGCTCGACCGGGCGCCGTCGGCGATTGCTACCGCCGATACCTTCTGGGCCAGCTATTACCGGGTGGTGCCGCGCATTGCCCTCCCCGACCCGCTTTTGCAGGAAATCATCGACTACGGGTTGTATAAACAGGCTATTGCGACCTCGCCTAACGGCCTGGCCTGCGCCTTGCAAGGGCCGTTCATGGAAGAGCAGCAGCTGGTCCCCTGGAGCAACGACTACCACTTCAACATCAACGTGCAGATGATCTACACGCCTGCGCTGGCGACCAACCGGCTGGCCAATTTCCGGCCCCTGTGGCGGATGATCGGCGGGTGGATGCCACAGTTGAAAAAGAACGGTGAAGCCTTTTTTGGCCGACCGGGTGCTTTGATGCTCCCCCATGCCGTAGATGACCGCTGCCACGTGGTGGGTACGTTCTGGACGGGCACCATCGACCACGCCTGCACCGCCTGGATGGCCATGATGGCCTGGCAAAATTACCGGTATGGCCTCGATCAATACGATGCGCCCAAGTTGCTCGACGAAACGGTCTGGCCCATGCTCAACGGGGCCTTCGAAGGCTATTATGCCATGCTGGAAGAAGTGAGCGACGGGCAAGGCGGCAAGCGCTTCAGCCTGCCCGTGTCGGTGAGCCCGGAATATCGCGGAGCAGCCATGAATGCCTGGGGGCGCGATGCCAGCTTCCAGTTGGCGGCCCTGCACCGGATCTGCCGGATTCTGCCTCAGGCCGCTGCCGCGCTGGGCAAGCCCGTTGATCCGCGTTGGGCCGACGTCGACAAACGCCTTCCGGCCTACACGGTAATCAGTGGCAAGTTTATGGACGAGTGGAACCTCAGCAATGAGCGCATCGCCCTGTGGGAGGGCATGGACCTCATCGAGAGCCACCGGCACCACTCGCACCTCGGCGGTGTGTATCCGTTCGCGACCATCGACCTGAACGACCCGGCGCAGCGCAAGCTGGTCGACAACAGCCTGGAGGCGTGGCGCTTCAAGGGAGCCGGGGGCTGGGCGGGCTGGTCGATTCCGTGGGCGTCGATTCTGCTGAGCCGCACCGGACAGACCGATGCCGCCATCAAATGGCTACACTATTGGAAAGAAAACTACGTGAATGAAGGCCGGGGTACGTTGCACAACGCCAATACCAACGGCACCAGCCTGCTCGGTGCACCCGATTGGGAAAAGGAAGCCAAAAACCGGGAAGTGATGCAACTCGATGCCGGCTTTGGTGCCTTGAGCGCTGTGCTGGAACTGCTGGTGCAAAACCGCGACGATGCCATCTATGTGCTGCCCAACCGACCACGTACCTGGCAAAACCTGAACTTTGACGATGTCCGTACCGAGGGCGCTTTTCTGGTTGGGGCCACTGTAAAAGAAGGCACGGTTACGGAAGTGCGTGTGAAGAGTCTGGCGGGTGGCAAGCTCGCGTTGGTGCATCCGTTCGGCGCTACTTATAAGCTGAATGGACAGGCACAAACCGGTGAAAAAATAATCCGCGACTGCAAGGCAGGCGAAGTACTACTACTTAGTCCACTGTAGCAGTAATTCTACGAAACTGTAGAGCTCCATACTGAAACGGTCTGTGGTTAATAGCGTTTAACAAATGAAAAGGAGTCGAGCTTAACTGATAAATCAGTCAGGCTCGACTCCTTTCACTTACAAGTTACGGTGGGGCGGATTAGTCGTCTTTCCCGTCGGGATCAACCTTATCTTCTGCCTTGTCAAACGCGTTACCGATTGACCGGCCTGCCGATTTAAAACCAGCTTTGATGTCTTTCCAGGCTGCTTCGGTTGCGTTCTGGGCTTTGTCGATGTCATTGCCCAATTCTTTGCGCTCGGCTTCCAGCTTAGCCAGTTGCTCTTTCGATTCGGCCTTTGCTTTAGCACCCTGCCGCTTGATATCGGCCTGCATTTCATCAATGCGGGTGTCCAGTTTATCGCGCTGGCGCTTCATATCGGCCACGGCTTCATCGCGTTCGCGTTTGAAATCAGCAGCGGCCTCATCGCCAGCGGCCTCCATCTTGTCGCCTGCCTCGGCGGCATCCTGACGAGCTTCAGCAGTAGCATCTTTGGCATCCGCTTTCATGGCATCGCCGGTTTGCTCCATGGCATCTTCGGTGCGCGATTCCTTCTTACCATCTGAGCTACACGCCTGAAACAAGGTCATTGACGTTGCCAGCAGGCCAACACTAAACAGGTAAGCGAATGAACGTGGTTTTGTAATCATGATTGTGTAAAGAATTGGTTTGTTGGCAAAGTGATTGGCAAAGGCCGTGCCATATCCACACAAGCCCTAATAAACCAGGGCCAACGGCTGGCGTTGCTCCACGCCTTTATCCGCGCAGAGTTCGCCAGCCATTGGCCCTGGTTTTCTACTCCATTCGCTTACTTGATCGCGCAGCCAACCGCTTTGGTCAATGGTGTCACCACCGGCCGACCAACCAGCAGATTAGTCACGGCTTCGTCGACATACTGACGTTGCACCCCGGCGGGGTCCTGTGGGCTGTCGTCGATGCTACCAATGTACTCTACCGTGAAGCGGGCGGTTGCGTCGGCACCACCGTTGCGTTTTAGCACGTATACCTGCGGCGTGCGGTTTGCCCCAAACGAGTGGGCTACGGCTTGCGTAGCATCCTGCAGGTACGGGAACGTGTAGCCTTTTTCACGGGCGCGGGCCTGCATTCGCTCAAACGTATCGTCTTCATAGATCGCCGCGTTGTTCGACAGCACCGCAATGACCGGAAAGCCCTGCGCACTAAACTTGCGATCGAGCGCCAGAATACGGTCTTCGTATGCCTTTGAGAACGGGCAGTGGTTGCTCGTAAAAATCACAATCAGCCCCCGCTGGCCCTGATAATCAGACAGGCTGATGGTGCGGTTATCCACGTTTTTGAGCGAAAAAGGCGCTACAATATCGCCAAGCGTATAGCCGGCGTTGGGTCGTTGGGCCACGGCCGTTGGGAACGTACCCAGCAGGCCGAATCCTATCAAGGCAACCAGCAGAAACGATTTCATTTGTTTGGTATTCACACTACTTTGACAACGAAGTACGGCAAAAGATTAATCCATCGTGAGTGATCGGTCCGGATTACCTCCGTTTGTGGACGACAATCCCCATTGGCACAAAAGCAACTACCGTTCCTCGCTCAGAACTACCGTTCACAAAAAAACAGCAGCCCGATTTTGATTCACTGAACAGTGTTCATTATGTTTGAGCCGTTAATTGACTGGTATGGGTATCGTAGAACGGAAAGAGCGGGAGAAAGAAGAAATGCGGCGGCGAATCATCGACGCGGCCCAACATCTATATGTGCAGAACGGCTACGAGAAGCTCAGCATCCGGGCCATTGCCGACGAGATTGAATACAGCCCGGCTACTATCTACCTGTATTTCAAAGATAAGAGTGAAGTGATCTACGCCGTTCATCAGCAGGCGTTTGCCAAGCTGATGAATGAGTTTCGGGCCATACTGATCATTACCGATCCATTTGAAAAACTGATCGCGATGGGAAAACAGTACACCCATTTTGCAATCGAAAACCCGGAATTGTTCGATGTGATGTTCATTATAACGGCTCCGATGGAAACCCTTGAATGCCGGGAAGAAATCTGGTCGGAGGGGCGCATTGCGTTCAGCATGCTCGTGCAGGTCGTGCAGGAGTGTATTAGCGCAGGCGTGTTTCAACCGCAGGATCCCGAAGTAGCCGCTATGATGATCTGGAGTACGATTCACGGTTATACGGCCCTCTTTGTTCGAAAACGCCTCAATATGTTCACCGATGAGCGCCGTGCCGAGCTGATGCAGCAGGCCTTCACGCTGTTCTGTAACACCCTGCGTAAAGGTTTATAAACGCATTGGTGCATTCCGAATGAGCCTCGGAAGGCAGCGATAGACTAGACTACACCCATTTACTAAACACTGTTCATAAACTATGCACTGATTATGAAGAAGGTCTTTTACCACATATTCTTCCTGTTGGTTTGCCATTCGGCTAGCTGGGCGCAACCGGCCCCGCCGGGTACGTCGTCGCTACTCGACGGCTACGTTCAGGAGGGGTTGCGCAATAACCTGACCTTAAAACAGGAAGGCTACGAGATTCGGCGTGTGGCCGAGTCGCTGGTGCAGGCGAAGGCTCTGTTCTATCCGCGGGTGGCGTTCAACCCAACCTATTCGCTGGCGGCGGGCGGGCGGCGGCTTCAGTTTCCGGTGGGCGATCTGCTCAATCCGGTCTACGGTACCCTCAACAAACTAACGGGGCAGGACCGCTTTCCCACCAACATCGCTAACGTCAACGAGCAACTGGCTCCCAACAATTTTCACGATACAAAGGTCAGCATGCAGTATGCGCTGTACAACACCGACCTTCAATACAACTACCTGATTCAGAAAAGTTTACTCTCTGCACAACAGGCTCGTCAGCGAGTGGTCGAAAACGAAATTCGCTACAGTATCCAGACGGCTTATTACCAGTACCTGCAAACGCTCGATGCCCGCCGGATATTCGACAATGCCCGCAACACCTTGCGAGAGTTGGTGCGCCTGAACGAAAAGCTGGTGAGCAACAACGTGGCGACCAAAGAAGTGGTGACACAGGCCCGCTACGAACTCAGCAAGATTGATCAGCAGCTGGTGACGGCGGATAAGAATCAGGCCACGGCAAGGGCTTACTTCAACTTTCTGCTCAACCGCGACCTGACTGCCCCCGTCGCCATTGATTCGACACTGGCCCGAACCACGCCACTAGGCGAAGACGCGCTGCCCAACCTGCAACAGGCAGCCGTACAAAGTCGGCAGGAGCTGACGCAATTGGGGCAGTCGCTGAAAGCCGCGCAGCTGGCCATCAAGCTCAACGAAGCCAACGCCATGATTCCGAATCTATATGTGGGCGGTAACGCTGGTTTTCAGGGATTTGGCTATACGTTCAGCAACCAGGGGTACGCCCTGTTGCAGCTTGGATTGCAATGGGATCTGTTTAAGGGCTACGAAAAACGGTCGAAGATTCAGCAGGCCAAAATTCAGGCGGAATCAGTACAAAATCGGATCAACGAGGTTGAGCGGCAGATTCAGCTACAGGTGTTGCAGGCCTATTATGAACTCGACGCTGCCAACCAAAGCCTCACCGCTACGCAAGCTGGCCTCACCAACGCTGAGCAGACCTTCCGTATTATCGACAGCAAATACCGCAATGGGCAGGCACTGCTCATCGAACTGTTGCGTGTGCAAAACGACCGCCTGACGGCTCAGCTTCAGCAGTCGCTTGCCCGCGAAGAGGTACTCGCCAAACGCGCCGCGCTCGATCGAGTCACGGCAGTTCCCCAACCAACGCCCTGACTATGCTCCCTGCGCTACTCAATACCGCCCTGCTGCTGCTGATCAGTGGCATCCACGTCTACTGGGCGTTCGGCGGCACCTGGGGCCTGTCCGCGGCCCTCCCCGAACGACCTGACCGCGCCGGGCAGAAAGCGTTCCAGCCAGGCCGGGGGTTGACGCTGCTTGTGGCGGCGGGGCTCGCCGCGATGGCCGTCTTGCATCTGTACCGAATCGGCTGGTTGCCAGGTACGTTGCCTAGTTGGCTCACCCAGTATGGTCTGCTTGGCGTGGGGGGTATTTTCTTCCTGCGCGTCGTTGGCGATTTCAGGTACGTCGGCTTCTTCAAAACCACGACCGAAACCGCATTCGCCCGCCTCGACACGGCCTTCTACATTCCGCTGTGTCTGATTCTCAGCATCTGCGCCTTCTGGACAGCAGTTCTCTAACAACCATCATACACATGAAACCGACTTATTTACTCATTGCGCTGGTTGCGCTCGCTACCGTATGGGGCTGCCACAGCAAGACCGAACAGGCAACGGAAACCGCCGCAGCCGACTCGGTAACCGACGCCACGATCATTCCCGTTCGGCTGGCGGCAGTCGAGCAGGTTGAACGGGCCGAACCGGTGGTCGCCTCCGGGCTGGTGTCATCGTCGGAAGAGGCGCGGCTCTCGTTCAAGATTGGCGGCATCGTCAACAAACTCTACGTCGACGAAGGGCAGACCGTACGGAAAGGCCAACTGCTCGCTACGCTCAATCTGACCGAAATCGATGCGCAGGTATCGCAGGCTCAACTGGGGCAGGAAAAAGCCGAGCGCGATCTAGCACGCGTTAAAAAGCTGTACGCCGACACCGCCGCCACGCTCGAACAGCTCCAGAACGCCACGACGGGCAGCAACGTAGCGCGGCAGAACCTGACGATTGCGCAATTCAACCGGGGGTATGCCCAGATTCGGGCGTCGGTGGATGGCACCGTCACGCGTAAACTGGTTAACGAAGGTGAGTTTGTCGCTGCCGGTGCAGGCGTATACCTGCTATCGGGTAACCGCCGCAACGATTGGGTAGTGCGCGTGGGCGTGGCTGACAAAGACTGGGCCCGGCTCAAGCTCGGCGATCGGGCAACCATAGCGCTCGACGCCTATCCTGACCGGTCCTTTTCGGGCACGATCACCGAACTGGGGCAGGCCGCTGACCCCATGAACAAACTCTATGAGGTCGAGATTCGGCTGAACCCGGCCGGTGCCAGATTAGCGCCGGGGCTGTTCGCCAAGGCGACCCTTACCCCCACCCAACGACGTACCTACGCGATGGTGCCGATCGAAGCGATCGTGGAGGGCAATGGCAAAGACGGATTCGTATACGTGCTGGCAACCCGTCAGGCCGCAACAGGCCCACAGCGGGTGCGTAAGCAACCAATTCAGATCGGCTACATCAGCGGCACTAAGGTCTTACTGACGGGGGGATTACAATCCGTAAACCAAGTAGTTACAAGCGGTTCAGCTTTCCTGACCGAAGATTCGCGCGTGGCTGTAAAATAGGTAAACGCGCCGCCTCGGCGCTACATACACCATGAACTTAGCTCAATTTTCCGTCAAGAACTGGCAGTTTATGCTGGTGCTGTTCATCGCCGTGTTTGCACTTGGCATCAACGCATTGGTGAATATGCCGCGGGGCGAGGACCCCGAGTTTACGGCCCCGCAATTTGCCGTCATTTTCGTGTATCCCGGCACCGACGCTGAGGATATGGAAGAACTCGTAGCCGACCCCGTAGAGGCCCGATTCAACGCCCTCGACAACATGGATCACGTCATTACCAGCATCGAAGACGGGCTGGTAGTGGCGCGGGTCGAATATGAATACAGCCAGGATCCCGATGAGAAGTACCAGGAAATGGTGCGCGAAGTCAACGCCCTGCGCGCCGAACTACCCGCCGACATTTTCCGCATCGAAATCCGGAAGTTTTCACCCACCGACGTCAGCATCGTACAAGTGGCGTTGCAGTCGGAAGTAGCCACCGACAAGGAGTTGGGCGAGCAGGCAGACCGCCTACGCGAACAGCTGGAAAAGGTAAAGACGCTGAAAAACGTAGCGAGTTGGGGCTTCCCAAAGACCACCGTGCGGGTGTCGCTTAACATTGAGAAGATGGCGCAGGCGGGCATCGCCGTTAACCGAGTGTTGGGCGCACTTCAGGCCGAAAACCTGAACATTCCGGCGGGTAGCCTGCTGGCCGGTACGCGCAAGTTCAACGTCAAAACCAGCGGCGATTACCAATCGCTCGACGACATTCGGAATACCATCGTTTCGACCAATGGACAGAAAACCATCTACCTCCGCGACATCGCCGACGTTGCGCTCAATTACGAAGAAGCAACGTACCTGACGCGCCTGAACGGCCACCGGGCGGTGCTCGTTACGGCGGCTCAGAAAACGGGCGCCAACATCGAGAAAGTAGGGCAACAGCTTCGGCCCGTGATCAGCGAGTTTGCCAAAACGTTGCCGTCGCACATCGTCCTGACCAAAAACTTCGATCAGGCGGCGAGCGTGAGCAAGCGACTCTCGCGCTTTGCCAAGGATTTCGGCATCGCCATTCTGCTGGTGTCGATCACGCTGCTACCCTTGGGGTTCCGGGCGGCTTCCGTCGTCATGATTTCCATTCCGCTGTCGCTGGCCATCGGGCTGGCGTTGCTCGGTGCCTTTGGTTTCAGCATTAACCAGTTGAGCATTGTCGGGTTCATCGTGGCGCTGGGTATTCTGGTCGACGACAGCATTGTGGTGGTCGAAAACATCGAGCGGTACCTGCGCGAAGGCTACAGCAAACGCGACGCCGCCATTCAGGCTACCAGCCAGATTACCACCGCCGTAATCGGTTGCACGACCACGCTGGTGCTGGCCTTTTTGCCACTCATCTTTTTGCCCGAAGGCTCCGGCGATTTCATCCGGTCGCTGCCGATGGCCGTGGTGACGACGGTGTTGGCCTCGATGGTGGTGTCGCTCACGATCGTCCCGTTCCTAAGCAGCCGCCTGCTGAGCCACAACCACAACCCCGAAGGCAACTGGTTTCTGCGGGGTCTGAAGCGGGTAATCGGCGCGTCGTACAGCAAGCTGCTGGTGTGGGGCCTGCGCCATCCGGTGCTGACGCTGCTGACGGCCGTTGCCTTATTCATCGGGTCGCTGTCGCTGTTCAAACAAGTTGGGTTTGCGCTCTTTCCAGCCTCCGAAAAACCGCAGTTTCTGGTCAATATTGAAACCGGCGACGGCAGCAACCTGTCGGAAACCAACACGGTCACGCGCTTTGTCGAAAGCGTGCTGAAGCGCGAGCCGACGATCCAGTATTTCACCAGCAATGTGGGCAAGGGCAATCCGCGCATCTATTACAACATCGTGCAACGGAGCGAGTCGCCCAACTTTGCGCAGGTGCTGGTGCAGCTTCAGCCCGACACGCGCCCCGACCAGAAGCGGGTGATCATCGACCGACTGCGTGAGCGACTGGCCAGCTATCCTAACGCCAAAATCGAGGTGAAAGATTTTGAGCAGGGGCCCGCCCAGGAGGCGCCGGTGGCGGTGCGCGTTTTCGGCGAAAACCTCGATTCGCTACGTACCCAGGCTGCGCGGGTCGAGGCCGTTTTCCGCCAGACGCCGGGTTTGCTGTACGTAAACAACCCGCTGGCAACGCGCCGCACCGACCTGCGCGTGAAGATCAACAAAGAGAAAGCGGGCCTACTGGGCCTGTCTATTGCCGACGTAAACCGCACCATCCGGCTGGCGGTAGCGGGGCTCAACGTGGGTACGTTCAAAGACCCCGAAACTTCGGACGATTACACCATCAACGTCACGCTGCCCAAGGGTGCTTCGACCGACCAAAGCGCGCTGAGTAACCTCTACATCAACAGCCTGACCGGGAGCGCCGTACCGCTGCGGCAGATCGCCGATTTGCAGTTCGAATCGGGCACCAACCAGATTTTGCATTATGACAAAGACCGCTACGTGACCATTACGGGCTTCGTCAAAACGGGTTATCTAGTCGACAACGTCTTCACCGACGTGCTGGCCAAACTGGGCAAAATGACGTTCCCCAAGGGGTTCACGTATAAAGCGGCCGGGGAGTTGGAAAGCCGTGAAAAGTCGTTCGGAGGGCTGGGCACCATCATCCTGATTACGGCGTTCGGTTTTCTGGCCGTACTGATTCTGGAATTCGGCACCTTCAAAAGTTCGTTGATTGTGCTGTCGGTGATTCCGTTGGGCATTATCGGGGCCATTGTCGCGCTGCTGCTGACGGGCAATCCGTTTTCATTCGTTGCCGTGATCGGTCTGATCGCGCTGATCGGCATCGAGGTAAAGAACTCCATTCTGCTGGTTGATTTCACCAATCAGCTACGCGAGCAGGGCATCCCGCTCGACGAAGCTATTCAGGAAGCGGGCGAGGTTCGTTTCGTGCCGATTGTACTGACCTCGCTCACGGCCATCGGCGGGCTCATTCCGCTCGCTATCGAGAACAATCCGCTCTACAGCCCCCTGGCCTGGGTGCTCATCGGCGGCCTGGTTTCCAGTACGTTGCTCTCGCGGGTGGTGACGCCAGTGCTGTACAAATTGCTACCGCCACGCGTTGACGTAACGGCGGTAGCCGAGCCCGAGGCAGAATTAGTATAGGTAGACGCGAAGACCGCGAAGGGTAACGCAAAGGGCGCCAAGAGTTAATTTCTTGGCGCCCTTTGCGTTACCCTTCGCGGTCTTGCATTCGATTACAACGGCCGGATCATGATGTCTTTGAACATCACTTTGCTCTTGGGGTCGTGTCCCTGCAAGGCAACGGTGCCGTGGCTGAGGCGGTGTTGCGCGTCGCCACCTTTGCGGTCCAGATTATCGGGTTCGGTATACTCGTTGATAACCTTACCGTTGATACGTACCGTGACGGTTTTGCCCTGCACGGTAATCTGTTCGGTGTACCATTCATCGTCTTTCACGAATACCTCTTTCACATCCTGAAACGAGTACACGCTACCCGTTTTGCGCCAGTCTGAGTGGGTTTGGTTTACCTGAATTTCGTAGCCCTGTGCCGGCCACCCTTTATCCTGGTAGGTAGTGTGAATAAACATACCTGAGTTGGCACCAGGGGCCGTTTTTACAGTGGCCTTCCATTCGAAGTTGGTGAAGTCGTGGTTGCCAACCGGACCATCATAGAAGAGGTGCGCCCGCGGGCCGAACACCACAATAGCGCCATCCTGCACACTGAACGTAGCCGGATTTTCGGCCACTTTCCAGCCGGTCAGGGTTTTGCCATCGAAAAGGCGTTGCCAGCCCTTCTCATCCGTCGAGGTGGCTCGTTTGGAACCAGAGCAGGCTGTCAGCAAGGCTACTGATACTAGCAGAATCAGGTGTTTCATACGTCGTTTGTTTTGACTGTAAAGGGCACCGCCCCCCCAGATTACCCCCACCGCCCTGAGTAGTTTATGCAATCGAATGAAATAGGCCTGACCGTTGACGAACTGCTAAATTAAAAAAAGCCAAAATTTTCAGTAAATTATCTTGTGTTTGTACTCTATTGCTGACCAACCTTTCTTTTTAGCGCACTCGTATGCCAAATCAGTCACAGGTATCACGGCGGCTTTTTCTCCAAAAAGCCGCGCAAACAGCCGCTTCGGGTACGTTATTAATGGGCTTTCCGACGATCGTTCCCGCCTCCGTCTTTGGTAAAAACGCTCCAAGTAATCGCATTAACATAGGGGCTATCGGTACGGGGCGCATTTCGCGGGGGCACGACATGCCCGGCGTCTGGAAGTACGACACGGCCCGGATCGTTGCCGTATGCGATGTGGATAGCCGCCGCGTGCAGGATGCCAAGAAGCTGGTCAACGAGTATTACAGCAAGAAAGAAGGCAAACCCTACGACGGGGTACGTACCTACGGCGACTACCGCGAGCTGCTACAAAACAAAGACATCGACGCTGTGCTCATCAGCACACCCGATCACTGGCACTCCCCCATCGGAATGGCAGCCGTGCAGGCCGGGAAAGATGTGTACATGCAGAAACCCGCCTCGCTAACCATTTCGGAAGGCCGCGCCTTGAGCAATGCCGTGCAGGCGACCAACCGAATTTATCAGGTCGGCAGCCAACAGCGGTCGTGGGCGCAATTCAGGATTGCCGCCGAGTTGGTCCGTAACGGGCGGATCGGTCAGTTAAAAACCGTTTACGTAGGCCTGCCCGGCGACCCCTCAGGGAACGAAGAACCGGCGATGCCCATACCCGCTACGTTGAACTACGACATGTGGCTCGGCACCACGCCGGAAGTGTATTATACCGAAAAACGGGTGCACCCACAGGCCGACTACGACCGCCCCGGCTGGCTGCGTTGCGAACAGTTTGGCGCCGGCATGATCACCGGCTGGGGCTCGCACCACATCGACTCGGCCCACTGGGCCATGGATACCGAACGCACCGGCCCCGTCGAAATCTGGGGCACGGCGCAGTTCCCGACGAGTGGGCTGTGGGATGTTCACGGCATCTTCCGGACCGAGGCCAACTACGCCAATGGGGTACACATGGTCGTCAGCAACGAACTACCCAATGGCATCCGCTTTGAGGGCACCGAGGGCTGGATTTTCGTGACGCGGGGTAACTACACCGCCACCGCCAGCGATCCCGTCGCCGCAGCGGGTAACACAAAAGCGCTGGATGCGAGTGATCCGCGCATCCTGACGTCGAAACTGGGGCCCAACGAGGTGCACCTGCCCGTCAGCGACGATCAGCATGGTAACTGGCTGCAAAGCATCCAAAGTCGCAAGCCGCCAATTGCCCCGATCGAAGTGGGGCATCGGTCGTGCTCGGCCTGTCTGCTTCATCATGCCACCATGAAGCTGAAGCGCAAGCTGTATTGGGACCCAGCCCGCGAGCAGTTCAAAAACGATCCCGAAGCCAACGCCCTGCTGTCGCGTCCCCAACGGGCCGCCTACGCTGTCCCCGCACTGGCCAAAGCCAGATAACCCCCGATTCTTTCCCGAATTGGCTCCGCCGCTTACGCTTCCCTCACTTTCCTATACAACCTAGACCTATATGCCCTCCTCAAATGCTAACCGTCGCCGCTTTCTGCGCGAATCGCTCGCTGCGACAGCGGGATTGACCGCGTTTTCGGCGCTCGACGTCCCTGCTTTTGGCCATCAGCCCGTTCGGCATGAAACGCTTCAGCCTGTACCCACGACCGGTATGGCCGGACGCCTCAAGTTCGCCGCGATTGGCCTCAATCACCCGCACATCTATGGCATGACCGAGGCCGTACTCCGCGGCGGTGGCGAGCTGGTGGGTGTGTATGCCAAAGAACCCGATTTGCTGGCGGCTTATACCAAAAAATACCCGCAGGCCAAAGTAGCCAAGTCGGAAGACGAACTGATTGGCAATTCGCAGATTCAACTCATTCTCAGCGCCGCCATCCCCGACGAGCGCGCGCCGCTGGGCATTCGGGTGATGAAAGCCGGGCAGGATTACCTGGCAGATAAACCGGGCATCACCTCGCTCGAGCAATTGGCGGAGGTACGTCGCGTGCAGAAAGAAACCAAGCGCATTTACTCCATCAGCTATAGCGAACATTTCGACGTACGCGCTACGGTGCGGGCGGGCGAGTTGGTGAAAGCCGGGGCCATCGGCAAGGTGATTCAGACGATCGGGCTGGGGCCACACCGCATCGGCCTGAACCCGCGCCCCGACTGGTTTTTCGATAAAAAACGGTTCGGCGGTATCCTCTGCGACATTGGCGCGCATCAGTGCGAGCAGTTTTTGTTTTTCACCGGCTCCACCGAGGCGGGCGTCGTGGCCTCGCAGGTCCGTAACGTCAACCACCCACAATACCCCAATTTCCAGGATTTTGGCGATATGATGCTGCGCGGAAATGGCGGCACCGGATACGTTCGCCTCGACTGGTTTACGCCCAACGGCCTAAGCACCTGGGGGGATGGCCGCCTGACGATTCTGGGTACTGATGGCTACATCGAACTGCGGAAGTATGTCGACGTGGCGGGGCGCCCTAATGGCGAGCACCTGTTTCTGGTCGATCAGAAAGAGACACGTTATGTGGATTGCAGCCAGGGTGATTTACCCTTCGGGCGGCAGTTGATCGACGACGTGCTGAACCGAACCGAAACCGCCATGACGCAGGCGCACTGCTTCCTGGCAACGGAACTGGCCCTAAAGGCTCAAAAGCAGGCATCCGACGTGAAAGTATAACGCCCTTGCGCCGATCCTCCCTAAACCCATCCATGTTTCGTTTTTCCCTCCTGGTAACCCTCTGCCTATTGGCTCGCCTGAGCCACGCCGACGATGGCGTAAACTGGAAGAAGATACGCGTACTGGTATTCACCAAAAACGGCAAAGGCTACGTCCACGATAACATCCCGACGGCGGTAGCCCGCTTTCAGCAACTGGGTCGTGAGCACGGTTTTGCGGTTGAGGTGTCAGACCAGCCAACGGTGTTTACGGAGCAGAACCTGCGGCGGTTTACCCTGCTGATCTTCCCCAGCACCAACAACGACGTCTTCGACACCGATGACCAACGGCTGGCGTTCCGGCGCTACATCGAGGCCGGTGGCGGCTTCGTAGGCGTTCATTCGGTGATCGGGACCGAGCGCAACTGGGTGTGGTTCAAACGGATGCTGGGTGGGTCGTTTTTGTGGCACCCAAAGCGGCAACCGTACCGCCTCCAGCTGATCGACGCGCGCCACCCGAGCATGGCCGGCCTGCCCAAAACCTGGCAGCGGGAAGATGAGTGCTATTTCATGAAAGAGATGTCGCCGGGGCCAACGACCCTATTGGCGCATGACCTGACCTCGCTCGACACCACCGAGGCCCAGAAGATCAGAACCGCAGCGGGCTCCTACACCGCGCTCTATCCGGCCGCCTGGTATTACCATTTCGACGGGGGCTACACCTGGTGCACGGCGCTGGGCCACGCCAAGGAAGATTACAACGAAGCCACGTTTGTGCAGCATCTGTTTCAGGGCATTCGCTACGTGGCCTCGCAGGTACGTGGCCTTGACTACAAACAGGCCTACGCCACCCACCGCGACGACGCTATCCGCTGACCAACAACGTATTACTCAAGAGTACGTACCTGATAATTACCCGAGTGCCATTTATTCCAAACCTAATTGCTAATTTCCTATGAAGCACGTTTTTACGCAGTTTTCAACACATCAGTACCACCGACATCTGCTGGTATGGTGCGTTTTACTCTGGCTGGTGAGCAGCCCATTCAGCCGGGCCTATGCCCAGGAACGCACGGTGACCGGCCGGATCCTGTCGGGCGACGACCAATCGCCGCTGCCGGGTGCCAACGTAACCGTGAAAGGTACCTCGCGGGGTACGTCGACCGATGCCAACGGAACGTACCGGATCAACGTACCCAACGATCAGGCTACGCTGGTCATTTCGTCGCTGGGTTTTCTCTCGCAGGAAGTGGCCGTGGGGAACCGGGCTACCGTCGATCTGACGTTGAAATCCGACGAGCGCGCCTTGCAGGAGGTGATCGTGGTGGGCTACGGTACCCAGAAGAAAAGCCAAACAACGGGGGCTATCTCGTCGGTCAGCGCCAAGCAGATTACCGAGATGCCCATCACCAACCTCGGGCAGGCCTTGCAGGGCCGGGTGGCGGGTGTCGACGTAGCGCAGTCGGGTAGCCGGCCGGGCACAGTGCCCACCATCCGGGTACGTGGTCGCCGGTCGTTCAACGCCGGTAACGACCCACTTTATGTGGTGGATGGGATTCCACTCTCGGCGGGGTACGAAGATTTCAACCCCAACGATGTGGCCTCGATGGAAATCCTGAAAGATGCCACCGCCACGGCGATTTACGGGGCGCGGGGTGCCAACGGCGTCGTGCTGATTTCGACCAAACGCGGCAACACCAACAACAAGACCACGATCAGCTACGACAACTACGTGGGTGTTACCGACGCGCTCGACAAGATCAAGCTGTTCAACGGGGCTGAGTTTACCGAGTTTGTCCGCGAAGCCTACCGCACAACGGGGCAATACACCGGTGCCGACGGGAAAGTCGTACCGACGGGCCAATCGGACCCGGTTGCCGATGCGAAGATTTCGGTACTGGGTGGTGACCCCAACGTGGCCGCCGGTATCGCTGCCGGGCGCAACACGGATTACCAGTCGTTGATTCTGAAGCAGGGGTTCCAGCAAAACCATTCGCTGGGTATTCAGGGCGGTAACGAGAAGACGCAGTTCTACATTTCAGCCGGTTATTTCCAGGATAAAGGCATTATCCCGGGCCTCGATTACACCCGTTACTCGTTGCGCGCCAACGTCGATCACCAGATCAACAAAATGTTCCGGGTGGGGCTATCGTCGTACCTGATGTACAGCCTGCGCAACGGCGAAAGCCTGAACCCGTATAGCTTCACGCTGCAACAGAACCCGCTCGGTCGGCCGTTCGACGACAACGGCAACATGATCTTCTTCCCCACCAACGACGCCCTGCTGACCAATCCCTTGGCAGAGATTGCGCCGGGGGCTCAGATCCAGGAACGTAAGAAATACCGGATTTATAACAGCCTCTACATCGAAGCCAACATCTTCGACGGATTGAAATACCGGGTAAACTTCGGGCCCGACTTCACGCTTCAGCGCTACGGGCGGTTCATTGGTGCGCAGACCAACGCCCGCAAAGGCGGCGACCCGCAGGGTGAGTTCAACACCTCATTTGGGTTCAACTACACGCTCGAAAACATCCTGACCTACACCAAAACGTTTGGCAAAGGCCACAACCTGAACGTCACGGCGCTCCAGTCGATTCAGCGCGACAACTTCGAGACCAACAACATCAATGTACAGGGTATTCCGGCGGAGTCGCAGTCGTTCTACAACGCCGGTAACGCCAGCTCAGTGCTGGGCGTGGGGAGCAACCTGGTTGAGTGGACGATCAACTCGTACATGGGCCGTATCAACTACGACTACAAAGACAAGTACCTGATTACGGCTACACTGCGCCGGGATGGATCGAGCCGGTTCGGCGAGAACACCAAGTATGGTAACTTCCCTGGCATTGCGTTGGGCTGGAACATCAACAACGAGGAGTTCATGAAAGGCGCCACCTGGATCGACCTGCTGAAACTGCGCGTGAGCCGGGGTGCCGTGGGTAACCAAGGTGTAGCGCCTTACCAAACGCAGGGTTTGTTGGGTCGCACGGTGTATGCTTGGGGGAACAACCCGGCTTATGGCTACCGCCCGAACACGATTGGCAACGCCGACCTGAAATGGGAAACCTCAACCTCGTCGAACGTCGGGGTAGATTTCAGCCTGTGGCGTGGTCGCGTGTCGGGTTCGCTGGAAGTCTACCAGACCAACACCACCGATCTGCTGCTGTCGGATCAGCTGCCGACCTCTACGGGCTTCAACGCTGTAACGCGTAACATCGGCGAGACCCGCAACCGGGGCGTTGAGATCAGCATCTCGACCATCAACGTGAATACACCGGGCGGCTTCAAATGGAGCACCGATCTGCAGTTTACGAAGAACAACGAAGCTATTCTGTCACTTTATAACGGGGCCGTCGACGATATCGGCAACAAGTGGTTCATTGGCAAACCCCTCACGGCCTACTACGATTTTAAGAAGATCGGGATCTGGCAGTCGAACGAAGCCGATGCCGCCAAAGCGTATGGCAACTTCCTACCGGGGCAGGTTAAACTGGCTGATATCGATGGCGACGGTAAGTTTTCGGTTACCAACGACCGGACCTTCCTGGGCTCTGATATCCCGACCTGGAGCGGTGGTATCACCAACCGCTTCAACTACAAAGGCTTCGACCTGTCGTTCTTTATCTACGCCCGGATTGGTCAGACCATCCTGAGCGGTTTCCACCAGAACAACAACGCGCTGGCGGGCCGGTATCAGCAGATCAAGGTCGACTACTGGACGCCCAACAACCCGACCAACGAGTTCCCGCGCCCCAACGCCAACCAGGAGTTCCCGCTGTATAATACGGCGCTGATCTACTTCGACGGCTCGTTCGTAAAAGTGAGGAACATCAACTTCGGTTATACTTTCCCGTCGGGAGGTCTGGTACAGCGCTTAGGCCTTCAGTCGTTGCGGTTATACTCGAGCATTCAGCAACCGTTCATCTTCTCGACGTACCGCACGAAGTACAACGGGGTTGACCCCGAATCGACGAACGGTACAGTCGACAATGGCTTTGTGCCGGCTACCCGTGTGGCTACCGTTGGCCTGAACGTTAAATTCTGATTCGTCCCCACACGAAGACTTCTTTTTCCAATGAAAGCAAACATCATCACCAATAGTGTTCGGGTACTAGGCCTGACGGTCCTGCTCCTCACGGGCCAGTCGTGCAAGGATATCCTGGACGAAAAAGTTATTGCCAATATCGGGAATGACTACATCAATACACCCAAAGGCTTCGAGGATGCCGTCCGGGCGGCCTATTCGTCGCAACGGGCCTTCTACGCCAGCGAACGCGGCCTGACTATGACCGAATATGGCACCGACATCTATCAGGCCGGGGCCGACGGTAGCTACAAAGGCTTCCACTTCTACGATAGCCAGCTCAACAGCTCGTATGATATCATCCAGCAGCTCTGGGAAGAGCTATACCGGGGTATCAACACCTGCAACGCGGTTGTCGAACGAGCCCCGACCACGGCGGGCGTTACGGATGCAACTAAAAAGCTGCGCGTAGCTGAAGTGAAATTTCTGCGGGCGCATTACTATTTCATCCTGACCCAGCTGTTTGGGGGTATCGACCTGCGCCTGACGGAAACCCTCGGGCCCACGAAGAAAATCGCCCGGGCTACCGAGGCCGACATGTACAAGGCGATCGTGGCGGATCTGGAAGCGGCCATCCCCGACTTGGACAACAAAATCCGGTCGAGCGACTACGGCCGCGCCACCAAAGCTGCAGCCGAACATTTGTTGGCCCGTGTCTACCTGACCAAAGCAACGTCATCGGCGAAAGCGGCCGACGATTACGCCAAAGCGGCGACCCTGGCGCAGAGCGTGATCAACAACTATGGGTTCAAACTGCTGCCCGACTTTGCCAGCGTATTTGCCCAGGGTGCCGGTGAAATCAACGACGAGGTGATCTATTCAATCCAGTATACCTCCGACCCGCTGACCAACATCAACACGGCCAATACGAACAACGGCGACGGTAACAAACTGCACCTGTATTTTGGGATGCAGTATGACGTGCAGCCCGGTATGAAGCGCGACATTGCCAATGACCGCCCCTTCAAGCGCCTGCGCCCGACCACGTACCTGCTCGAAACGGTTTTCAAGGACCGCACCAACGACTCGCGCTACAAGAAGACGTTTAAAGACACCTGGCTGAGCAACAACCCAGGCACCGGCCTGAATACCTCTTTCGACAATAGCAAAGCGAAGATTACGCTGAAAGCGGGCGACACGGCCATCTACATTCCCGGCGTGGAGTGGACAGTGGCGCAACGGGCGGCCAAGCCGTATCAGGTGCTGGTGCCGAGTCTCTACAACGCGGCCCTGTTCCCGACGCTCCAGAAGTTTCTCGATCCGCTCCGCCCCGACCTGACTTACGAACAGGGCAGCCGTGATTTTCTGGCCTTCCGCCTCGCCGAAACGTACCTGATTCTGGCCGAAGCCCAACTGAAGCAAAACAAGACGACCGAGGCCACCGCCGCCCTCAACGTGGTGCGCCGCCGCGCTGCCTGGCCGGGTAAAGAAGCCGCCATGGAACTCAATGCCGCCGACGTAACCATGGAAACGATCTACGAAGAGCGCGCCCGCGAGCTGGCCGGCGAGCAACTACGCTGGTTTGACCTGAAGCGCTGGGGCAACCTGGTCGATCGGGTGAAGAGATACAACCCGGATGCGGCGGCTAACGTAAAAGAAACCAACAACCTGCGCCCAATTCCGCAGACGCAGATCGACCGGACGGAGAAGAACGCCGACGGGTCGCCTGGTTTCCCACAGAACCCCGGCTATTAAGCCTGTGCATCGGCGCTTACTGCGCCTGGGTACGTAACAGCGAAGCCCGCTCCAACATTTGGGGCGGGCTTCGTTCATGTAGGAATGGAGTTGATCGGAAAGCCTTTACCAACGGCGGCCCCAGCCGGGCTGACCATTGCCCCGATTGCCGTAGCCGTTATTATAGCCATTGTTGTACTGATTGCCGCCATATTGGCGATACTGCTCGAACGTGAAGAGCCGATCGCGTTGGCGCGGCGACAGCACCGCGAGCACATCCTGGCTCTTCCGCCACATCAGCTGGCGATAGGTGTCGGGATAGCGCGGGGCCAGAGTAAACTCCCGGTCGTAGAACTGTTCGATGCGGAACAGCTCGCGCTTCTGGCCACCGTTCAGATTGACGATCCGGTCGAGGCGCTCGATCCGGAAGACATCCTCGCGGTAATCGTTGCCCCAATCGGGGGCGGGCCTCCGGCCGGGCTGAGCCATCGAGGCAGTAGCCAGCAGCACGAAAAGGGTGGCAAAAATCCAATTTGTTTTCATCGTTGCGTAGCGTGTTACGTGTTGTATACCCCTTAGAGACGGCAACGATCACAAGGTTTAATTGGCATTCCACCCAAACGTCGAACTCACTTGTTACCGAGATTGGGGAACGAATTAACGAACCACATTGGCCTATTTCGACGCGTTTCAACCCCTTTTTACACTAAAAAAGCGTGTATTTAACTATTTTTTGACCTTCCAGTATAATTTATTGGGTTTGTAAGAACCTATTTTGCAAATTGTCGTTTAGAGTACTGTCCTTCTGAGCCTAACACCTCGGATAATTAGTTGCACTATCTGACAAATTGCGCGCAGTTCTTACTAAATACCCGCTTTGCGTCTTTAGTCCCCTGTTTAGCATTTTTTGTAGAAGAGTGTTTTTGTTCATTTTTTTGTTTTTTACCTCATACAATCATGCAAACAGGAGTAGTTAAATTCTTTAACGAAAGCAAAGGCTTCGGCTTCATCGTTGACGACGAGTCGAAAAAAGACATCTTTGTACACATCACTGGCCTGAACGGCCTGACGATCCGTGAAAACGATCAGGTGTCGTACGACATCGTTGACGGCAAAAAAGGCCTCAACGCTGTTAACGTGAAAAAGATGTAAGGGTATTCCCCTACGCTGAATCACTTGCCGAACGCCCGCCTCTGGTATCAGAGGCGGGCGTTCTTTTTTTGCTTATTTACCAACTCCATCGTCCAGCGTTATACCGCTACGATTACTTGCCCGATCAACAACTACAATAGCCTGCTGCGTTGCTTCTGGTCAGACACGGTACAAGATCTCTACCAAAAAGCGGTGGGGTACAGGTACGTTGCCTGATCAGTTAACGTACCTGTACCCCACCACTTTTTTAGTATCAACGAGCCGCCAGCACGTTGCCTTTAGGCGTAAACTTCGTTACCGTATTCGGCACCGGCGTCAGGGTCTTCAGGTACGTGTAAATCGCCCGCAAATCCGACTCGGTCATGCCCGCATACATAGCCCAGGGCATAATCGAGTTGTAGCCATCTTCGCCCACAGCTACGTGTTGGGTAGCCGGGTCGGCGTAGCTCTTGAACTTAGCCACGAAGGCATCCTCGGTGTAATGCATCAGGCCGGTGTGGTCGGGGGTCAGGTTGGCCGATCGCACCGTGCCGCCGGGCATTGGAAACTCGCGCCCACCCGCCATAAATTTCCCCGGCAGGGGTTGTCCCTGCCCATCCACGGGTGTGTGGCAGTCTGAGCAATTAGCGAAGGTGGTCAGGTAACGGCCGTAAGCCAGCTTGTCCGACGGGTCGGGACGGGTGCCGGGCTCGGCTGGTTTGGGCATGGTATTGAGGATAAAATTGACCGGAAAATCGACCTCAGGCGCCGGAATCGACGTGTTTTTGATGGGTTGCAGCGAGCGGACATAAGCAATAATTGCCTTGATGTCGCGGGGGTCCATGCGGGCGTAGTTGAGGTAAGGCATCACCGGGAACAGCGCCCGGCCGTCGCGGCTTACGCCCGTCGTGATGGCCCGGTAGAGCTCGCCATCGGTCCAGTCGCCAAGGTGAGCCGGGGTAATGTTGCGGGCGTAGAAGTTGCCCGGAAAGCCCATCGTGCGCAGAAACCCCTCGCCGCCTTTACCTTCCGTACCGGCCACCATGGGACCGTTCAGCTTTGTCCAGTCGCGGGTTGAGTGGCAGTCTACGCAAAGAGCCACGTGATTGGCCAGATAGCGTCCGTGAGCGATCTGCGCCGAATCGGCCTGAATGGTCAGCTGGGGAGCTTCCCCCACATTAGGTAGTGCCCACTTTACGTAGGCCAAGCCGGCACCAGCCACGACAATCAATCCAAGTAGCAGAACGCCGACGATCCGTAACGCTCGTTTCATAGAAGGAATAGATTTTTGGTTCAATCCCTTAATATGATTGGATTCAGGCAGTCATAGCGCCTGCATTGCGTGAACGTAGCCGAATATTTACCAGAAGGTAAGCCAAATCTGAAAAATCCCCGTTTAACGGCTCATAGTGAACCAGTTAAACGGGGGCTAGTGACCTTACACGACGACGAGCAAGCCCTTGATGACGGCGCCCAGCCGAATGGCGTCAAGCACACGCGCTTCGGAAGCCCCGTGTTTGAGTACGCTCTCTTCGTGTGAACGAACGCACATTTCGCAGCCATTGATAGCCGATACAACGAGGCTCATCAGCTCAAAAAACTCTTTGCCCAGTACCGGTGTCATCATGATGCTCATACGGATGCCCGCCTGCGCATTGGTGTATGCGTCTTTGTTGGCAAAATGCCGGAAGCGGTAGTAGATGTTGTTGGTGCTAAGCAATGACGTGCAGGCCAGGGTTTCGGCTACTTCGGCGTCAGTGGCACCTGCCTGTTTAGCGGCCTCCGAAAACGCGTCGATCAGCGGCTGATGCTTTTCGTTAGCAGCTACCGACAGGGCCAGCAAGCGGCTTTCCTTGGCATTCAGGTTTGTGCTATTGTTCAGCACGTTACCCACATTGATCTTCAGATCACGCAGGTATTTGCTGTCGCCCATCGCGTCGAGCACCGGGTAATCGGCTTCAGGAGCCAGACCCAGGTTCGCCAGAATTGAGGTAGCGGTATCGGTTCGTGTGATTGTCATGGTTTGAAAAAGCCTGGGCGTGGGGCTCGGGGCAGGAACCTATAGGCTCTCCTGCCCCGAGCCCCACGCCCTTAGCTAATTAAGCGTTGATCGTTGCTTCGCCTTTGGTCCAGTTACAGGGGCAAAGTTCGTCGGTCTGAAGGGCGTCGAGTACCCGGATCACCTCGTTTACGTTGCGGCCTACCGACAAATCGTTGACGCTTACCCAGCGTACAATCCCTTGCGGGTCGACGATATAGGTAACCCGGTAGGCAACTTTCTCGTTGGCTTCCAGGATGCCCAGCTCTTCGGCCAGCGACTTCGACGTATCGGCCAGCATCGGGAATTTCAGTCCACGCAGATCGTCGTGGTTTTTGCGCCACGCCAGGTGCACAAACTCGCTGTCGGTCGACGCGCCGATCAGCACCGTATCACGGTCTTCAAAATCCTCTACTTTCTTGTTGAACTCAGCGATTTCGGTGGGGCACACAAACGTGAAATCTTTCGGCCACCAGAACATCACCAGCCACTTACCAGCTTCGCGGTGATCGTTTGATGAAATCTCGTAGAACTCGTTGTCTTTCTCCAGTGAAACAACGGCCAGTTTTTTGAATTCAGGAAATTCCGAACCAACGGAAATAATATGATTTTTCATAGAGTTGATAGACAGGTTGTCTCTGTAAACGATGCGTTTTCAGCACAAAATTGAGGCGAAAATGAATACCTGTCTTATCGGTTCTATCAATCAGGCATTGATACCATCTATTAACATGGGCCTTCGTGGCGCGCAAATGCACTTTATTGAGATACGCTTGCCCAAAATTTAGGCCTTTATGCGTGGATAAGCTCCAGCATTGACCCCAACGAAGCCATTTTTGTATTATTCCGATAAACTGATTTTTATCATCTTGCGGCAATGATGGCAATCGTTAGTCGGCTGACGCACACGAGGCGTTCGGCTTCGTCGGTGATCCGAATGTCCCAGACGTGAGTGGTACGGCCCAGATGAATGGGCGTGCATTTGCCATAAACCCAACCCGACGATACCGACCGGATATGGTTGGCGTTGATCTCAAGCCCCACGGCCCGGTGAGTGTTCGTGTCGATTCGCAGCACCGATGCCACGCTGCCCAACGATTCGGCCAACACGACCGAAGCCCCGCCGTGCAGAATGCCAAACGGCTGCTGGGTACGTTCGTCTACCGGCATACGGGCTGTCAGGTGGGCGTCGGTCGCTTCCAGGAATTCGATTCCCAGATGGCCAACGATCGACTGCTGGTGAAACTCGGCTAAGTTGGCTAAGTTGACGTTAGCGTTCATAATCAACTGATTTTTCCGTACTTTTGCGGCCAATTTAGGTTCCGAAACCGGAACACCAATCGCTTTTGGCTAAGAAGGAGCTATATATTATTCGACACGGCGAAACGGACTATAATCGCCGGGGGGTTGTGCAGGGCAGCGGGGTCGACGCCAGCCTTAACGACATGGGACGGGCGCAGGCGGCGGCGTTTTTCCAGGCTTATCAGCATGTACCCTTTGCCAAGATTTACACCTCAACGCTGATTCGGACGTACCAGACCGTCGAATCGTTTATCGAGTTGGGCATTCCTTTTGAGAAGCTCTCCGGCCTGAACGAGATCAGCTGGGGCATCATGGAGGGCAAAGTCCCCAACACGCTCGACGACGACTATTACCGGACGCTGATCGAGAACTGGTCGGCTGGCAACACGGCGATGCCCACCGAGCAGGGCGAAAGCCCCGAGCAGGTAATGGCCCGTCAACGCCCGGCTATCGACCACATTCTAGCCCAGACCGACGAATCGCCGGTGCTGGTTGCCATGCACGGGCGGGCGATGCGGATTTTGCTGTCGTGGCTGCTTGGCTATCCGCTGGCGCGCATGGATCAGTTTGAACACAGTAACCTATGCCTCTATAAGCTAACCTATACCTATCAGTCTGGCACCTTTACGCTGGACGTTGCCAACGATACGGCACACCTCTTCGCAGTCAACAGCTACCTCGAACTGTAAGTACGTTCATACCCAACACCAACGACCAGCTTTTACGCAAAAGCTGGTCGTTGGTGTTTAAGCCCGTTCATCCGCCGAATGTCGAGCCTTATCCAGCGATCGGCGGGCTTCGCATAAAGGGGGCCCCGCTACGGGCATTTTTTACGTAGTTTCGTTAGCAGGCTCTCGCAAGCCACTTTATCCTATGTCGAAGCAACGTGTTTACTGGTTTTGCCAAATCGTCGGCTGGACGCTCCTGATGATGACCGAGTTCATCATCTATTGGATCGACGAGGGGTTCGTACCAGAAATATTCTACCTCACGCTGGCCAATATTCTGCTTGGCATCAGCCTGACGCACCTATACCGCCTCACCATCAAACGTTGGAACTGGGTTCGGTTGCCGTTCTACAAACTGGCACCGCGTGTATTGGGCTCCGTTATCGTGCTGGCGTTTATCATGACCTTCGTCAATTTCCCATTCGACCTGAGCCTGATCACCGACCTGCGCATGAGCACCGTGTCGACCTTTATCGCCAATATGGTCAACTGGGTCAAAACGATGATGGCCTGGATTCTAAGCTACACGGCCTACCATTATGTGGAACGCTCGCGGGATGCCGAAATCGAGAAGATCCTCCTGAAAACGTCGATCCGGGAAACGGAAGCCAAAGTGCTACGGTCGCAGATGAACCCGCACTTCATGTTCAACGCCCTCAACAGCATTCGGGCGCTGGTCTACGAGAATCCGCAGAAAGCGCAGCAGGGGATTACTCAACTGTCGAATCTGCTGCGTAACTCACTACTCGCCGACCGCCGCAAGACCGTTGAACTGCGCGAAGAAGTGAAAACCGTGCAGGACTACCTGTCGCTGGAAAAGATCCGGTATGAAGACCGCCTCGAATGCCGCATCAGCGTCGATCCGCAGGCCAACTACTGGCAGGTGCCGCCGATGATGCTTCAGACACTGGTCGAAAACGCCATCAAACACGGCGTGTCGAAAGCCGTTAGTGGCGGCTTCGTGGAGCTTATCGGCCGCATCGAAACGGGTACGTCGGGCCGCGACCAACTTCACATCTGCATTCGGAACACAGGTACGTTACAACCCGATGCCATGACCAAAGAAACGGCTTCGGGCGGTTTTGGCTTGAAAAACACTGCCCAACGCCTCGAACTGCTGTATGGCACCGACGCCCACTTTGCCATTCAGCAGGAAACGGCTGGTATCGTGGCCGCCGACGTTGTGGTTCCGCAGCAGTCTGAAGGTGTCTTCAAGCGCGATCACTTGCAGCATGTATGAGGCTCCCAACGCTAACCGCCCAGTAAACTCCCTTTTATGAAAACCCTGATCATCGACGATGAGCGGCTGGCCCGCAACGAACTGCGCCGCCTGCTGGAGAACTTTCCCAAAGTAGATATCATTGGCGAAGCCGCCAACGCCGACGAAGCGCTGCCCATGATCGACGACCTGCAACCCGATTTGCTGTTTCTGGACATTCAGATGCCGGGCAAGAACGGCTTCGAACTCCTGCAATCGATTGAGGGCCGCACGCCCGAGGTCGTGTTTACGACAGCCTATGACGAGTATGCCATCAAAGCCTTTGAATTCAATGCGCTCGATTACCTGCTGAAGCCAGTTGATCTGGCCCGGCTCAGCGAGGCGATCCACCGCGTCGAGGAAGAACTACTGCACGGGTCAACGGCCGAACGTACGCCGAACGTACCCAAGGACGCAACCAAGCTATTGGGCGAAAACGATCAGGTCTTTGTCAAAGACGGTGAGAAATGCTGGTTTGTGAAACTGGGCAAGGTGCGCCTCTTTGAGTCGATGGGCAACTACGTCCGGCTGTATTTCGATGATCAGAAACCGCTGGTGCTCAAATCGCTCAATGCGCTGGAAGATCGCCTCGACCCGGCTACCTATTTCCGGGCCAACCGGAAACACATCATCAACCTGCAATGGATTGATAAGATTGAGCCCTGGTTTAGTGGCGGACTGCTCGTGACGCTCCGGGGCAGCAACGACAAAATCGAAATCAGCCGCCGACAAGCCATTCGCTTCAAGGAGATGATGTCTCTTTGAGTGCCTAGAAAGTCATCAGAAAAAGGGTCCGTAGTCTGGAGAGTTGTTAAGTTGATTGCTTCGCGTGAGCAACACTTGACCGACTTTCCAGACTACGGACCCTTTTTTCTGATGACTTTCCAGACGATGACTGTATACAAATAAAAATCCCTGCACTCAAACTGATGCAGGGATTCCGTACCCACCGTAACTTGTACTTAACCTAAAATGAAACCACCTAAACCTAAACGTACCACTTACTAAGTGTCTACTTTGGAGTCAGGCTTAGGTCACTTCCGTGATGCCTTGGCCCGAAGGGCTGCATAGACCGAACAGGGGCGTGTATCAAACGCCACGTCCGCTAATTAGCCGGAACAGGACCGCTATGATCGCTATAACTAACAAAGCATGGATAAGCCCACCCATACCGAAGCTATTGAATCCTAAGAATCCAAGCGCCCAGATGATGACCAGAATCACAGCTATTGTGTACAGCAAATTTCCCATAACGTTCGTTGTGTGTTGAGTAAATCAGAACAACTTGTCTCGCGTTCTGTTACTGAGTAGGAGAAAATTATGCCAATTCTGCACCCGACATATGTTCTGTGTGGACTGAAGTACTCATAAGCGTAGAAATGAGGCATATACACCCCAAAAACTTTTTTTCTGCAATCGATATCAGCAACGTTACCACACAAGTAGTGTAGAAAATATTCCCCAACTTAAGCGGCCTACCTAGTAAACAAATCCACACTTTTCCCCAATCGCGCAGATGCCGTTTAGGCTGAGTATATTTATTTCTGAAGTCGCCAGCCCCTTAAGTGGTTCTGTAACGGCCATTTAGGTTGGTAATATTCTGAAATACAGACCAGGTTGCAAATTCAGGCACTATATTTTATATGGTACACTATACAATAGAAATTTAAAAACGTAACATACTTTTAACATGACCGGCACACGAGTAGGCGGCTCAGCACAAGGGTATCCGTTAAGACCGACTACACAAACAATTATGAATCAGTCGAAGCACGTGCTGATCGTGGACGACGAGGCCGACATATGTCTGCTTCTTTCTGGCTTACTTCGTCGGCTCGGGTACCAACCTACTTGCGCACACATGTTGGAAGAAGGTCGTCAATGTTTATCACAACAGCATTTTGACGCTATCTTTTTGGACTTAAATCTTCCCGACGGTGTCGGTTTCGATCTATTACCAACCATCAAAAAAGACAGCGTTTCCAACCCTAAAGTCGTGATGATCAGCGCATTCGACGGCATTGCCGAGCGAAAACGTGCCAGCGATCAGGGTGCCGATTATTTCATGGGTAAACCATTTACACGTAAGACCGTAGAGCAGGCTCTGGAATCAATTCAGGTCTAGCGCATTTGCAGACGATTAATTTTGTAGATTAGTCAACGAATCAAAGGCGTTCCCCCAGCGGGCTACTTTTACACCTTACCCACTGTACCCATCAATGGCTAACAAGGCCCGAATTCCTGTCAAGGTTAGTTCGGGCATTTGCTTATGGAAAAAATCCTGATAATCGACGACAATAATGACATCTGTGTGTTGCTAGAGAAATTCCTGGGCAAACAGAAGTACAAAACGGCGTCGGCTCAGCGGGGCGAAGATGGTCTCTCGCTCCTGCGCAAAGAATCGTACGATCTGGTCATTTGTGATTTTAAGCTTCCCGATACCGATGGCCTCGATATGCTGCGGCGCATAAAAGTACTCAGCCCAGCTACGGCAGTTATTATCATCACCGGCTATTCCGATGTACGCATTGCCGTACAGGCCCTCAAATATGGCGCATACGATTACGTAACCAAACCGCTTCTCCCCGACGAAATTCTTTACACGATTCGGGGGGCACTGGAGAAACGGAACGTACCTACAGCCAAAACCACGGCTCAGACGCAGCCTTCTGCTATCGAGCCTGCCAAATCGGCTACCGCCCCAAAGTCCAGCCGCAGCCGCGAATTGGCCCCCTCGGGCAAACGGTTTATCTTCGGAAAAAGCCGCGCGGCCGAACAGCTTCAAAAACACATCGAACTGATCGCCCCCACCAATATGTCGGTGATCATTACGGGCGAAACCGGCACTGGCAAAGAATTTGTCGCCAACGCCATTCACCTGAGCAGCAAACGCGCCGATAAGCCGTTTGTAGCCATCGATTGCGGAGCGCTGTCTAAAGAACTGGCCGGAAGCGAACTATTTGGTCACGTAAAAGGTGCCTTTACGGGTGCCATGTCGGACAAGATCGGTTCGTTTGAGGTAGCTAACGGCGGTACGTTGTTTCTCGATGAAATTGGCAACCTCTCTTACGAGAATCAGATCAAGCTGTTGCGCGTCTTGCAGGAGCGGAAAATCAAGCGGGTAGGTGGCAATACCGACATCAGCGTCGATGTGCGCATCCTGTGTGCCACCAACGAAGACCTTCGTGATGCCGTGCGGCAGGGCCGCTTCCGGGAAGACATCTACCACCGGCTCGATGAATTTCGGATCGATCTGCCAGCCCTACGCGAGCGACGCGCCGATATCATGTTGTTTGCCGAGCATTTCCTCGAAATCGCTAATCAACAGCTTGAGAAAGACGTGCTAGGCTTCGACGATGAGGCCCGGGACAAGTTCAGAGACTATTACTGGCATGGTAACCTTCGCGAACTGCAAAACGTGGTGAAGCGGGCGGTGCTGCTGACCCAGGGCGATTACATCACTGTTGATGTGCTTCCCCACGAGATTGTTTCGCCTACCTACATCACACCTGAGGAAACCGTGAGCTACGTTGTCGATTCGGTTCGGCCGGGTTCACCGCCGGTTGTCCAGCAGGCAGCTCAGGGTAGTGGCAATAACCTGAAGTCTGTCTCAGAAAGTGCTGAGCGAGTAGCCATTTTGAAAGTGCTCGAAAAAACGGGTTATAACAAAACGAAGGCCGCTGAGGTTTTGAATATTGATCGCAAAACGTTGTACAACAAGCTAAAGGCGTACGACATTCATTTGTAAAACGCCAAATCGTGTACGAAGCGCTTTATGATTCCATTGCGGGTTGACATAGAGCGTTTCGCACACGATTGCTGTGACTTCCAGTCTACTTGGCTGTTTAGTTAAAGCTGTACCCTACCGACAGGTAGCCAACACCATTTTTGGCATTGTCGAATACAGCTTTAGACGCTGTTGTGTTCGCAATGGGTTGCAGACCCTGTGCATAACGCAGGCCTAACAGCAGTTGACCAAAGTAAACGTTGACACCACCGGCGAGGCCGTAATCGACGCGGTTAAATTGGTCGGCGTTGAGATTGATTGACGAATTGCCCAGTATCCCGCCCGTATTGCTAACGTTCGAATTGAGCAGGTAGCTTACGTACGGACCGGCTTGAATTTCGGCAGCGTTGCCGAGCTTGATGGTAGCTAGTACGGGTAGTTCAACGTAATTCAGGTTGAACGAAGCGCGGCTGTCTTGGGCTAAGGCACGGTAGTTCGACGAGGCGCCCTTATTTGAATAAAGCAATTCGGGTTGAATGGCGAAGGCTGAACCAACCGGGATTTGAGTGAATAAGCCGGCGTGGAAACCAATGCGTTCCTTACGGTCGGTCAAGTCAATATTGTTGAATTGGAGCGTACTGGCCGAAAGACCACCTTTGATACCCGTTCTGACGCGAGTTTGTGCTTGAGCAGTGTGATTGGTAGCTAAAAAGCCCAGAGTCATTAGGGCGGCTGCAGCGATGGTTTTAACAGAGTTTTTCATAACGTTGAGTGTACTTGTGTTGTCCTCTTACCTAACAATTTCGTGCCAGTATATAATTAATACGGCCCGATCGTTGTCTAATTAACTGATTATCAACAAGCTTACATAACTGTTTTTTGGACAAATGAGTAAGTACGGTTTTTTACAAAGAGCAAATCTATGCGGACGGAATTCCACAGTTTCGGGCCCGAATAGCCACAATTACCTGGGCTGCGCAGCACTTTTTAAAAAACTACCGGGTTGCTTTGTCAGTCGAGTTTACCCATAGGTTAACCAGCCTACGTGCGTTAACGTAGCTAACTGTTACATATTCAGCCAATACCGGAATGACAACACCTACTTTTGACGTTCACAAGACGATTTTGATTGCCGATGACGACGCCGACGACCGGCTGTTTCTGAATGAAGCGCTACGTCATCATCAATACACGTCGCAGGTGAAGTTTGTAGAAGATGGAGAAGAATTGATGGATTACCTGACACATAAAAATGGGTTTTCCGATCAGAATGCCCCGCAGCCGAGCCTCATTCTGCTCGACCTGAATATGCCCCGAAAAAATGGCTTTCAGGCGCTGGCGGAGATCAAATCACATCCGAATCTGAAACGGGTTCCGGTAGTCATTCTGTCTACGTCATCATCGCGCGACGATGTAGATCGCACCTATGCCATGGGCGTTAACTCCTACATGGTTAAACCCAGCAGTTTCAACCGCCTTACCGAGATGATCGGCTCCCTGAAGAATTATTGGCTGGAGACCGTTCAATTACCTCATTAACTTGCTTAGCAACACTCACGTTATGCTTACCGTTGCTCCCGCTACTACTCCTGAGATCCAGGAAAAGACCAGCATCATTCGCGTGTTGCTGGTCGAAGACGACGAAGATGATTACATTCTGACTCGCACGCTCATGGGCGCTCCCGAAAACCGAAATCTCCGCCTCGATTGGGTGGAAGGTTACGAGGAGGCACTCGAACGCATTTACGCCAATGAGTATGACGTCTACCTGATCGACTATCGCCTGGGCGAACGCACAGGGATTGAACTGATTCAGGAGGCCACCGAAAACGGGTGTCGCTCCCCGATGATTCTGCTAACCGGCCAGGACGATCAGTCGGTCGACTACTCGGCCATGGCCATCGGGGCATCGGATTACCTCGTCAAGGGGCGAATTGATGCGCAGTTGCTGGGGCGTAGTATCCGGTATGCGTTGCGGCAAGCTGAATCGCTGGCGAAGTCGATCGAGCAGGAGAAGAAATACCGTTCGCTGTTTGAGCGGTCCATCGATGCCATTTTCGTAGCTAACAGCAACATGGCGTTTCGCGATGTTAACCCGTCGGTGGAGCAGTTGCTGGGCTACACGCGCGACGAACTGTTGAAGATGAACCCCGCCCGCCTCTTCGACCGCCTCGATACGCTACGGCAGTTGCGGTTTTCGGTGCGCGAGTTCAATCAGATCAAAGATTTTGAAACGACCCTGGTGAGCAAGCTAGGTCGCAAGCGGATCTGCCTGATTTCGGTTTGGGCCGTCGACGATGCCAACGGCCGTCCCATGTGGTACCAGGGGATTGTTCGCGACATCACCGATCAGAAGAAAGCGCAGCAGGAACTGATTATCGCCGAAAAGCTGACGATGACCGGTAAGCTCGCCCGCAGTATTGCCCACGAGGTACGTAACCCGCTCACCAACCTGAGTCTGGCTCTCGATCAGCTCCGTGAGGAACTGGTCGGTAACGAAGAAACGCAGCTATATACCGACATCATCGGGCGGAACGTGGAGCGCATTGGTGCCTTGATCACCGACATGCTCAACTCATCGAAGCCCCGCGAACTGGACCGTCAGCCGCAGAGCCTGAACGATGTGGTGCGTGACACGCTCAATCTGGTCACTGACCGGATCAAGCTGAAGCAAATGCAGCTGGTCACGCAGTTCTCGACCGAAGACTGCACCGCCCTACTCGACCGCGAACAGGTACGGGTGGCGCTGACCAACATTTTGATCAACGCCGTGGAGGCGATGGAGCCGGAACGCGGTAAGCTGATTGTCAAGACCCATTGTATCGATGACACGCAGGTTTGCGTGGAAATTCGCGATAACGGCAGTGGTATTCCACCCGAAAACGTGCAGCGCCTGTTCGATCCGTTCTTTACGGGCAAACAAAGCGGCATGGGCCTTGGCCTGACGGCCACTCAGAACATCGTCAACAGCCATAAAGGCCATATTGACGTTGAAAGTGAGGCGGGCCAGGGTACGTTGTTCAAGATTTCGTTTCCCAAATAAGACGGCTCGCTAACCGGCAAAAGCCAGCGTTGCGGATTCATCAGGTTGTCTTAAAAACATCCAGATGAGCCCGCAACGCTGGCTTTTTGCTGGTCTTCGTGTTTATTTAATCACCAGTCGCAAGCCGAAGTCTTTTCCTTTCGATACGTCGAGGAGCGTGACTTTGCCTTGCTGCCAGCTGCTGCCCTGCGCTATGCTGGCGGCAGAGCCGTATTTGCCGGTCAGGTACGTGATCAGGTCTTTTTTGTAATCGGCCACACTTTGCGCCGTGTTCAGGTACAGATCAACCTGAATCTTGTTGATTTTCCCGTTGTCCTGAAAATACTGGTAATCTACCGATTCGAGGTTGTCAAACTCGGTCGTGTAGCCAACGTGCTTTACGTCCTGCTCAAATGGCTCGGCTTTGGCGTTGGCTTTCAGAGCCGAGAAGTCGTCGCCCAGATTGACGTTCTGCCAGGCATGGTCGGGAGTCAGGCCAAGTGCTTGCAAACGCGGTGTCAGGGTTGCAACGTTACTGGCGCTGTTGTCGGTGACCGGTGTAGCTGTGGCCGTATCGCTGGTTTGGGTTGCGTCGGTGGTTTTGCGTGACTCACAGGCCGTTGCCAGCAGCGACAGGCCAAGCAACACAATGGATAGCTTTCTCATGCCGCGAAAGTGCAGGTTTAGCCGCAAAGACGCAACGGCTTTCACTGGCTTTGCCCGTCAGGCAGCTACATATCGACTTATACGTCCTCCTTCTCACCGCAACATCTGCCACGTTCGCCGCAAAACAGACGTATGGTGTATTGAGGCGAATAGGCGTAGCGTTGGTTACGCAACAGGCGCTACCCTGCTTTGCCTGCCTGTTTTCATCGCTTCTCCGAGTTTGCGCATGGTTCTATTGTACCTATTCTTAACCAACCAAACCAATGGACAACACCGGCGGCGCCATCAATCGGCTACAGTTTTTAAAGCAACTTGGGCTTAGCGGCTCGGCTCTCCTGGCATTCTACTGCGTAGGTTCACTCTCGGCATGCTCAAAAGCCGAAGATACCGTCACCCCACTTAGTGCCGATGGTGTCACGCTGGACCTAAGCTCGTCGGCTTTTTCGGGGTTAAAAACAGTAGGAAACTATGCCTACAGCGGTAACATTCTGGTAGCGCATATCAAGAATGGCAGCTACATCGCCGTGTCAAAAATTTGCACGCACGAGGGCTCTACCGTCAGGTACGTTGCCAGCGCCGACAATCTGTACTGCCCTGAACACGGAGCCCAGTATACCACCAGTGGAACCGTCACACAAAGACCGGCAACACGCTCGCTTACGCAGTATAAAACTACGCTGAGCAACGACGGCAACAGCCTGCTGATTACCAACGCCTGAGCAACCCGGCAATGTACCCAGCCATTAAGGCCGACTCATGAGGCCCAGCAGAAAGTCGAGCCGGGCGGCATCGGGCAGGGGTTTGGCCTGTACCTCGTCGCCCAGCACCATCATCTGCTTTTTGCTATTGGTATAAGCTGGCCATGTCGGTAGCCCGATCCCGTTTGGGTTACCCGTTTTAACGAAGTTAGCCCAATAGGCCGACATCTGGCGGGCCAACTCATCGTCGGTTGCGGTGAGGGGGCGTAGCTGCCGGTCGATGAAGCGAAGATTATCATAGGCATAGGCCACTTCGCCCGTGTGGAAAGCGCCGTAGGTCGCGTACGAGCCCGTGGCGGGCAGCTTGCGGGTAAACCGGTACACGTAGACCGGCTTGCCCTGCTTGCTCTGAACGGTTGCCCAGGCATAGTTCTGCACGCCAAAGCTCTGATCGCGTGAAGCGTCGATCTGCGACCGGGCAGCTTCCTCATCGCTTGTGGCGGGATACTGTTTCAGGTACGTTGCGGCGTCGGCGTTGTACTGCTGTTCGACCTGTTTTTGGAATTCAACTGCAGTTTTGGGCGTGCCAAACTGCATCCCTTCGTCTTCGTTCCAGCCCGTCAGCAGGGTGACCGGGTTCTGTTTGCCTTCGGCAAAAATCGTGGCGACGGGTTTGGGCAGCACGTAGCCGTCGATCACGGGGCCACGGGTTCCCTGTGCTTTTTGCAGGATCTCGGCCGCTGGCTTGGCACGGAGTTCGGCCAGCGACGACGCTCCCAGTGCCCGCATAATCGACAGCCCGGTTTCTTCGGCCTGCGGTAAGGTGGTCCGGGGGCGGCTGAAATTGGCCCCACTCTGCCCGATGGCTTTGTTAAATAACCCTTTGGCCAACGGCGATGCCACCAGGCAGTTGACGCTCATCGACCCGGCCGACTGCCCGGCAATCGTGACGTTGGCCGGATCGCCACCAAAACCCGCGATGTTATAGTTCACCCAGCGGAGGGCCGCGATCTGATCGAGCAGGCCGTAGTTGCCCGATCCTTTGTTGCCCGATTCTTTCGTAAGCTCAGGGTGGGCCATAAAGCCAAACGCCCCCACGCGGTAGTTGATGCTGACAAACACGATGCCTTTACGGGCCATGGCCTCGCCGTCATAGATGGGCACGCCGCTACCCCCACTGTTGAAACCACCCCCATAAATCCAGACGAGCACCGGCCGTTTTTTCGTTGGCGAATTTGCTTCCGTCCAGACGTTCAGGTACAGGCAGTCTTCGCTGATCGGCTCTTTGGGTATGAGGTATTCAGCGCTCCAGGGGCCAAAAGGATTGGGCGTCCCCTGCATCGGGCTGGCGGCAAACTGCTCGCACTTCCGTACACCTGACCACTTCACCACGGGCTGCGGCGCTTTCCAACGCAGGTTGCCAACGGGCGGTGCCGCAAACGGAATACCTTTGAAGATCGAAATTTTCCCGTCGGCACTGGCCGTACCCGACAGGAGACCGTCTTTAGTATCGGTGATTCGTGCCGTTTCGCCGATGGGCGCAAACGCGGTGAACCCCATCAGGGCCAACAGGACAAAGCCGGCAGTACGAAGGTAGGTTGTCATAGTCAGGCGGAGCAGGCTGGCAAGGGACAAGCCTGCACGAATAAAATGGCTTGGTTGGCGTTGGCTACTCACGAGCGACTACAGCTCACGCTGCAGGTTCAGGAAAAAGCCCGTTTGGCCTTGTGAGTTGTAGGTAGCGCTAAACCGGAACACCAGGTTGTAGTAGGTAACTACGTCGAGGCTCAGGCCGGTGCCGTACAGCCACCGGTTGGCCAGCCGGCTCTGGTAGCGCTCGGCGATGTTGCTGTCGACGTACCCAGTATCACCAATTAGCGACAGGTACGCGGCGATGGGTACGGTGTTGAACTGGCGCAGCGGAATCCATTTCAACTGTTTTTTTACATCGAACAGCCGGTAGCGAATGTTGTTGCGAAACAGAATGTGCCGCTGCCCTTCGACAATGTAGAGTTCATAGCCCCGCAGCACGTCATCGCCACCACCCAGCCCACGAACGCCGAAATAGGGAATCCGCTCATTGGGCGCCCAGGTGTTTCGTAGCCGCAGCGTGTGGGCCGCAAAAAATCGTTTGCCGAGTGGGTAATAACGGCTGTAACTGATGGCCGCTTCGGTTTGGCGCAGGTCGGCGTCGGCGAGCCAACCATGGCGCACCAGCGAGGCGGTGAGCAGATTGCCTTGCAGGGCATAGGCCACGTTATCGCGCCGGTCATAGCGGTAGCTGTAGGTCAGCGAGATAAACCGTTGCCGGGTACGTCCGTCCAGAAAGTAATCTGGATTGAGTTGAGCTACGGTGTCGGCGATGTTGTTTTGCGTGTAACGGGCTTCGAGTTCGTGAAAATGGTAAAAGCCGTCGCGCCGGGTAACCGACAGGCTGGTTGTGAGCCGGGTACGTAACCTAGACAGCCCCGCCGGGCTGATGTACTCCCACTTGTCGAAAAGCGGGCGATAGGCGATTTCGCGGTTTGAGGCGTAATAGAAATCGGCATTGGCCCCGAAGCGCTGCGCTTTGTCTATGTACGGGCGGTCGTAGGAAACAATGTATTTGGGTGTAAAGCCGGATTGTGCCAGCGCCGAGAACCGGTCGTTGCGGCCTGTAAAGTTTTTCCAGTCGACGCGCAGGCCGTAGTTGGTCCGGCTCAGGTCGCGGCCCCGTTCATACCACCACTCGTTGAAATTTCGGTCGGCCAGTTCAAAGATCGGCACCACGAAGATGTACCACCGCTCTTTCATCGAAACCGTAATGTCAATGGGGCGAAACGCCGTCGACTGCGACGAGTCTTCGACCGCCGCCATGTCGACGGTAACGAACAGGTTGGTGTTGGAAATTTTCCGCTGATCCCAGGCGGTTTTCTGGGTCAATTCGCCCCGTCGGATTGTATCGCCCACATGCAGGGCCATTTCGCGCAACACGATGCGGTCGCGGGTGCGGAAGTTACCTTTCAACGTTACCGAGCGAACCACTACGGCTGAATCAGGCTCATACCGTCGCGGCTGCCCCGCTGCGCTGGTTAGCAACGACGCCGTCAACAAGAAGCCCATCAACACACGAGTAGACTGTAGACGCATAGATATGAAACGTTGAAAGTAAGAAAATAACCCAACTCCTTCACTAAAAGATGCAATGGCTGCGTATAATTGTAATTGGACGCTGGGCAATTCAAACAGGCCAAAAGACAAAGGTCTCGCTAATTCAGGTAACCCGGTAAGTGTGAGCCTTTTTCTGAGTCAAACGCCCAATCTAGGGTTAACGTATAGTGTCCGGTATTTAACGTTTTTTAAACAACCTATGCAAACGGAACAAGTCCCTTCACCAACCGTAGCTCCCGATAAGCCCAGTCTCACGTTCTGGCAGATCTGGAACATGAGCTTCGGCTTCCTGGGCATCCAATACGGATTTGGCTTGCAACAAGCCAACATGAGCCCAATTTATCGGTATCTGGGCGCCGACGAAGCGTCCATTCCGGGGCTTTGGCTGGCGGGACCCCTCACCGGTTTGCTGCTGCAACCCATCATTGGCGCGGTATCTGACCGGAGCTGGTCACCAACGTGGGGGCGCCGCAAGCCCTTTATCTTGGTGGGAGCCCTGCTGGGCAGCATCGCCATGATTCTGATGCCCAACTCCTCGGTTGTCTGGATGGCGGCGGGGCTGATGTGGATGCTCGACGCGGGCCTCAACTCGGCGATGGAGCCCTTTCGGGCCTTTGTGGGCGATATGCTCAATAAGGAGCAACGGCCCACGGGCTTCGCGGTGCAATCATTCATGGTGGGGTTCGGGCAGACGCTGGCTAACCTGATGCCCTACATTCTGCCCATGCTGGGCATTTCGATGGTGATGTCGGAAGGGCAGCTGGCCAATGGCATTCCCAACTCGGTCCGGTATCCATTCTACATTGGTGGAGCGGCCATTGTGCTCTCGGTGCTCTGGACCATGCGCACCACGAAAGAGTATCCGCCGCATGATGAAAGCTATAAAAACGCCCATGTCTTTACCGAGGAAGAAAAGAAGTCGATCTCGTTCTGGCACCTGGCTATGGCCATTGGCGCGGCAGTGCTGGCGTTTTGTTTCGCGGCTGGTTCGGGTGGGTGGATCAACGGCCTCAAGTGGGGCATGGGCGTGCTGGCTGGGGGCTACCTGGTCTTGATGCTGCCGGTATTCAAAGAAATTCTGGCCTCTCTGTCGTCGATGCCAACGGCGATGCGGCAGCTTTGGTGGGTGAAATTTTTTACCTGGTATGGCTTGCCGCTTATGTGGCAATACCTCTCGCTATCGGTAGCCAAATACGCCTTCAACGCCCCCGACACGACGTCTAACCCGGCCGGTTTTGAGGAAGGGACCAAATGGGGTGGCCTGTGCTTCGCCATGTTCAGTATCTCCTGCGCCGTTATTTCCATCTTCATTCCGCGTATTGCCAAAGCGATCGGCAGTGCCCGCGCGACCCACGCCCTCTTCCTGTGCATTGGCGCCGTCGGCTTCTTCCTGACGCTCACGTCCAACGACAGAATGATCTACCTGGTGGCGATGTCGATCATGGGACTAGCCTGGGGGTCTATTATGTCGATGCCGTATCTGATTCTGGCCGGAGCCGTACCGCCCGCCAAAATGGGCGTGTACATGGGTATTTTCAACGGTTTCATCTGCGTGCCGCAATTCATTGGCATGCTCACTGTTCCGCTTTATTACAAAACCCTGCTCGGCAACGACCCTCGCAACGCGCTGATTCTCTGCGGCATCTGTCTGGTACTGGCAGCGGCTTCATGTTTTCTGGTAAAGGAAAACAGCAGCACCGTGGCTAGCGCGGGTGCCGTTGGCGGTGGCGGCGGTCACTGATCGACCAGAAACGTACCCAGCAAAACGCCCGGCCAGATTGGCCGGGCGTTTTGGTTACCAGTTTATGCCTAAAAAGCGCAACGGGCGGTGCTTACGTCTGGTTTTGATAAACCGTCCTTTGTGGGCTACGTAGCGATAATAGTTGTTGCCCAAGCGCACGAACGTGTGGTTAGTGGCCGGGTCTGGCTGCATAAGGTCATCGTCAAGTGTGTGGATACTGCCGCCCGTACGGAGGGCAATCTGGTACTGATCAGGCTGGAAAGCGTCGGTTTCGGTAGCCGCCCCGCCACAGGCAACTACATGTACCGGTTTGATGAGGCCCGGTAACCGATCCATATCCTTTACGCGGCTGCCGTTGTCGGTGAGCAGTACCAGGTGGTTTGCCTGCGGGAAGGTGCGTTGGGCATACTGCAACGCCTCAACCACATTCTCAGGGTCAAGATCGTTATGGGCGGTATTGCGGGCGGCCGCCAACATGGTGGGCAGGGCCGCGTTCAGTTCCTGTTCACGCGTAACGAAAAAGGCACCCGGCAGACCACCGGGGCGGGTTTCCTGTCCGAGACTGTCGCAGTCGGTGAAAAAGACCGTCCCCAACACGTTTGGGTTGCGGGTATTCCGCCGAAACCAGGCATATAGCTGAGCGGCGTAGGGGTCCATGCTGGTTGTCAGATCACAGACGATAACTGCCTTATTCCAATAGCGTAGGTTTCGGCTAAGGACTTCCAACACCGTTGAATCGGGACCGGCTGTTGGGGTCAATACATGTTGTAACAGCGCAATTTCCTTCACTGAAGGTGGTTGATACCGGATCTCGGGCAACGGCTGGGTACGTTGCCCAACGAGTTGAACTGGCGCCAACAAACGCAACGATACAGGCCGACGATCAGCCACAGGCAGGTCAGCATTGGGCTGGGTACGTTGCCTTGGGTACGTTGGCGTTTTGATGACTGTAGCCGCTTCTGCCTGAGTAGCCTGCGGGTGGAATACCTCCACCTTTTTTTTGCGATCGGCTCTGGCGCTAGCCTTTTTTACCGGGTACGTTACGTTGCGATGGCTGGGTACGTTCAGCAACACTACGTACCCACCGACAGCGCACAACAAGAAGAGCGCAACCAAACCGGTCAGCCGCCACCGCCGCCGCTCACGTAGTTGACGGCGCAGAGCTTGCCAGTCTTGCGGATCGTAGGGTGGTTCATATTGGTGTAGCGTCTGCCGAACCCAGTCGTGTAGCGGTTTATTGTCGATCTCGCTCATAAGTTTGGTCCGTTTGTGAAGCCAGCGCCCGGCGCAGCCGCCGATTGGCTTCAGAGAGGTAGGCGCGCGACGTGCTTTCCGTAACGTGCAACTGCTCGGCGATGTCGCGGTGAGGGTATCCTTCCAGCACATAGAGGCTAAATACCATGCGGCAAGCCGGAGGCAGCGTATGCAACACCGCCAGAATATGCTCGGCCGACAGCTGGGCCAGAATGGCCTCGTCGTTGTGGTATGGCTCGGTCAGCGTCTGGTCAACTTGATCGGTCGATAGAGTGGCCGGTTTCCGTTTTCGGTACTGATCAATAGCCGTGTTCACCATAATCGTTCGGAGCCAGGGTTTTAAGGCCGCCTCGTTTTTCAACTCCCCAATCCGCCGGAATACCTTCATGAACCCGTCGTTCAACAGTTCACGGGCATCTTCGCGGTCGTTAGCGTAGGCCAGGCAAACCGACAAGGCATAGCCATAGAAGCGTTCGTAAAACGCACTCATGGCTGCCTCCTTTCCACGGCGGCAACCGTCAATCAGGCTGGCGGTGGTTGGGTTAGTCACAAAGGCCGTCGTAAGCGTAGGTACTCACCGTCTTCACCTGATACACTGAGTTGCGCGAATCATAGTTGGTGTGGGTTGTTGTGCCCGTAGCCGACCGGATAAAGCCCGCGCCCGTCAGCGTATATTGCATCTGCTGAGCAGCCGTGTAAAAAGCACCATCTGGCAGCTTCGACCGATAGGTGTTAGTCGCCCAGACGCCCGGCCGACCCGACAAAGCGAGCACCGTTGGGAAACCCTTGAATGGTGGCCACGTATCGGTGGGCGATTTGGCGTCGGCATAGGTGTAGGCCGTTTCACGTTTCAGCTGCCCGTCTTGCCAGACCTCAGTCTTAGTCACCCGGTCTTGCTGGTCGTAGCCGTATGCATACCGTACATTGCCCAACGTTTCGCTGCTTACCAATCCATTCTGAAACGTGTAGGGTCGCGTTTCCGTACTTCCCTCCTTACGTACATAATCGACCAACCGCCCATTCTGGTAGGTGATGGTAGCCAGCGACCCGTTCTGGTACAACAGCTCCCCTTTTAGCGAATCGGGCAAAACGGGGTACGTGGTCAACTCCGTCAGCCGGGTAAGCTGCCCGGTGGCATCATAGGTATAGGTGCTTGTCAGTTGGCTGACCACGCCTTTGGCATCACCCTGATACCGACGAACCGACTCCGCCAAGCGACCATCGGTGTAGCTATAACTGGTCCGTTCTTCATACGAGCCACCGTCGATAGCGGTTTGCCAGCGCGTCTTTTGCCCCATCGTCGTCAGGAAACCAGCCGCATCATAGGTATAGCTAGTCTCGACGCCATAGGTGTTGATGCTTTTGCCCTGCTGGCGCTGCTCGCGTTGCAACACCGTGTGGGTGATCCGCCCATCGGTGTCGTAGTCATACGTTTTCCTGTCCGTCGTTTCGGTGGGCGTGAGGTTGCTACCGCCATTTACGGTTTCGACGACATCTTCCTGCCGGATACGACACGATCCACTCGCCTGTGATTCTACCGACGGCTCTGTACAGTGACTCGTCAGGATTGCCAGTACCCAAAAAAGAAGAACACGCTGCCCTCCTACCACTACCCGTTTAACCTGCTGCATGGCCTGCGCTGTTTTGTGCTTTTTGCCAAAGACGAGAGGCCGCTCCCAAACGCTGGGTACGTTCGTCACTCTTTTTTCGGGATCGTACAAAAGCGTTATAAAGCCGACGCTGGCTGCTTTTGCTCAGACAGCGTCGGCCCAACCGGCTGGGCTCGTTCTAATCGTGTCTGTATGAAATCGTATTCTGCCTCTTATCGCCTCGCGCTGGCTTTATTCCTTGGCGCGCTCACCACTGCTCAGGCCCAGGTTGGCGTGGGTACCAAAGCACCCAAAGGAGCTACCGTTTACTTCGACGGTACCCGCCAGATGCTCGACCAGAAATGGACGTATTGGAAAGGACCCCGCCTGGCCGCTACGCCTCCCATCAAATGGCAGATCGTACCCGACCCAACGGGCAAAGGCACTGCCGTGAGCAGCAACGACCCAGCTTCGGCGGGTGGCAAATACGGCGCGGCGGATATTGTCACGAACGATGAGTTTAAAGACGCCCGTATCCACGTTGAATTCTTTATCCCGGAAGCGGGGGGCAACAGCGGCGTTTATCTGCAATGCCGCTACGAGATTCAGGTGCTCGACGGCGATACCACCAGCCACGGCATGGCCGCGGTCATCAACGAATCGCCCTCCCCGTATTATGCGTACAACGGCCTTGGTAAGTGGAATGCCTACGACATCGTGTTCCGGGCTGCTCGCTTCGAGAATGGGAAACGTACCCAGCCAGCTATGGTGACTATGTATTTCAACGGGAAGAAGGTGCACACCAACCAGCCGATCAATCAGGTATGGGGCGGGCCAAACTCAGGGATCGATGGCGGAAACGACGGCGGCAAAGGCATCACCGACACACCCGGCGGCCTGAAACTACAGGCTGAAGGCCATAACGTGATGTACCGCAACATCTGGATTCAGCCGCTAAACCTGCAAAAAGCTGATACTAATTTTTGAATGTATAATGAACAATGTAGGATGTACAATGAGCTGACGCAAGAACAGACGCGTCAGCTCATTGTACATCCTACATTGTTCATTATACATTGTGAAGGTACCAATCCTCACCGAAGTAACTCAATTACTTCGCTGTGTTGCGGGAATTGGGTCAGCATGGCCGCGGGGTCGGCGAGGACGAAGTCGGCGAAATCAAAGCCGGGCGCGACTGTGCAACCGACCAGAGAAAACGGAGGCGTGTCGGCTTCACCAACGGGCTTAGACCCAAACCAGCACCCCGCCGGCACAACTGCCTGAAAAACCTCTCCCCGATCGGGCCGATTGCCCAACCGGATTACCGACAACGTACCTGACGTTGGCTCAATCACATAGACGTTGAGGGGGCCGCCCGCGTAAAAATGCCAGGCCTCGTCGCTCTGGATCCGGTGCAGGGTAGAACGGTGCTGATTTTCCAGCAAAAAATAGATAGCCGTACTAAAAGGCCGATCACCCGAAAAGCGATCGGGCAACGCCGCCTGGGCAACCTGCTCCGCAGCCCGGTAGGTTTCGGCATAATAGCCACCTTCGGGATGAGGCGCCATGGCAAACGCCTGTATGTACTCGGCAGCGGTCATGGTGTCAAATAGGAGTTATGAACGATGAAATACAACACTGGTATTATTTCGTCATTCATGGTTCATAACTCTTAATTCGTTAAGCTCTTGCTTTCACGACGGTAACGAAATCGCGCGATTTGAGCGAGGCGCCGCCAATCAGGCCACCGTCTACATCGGGCTGGGCGAAGAGTTCAGCGGCGTTCTGGGCGTTGGCGCTACCACCGTACAGAATGCTGATTTCCTGCGCAACCGCATCGCCGTATTGGCCAGCCAGGTGTTGCCGCAGTTCGAAGTGCATGTCCTGCGCCTGTGCCGACGTAGCGGTGAGGCCCGTCCCGATCGCCCAGATGGGTTCGTAGGCAATCACAACTTTCGTAATCTGCTCGTCGGTCAGGTGAAACAGGCTTTCGGTAATCTGGGCTTTTACGAAGCCGAGGTAATCGCCGTTCTCGCGCATCTCCAGCGACTCGCCGCAGCAGAAGATCGGCGTCAGGCCGTTTTCGAGGGCGCTGTTTACTTTCTCGGCCAGTTGCGCATTGGTTTCGCCAAAATACTGGCGCCGCTCGCTATGGCCCAGAATGACGTAGTCTACACCGATCGATTTGAGCATGGGGGCCGAAATCTCACCGGTATAAGCACCCGACGCTTTCTCGTGGCAGTTCTGCGCACCCAGGGCCAGCTTATTGCCTGTCAGGTACGGCTTGTAGGTGGTTAGGTAAAGGGCGGGGGGGCACAGCACAACCGTTACGTCGCCGGTCACTTCAGCATTGACCATGTTGACCACTTCCGACACCAGGGCAAGGCCTTCGTCGGCCGTCTTATTCATTTTCCAGTTGCCTGCAACAATCTTCTTACGCATACATCTTTGGTTTGAACTACCGAACAGAAACCGGGTCTGTAGCACCTGGGTACGTTGTCTCAGGGAGGCCAAATCACTGTTTCGGAGCCCAAAACTAAAACCTTTCGCCTAAACCGCCGAACCGGTTGGCAATCAGTCGCTTCATCGCTAACTTTTTGTAGATTATATGGTTTTTTTATAATAATTTACTGGTACATTCTACACACTCATCATGAAAACGCTGAGCCTATTGATTGCTATCCTCTACGTGAGTGGGTCGGCGTGGGCTACCGACAAACCAAAGCCCGAAAAAGACCACTTCGGTTTTTATCTGGCCGGCGGCCGGTCGTTTACGCGTCTGCCTTTTCAACTGCACTCCAACCTCATCCTGGTGAAGATGCAGGTTAATAATTCCGATACGCTGAATTTCATTCTGGACACCGGTGTCAGTAATACCATCATTACCGACCCTAAGGCACTAAATCGGCAGCGGCTTCAACTGTCGCGCAAAGTGAAACTATCAGGTGTGGGCGAGGGCGCCCAACTGACGGCTTCAATCGCGATCGATAATGAACTGTCGATGGGACACATGCGCGCCTCGCATCAGAACCTGGTTTTGCTCGACGATGACATCCTCAAACTTTCGGAGTATGTGGGTGTGCCCGTACACGGCATCTTCGGCTACGACCTCTTCAACAATTTCGTGGTCTCGATCGATTTCATCAACCGCGAACTGACCCTTACCAAGCCGAAGAAATACACCTACAAACGCCGCTTTGGCGATCGCTATCCGATCGTCATTCAGAACACTAAGCCTTACTTGGACGTGGTGGCCATGCTGCCCGGCGAACGCAGCGTGCCCCTGCGCGTGGTACTCGATACCGGCGCGGGCCATGCCTTGATGCTCGACGGGCAACCCAGTACCTGCGCCCTGCCCCTACCCGAAAAAGTGATCCGGGCGCAGCTGGGGCGCGGGCTCAACGGCGTTATCAACGGTAGTTTGGGCCGCATACAGGGCCTGAAGGTGGGGCGGCACGAGTTGCAACAGATCATAGCCTCTTTTCCCGATAGTACCTCGTTTGGTATGAAGCTCGTCAACGCCTCCGACCGGCAGGGCAATATTGGGTGCGAACTGCTCCGCCGATTTACCGTGACGTTCAATTACCCGGAGCAATATATCGTGCTGAAGCCCGTGAAACGATTGCTACGTGAGCGTTTTGAGCACGACATGAGTGGTATGGAACTCCGCGCCAAGGGGCAAAATTTCCGGACGTATTACATCGAGAAAATTGTGGCCGAATCACCCGCCGATCAGGCGGGGCTGCTGGAAGGCGACGAACTCGTCTTTGTCAACAACGACAGCGTGAATACGCTCAACATCAGTGATATCTATAAAACGCTGCAACGGGGCGAAGGCAAAGAAGTAACGCTCGTGGTGCGCCGAAATGGCAGTATTGTCGTGGCTCAGTTTGCCCTCAAGCGTATTATCTAAGCCATTGGTTTACCGGCAAAAAAGAAGCCTCCCTCCATCAGGAGAGAGGCTATGTCGGACGGGCACAGATTGAGTGCTCCGGTCGGTTACGCCGACAGTGTGCCTTTCTTGTAGGCATCGAGCAAAGTCGCTTCCAGACCTTTTTTATTGATGGTCTTGATGGCCGACGTAGAAACTTTCAACGTAATCCACTCGCCCGTCGATTCAACAAAGAACCGCTTCGTCTGAAGGTTGGGATAGAATTTACGTTTCGTTCTATTGTTGGCGTGCGATACATTGTTACCAACCTGCGTCCGCTTTCCTGTAATTTGACAAACTCTGGCCATGACCGTACTCGTTTTCCGTATGAGGGTGCAAAATTGGTGAAAAGCCTGGGGATGTGCAAATTATTTTTCCTTTTTAAAGCCGTAAGGGCAATGGCGACACCCGTTTTTGCAGCAATAGCCCCGCTTCAGGTGGTAAGCTGCCGTGAAAACAACGAAGCCTTCCTCGGTAAAGTAGTAGTCTTCATCGGCCAAACCGACGATTTTTCGTTTCTTGCTTCCTTCTCCCTGCATACTAGTACGGCGGCTACTTTTTTGAATAGCTTTGAAAAACAAACGCCGTGTTTACGCTTATGGTTTTGACGTATACACACGGAGCGACATTAAAACAGAGTTAAATTATGACCACCACCACGCTGATAACCTCACTCGCCGAACAGGCCATTCAACTTGAAGACCAGTATGGCGCTCACAACTACCATCCGCTACCCGTTGTCTTGACGCGGGGCGAGGGAGTGTTTGTGTGGGATGTGGACGGGCGGCGTTATTACGATTTCCTGTCGGCCTACAGTGCTGTTAGTCAGGGCCATTGCCATCCACGTATTATCAAGGCCCTGATTGAACAGGCCGGGCGGCTGACGCTCACGTCGCGGGCGTTTCATAACGATCAGTTGGGCAAGGCCGAGAAATACCTCTGCGAGTATTTTGGCTTTGATAAGGTGCTAATGATGAACTCAGGCGTGGAAGCTGGCGAAACGGCCCTGAAACTGACGCGAAAATGGGCCTACAAAGTGAAAGGTATCGCGCAGGACCAGGCCAAAACGGTTTACGCAACCGGCAATTTCTGGGGACGTACGCTCGCCGCCATTTCGTCGTCGACCGATCCCAGCAGCACCAACGACTACGGCCCCCTGTTGCCTGGGTACGTCTTGGTGCCTTATGATGACCTCGCTGCGCTGGAAGCTACGTTTGCTGCCGACCCGAACATTGCCGGTTTCATGGTCGAGCCCATTCAGGGCGAAGCGGGCGTATTGGTACCCTCCGATGGTTACCTGCGCGGGGTACGGGCCCTTTGCACCCAATACAATGTCCTTTTCATTGCCGACGAGGTGCAAACGGGCATCGGCCGTACGGGACGCCGCCTTGCCTGCGACCACGAAGACGTGAAACCCGATATTCTGGTACTGGGGAAAGCACTGTCGGGTGGGGTTATGCCCGTATCGGCCGTGCTGGCGTCTGACGAAATCATGCTGACGATCCGGCCTGGTGAACACGGCAGCACCTTTGGCGGCAACCCGCTGGGCTGTGCGGTAGCCGTAGCGGCGCTCGACGTGGTGCGCGACGAGCGATTGGCGGAGAATGCCGAGGCGATGGGCCAACTCTTCCGCAGCCGACTAAACGCGCTGGCGGCCGAAACCGATCTGATCCGTCAGGTACGTGGCAAAGGGTTGCTCAACGCCATTGTCATCAGTGAGCGCCCCGAGTTTGGGGAAGAAACGGCCTGGGAGCTTTGCCTCCGCTTCCGCGACAACGGGCTGCTTTGCAAACCCACCCATGGTGACAAGATCCGTTTTGCCCCACCGCTCGTGATTACCGAAGCCCAGATGAACGAGGCCTGCGACATTATCGAGCAAACCATCCGGGCTTTCTAAGCTCGGTTTGGCGCTGGGCGGTTCCGCTTCAGTAACGACGTGTATTCTTTCTTCAGCAGGTGATACAGTAGGTACTCGTGTCGACGGTTCTCGGTCGGGAATATGCGGTTCAGGAGCATGTGAATCAGCGAGGCTAGCAAGTCGTCACGCTCGTTCTGATCGGCGAGGGTAGTCTGTAACTCACTAGCCAGCTGCCGGAACTGAGGGGCAAATGACGCGAGTTCAGCCGGGGCGTCGAACGCCGACAGCGCGTCATGGACGACCGGGCGGTATAGCCGATAACTCTTGTCCAGTTGCACGAGCAGCGCCGTATCGGCCCGAAACTCCCGGCTGAATGCATCCCGCAGTCGGGTGATGAGGCCATCTCGCTGGTCGAGGGGCAGTTGCCAGGCTTCGAAGAGGCGATCGACCAGTGCGCAGGCATAGAAGAGCCGACTCGTTTCGCCTTCCTGACTGACGAGCTGCAACACGGGCAGCAGCATCTCGCTTTCTGTGCAGAACCAGGCTTCGCAAAGCGCTATGCGGGCGGCTCCATACCGCTCCACTTCCCGCTGATACGTATCAAGTTGCACCCGATACAGCGTGCCGTAGTCGGCCGTCAGGCGTTGCACCCAGGCCAGCACCTGACCCAGCAATTGCCCATCCTGACCGGGAAAGCTCTGAAAACGTACCCGTAGCTGCGGTTCGGGATGATTGTACCGAACGTAAAACCATTGGCTCAGGCTGCCGGCTTCGCGCAGGTCTTCAGTCAGGATGGGTAGTTCGGTGAGGAGCAACCGCTCACTCGCCTGTTCGCCCGTTACAATCTTCAGATAAACCCACTCGCTACCCGGCGCAAAAATGCGTTGCACGTCGCTGGTTGCTCGGGCGTACGTGTTTGTCGCGGATCGCTTGGAGGTGAAACTGGCGGGAAGAATCAATTCACCGACCCAATGCTGCGTTGGGCCACCCACCCAGCACGTCTGTTCGTTCAACAGCCACTCTTTCAGTTTGACGGTGCCGTGCTTAGTCAACTCGTCAACCAACAACTCAACATTCAGGCCGTTTTCCAGGTCAAGCGGTAGTTCGTTGTCGGCATTCATCATAACGACATACCGGGGCACGTGGTAACGACTCCGCCAACTAGCCAGCCAATCGGCTTGGCTGGTTGGCGCCACGCCTTTCGTCAGTTGCCAGGCCGCTCGGCTCAGGATGACGTTGCGGTAACGAACCTGCGGCAAATACGGCTGTGAGGACAAGGGTCCCCAATCCCAGCCAACGCGCAGGGTGCCCTCCTGCTTTTGCAGATCACAGAGAAACCGGTAGTGGGCCAGCCCCATCGAGAAATTGTGCGCCGTCGATAGCCGGGGGATAACCCGCTTATTCAGCCGCCTCGATCGCAGCACAATACGTTGTCCACGCGGGGCCGAAATCAGCAGATCATCGAGCGGGATTTGATAGGCGTCAGGTACGCCACTAACGGATAGAATCGGAATTTCGTAAGAACGCAGCGCCGGGCGGGTCAGCACGTTGGCGAGTTTGGCTTCGGGCAGATGGACGATTTCGGCCCAAATGGCGTCGGCTTCCGAGGCCTCTTCCTGTTGCAGGCTTGCTTGCAGTTGGGCTTTCAGTTCATCGTCCAGGTGAGCCATACGGCCCAGCAGGTTGGCCGCCGACGGCCCCCCGCCCGCTACCAGATGAAACTGCCAGTCGCCCGCGTCGAGCGCCTCGGCTGAGCTGGCCAGCAAGTGGCCCATCCAGTAACCACTGGCCGGTAAAGCAGGCTCAGGTTGCCCGTCGGTCAGGGTGGCCAGATCAGCATCCAACAGGTCCAGCCGGGGTTCGTCAAGGCGCATTGCTTCGGTAAAAAGCCGGAGCATCGTCTGTTGCGCCACCGTGAACGGAACGTCACCCGCGGCCATTTCGGGCCAGTCGATACCGTCCAACAAGGCGGCTGTGAGCGAACTCCCCCCGTAACCAACGCCGATATCCGGGTCAAGTGCCAATAGCAGCGGCACTTCCTGCTCTTCGTAGCGTTCGTAGAAACGCTCCCGGAAGGTGGGCAGGTACGTTTGCTCGGCTGGGCTAAGGCGCAGAATCTGCTGTAGTGTCTGGCTCAACTGCTCACGCACGGCTTCCCCAATCGTGTTCTGACTGGCGGGGAAGTACGTGTCGCACTGCACCAGCAGCCGGTTTTCGATAGCGAGAATGGGGGCCAGCAATTCATCTAACCGCTGGCAGTCAGGTACGTTGCTGGCTGGGCTGGCGCGGCGTAGCGTCTCGTGGACATCAGTCAGTAAGTCGATGGCGGGCTGCTGCTCAGCAAATGGACGTAGTCGCTCTAATAGGCGTCCCAATTCATCCTGGGCCGTCAGACTCGGATCGAATTCAGACTGGATTAGCTGATTATCAATCAGATTGTCAAGAAAACCTTGGGCGTCTTCCGCCTCGATCCCGTCTTGCATCAACAGGGTAATCAGGTCAGGAAGCGTAGCGCCGTGGCGGGCTCTTTCCAGAATTTGTTGCAGATACTCCGTATTGTCGGTGACACTCAACGCGTAACTTCCGGGCAATCCCCCCTGCTGATTGGCCTCTACGTAGCGCAGATCGGCGCCAATGGCATAGGTCGTGGTGTTGGATCGGTAGCGCACCGTCGGCCAGATAGCGGGTAGTTGACTGACGTAGTGCAACAGTTGCTGCATAGCCATTGCATCGAGTCGCAGGTACGTTCGTACTGGTGCAGCTTCATCAAACGTAACGCCCGATACGGTCCCCCATTTTCCCAGCGAAATCCCTGAACACAAGCCAAAGGGCGTGGCGCGGGTCGACATCCGAATCAGGTAGCGGTACAGGGTCTTTTGCACCTTATCCGACGGCGATAACGTACCTGCTAACCATTGCTGGCATTGTTGGTACACATCACTGGACGCAAAAAAAAGGGCTTGTTGAGCGTATGGGTGTTGATAATAGGCTTTCAGCACATCAATCAGTGCGTGTCCTTGCCGTAGTCGGTGTTGGACCTGAAAATAGGTCTCAACAGGCAACAGTGGCCGACGCAGCACATAGAACGGATGCAGTTGCATGGAAACAATCGGCTGACGTATTGCCAGAAGCGGCAGCCATCAATCGGGTAAACCCCTGATCGGCAAGGGCTATTTAGTCTGGATAAGCTGTTTACTAAACTTCAGCAGCAAGTCTTCCTTATACTTGCCAGACGTGGGAATCCGCGGCGCTCCTTTCATCAGGATCTCGTTCCCGTCGATAGCCGTGATCATGCGGGTAGCTACGATATAGGACCGGTGAACGCGGGTAAAGAGCCGGTCGGGTAATCGCTCTTCCAGATCCGAAATGCCAATGTACGTGACTATACGCTCTTTCTTGTCCGTATAAATCGACACGTAATTTTTCAAACCCTCAACGTACACGATTTCGGCTAAATCGATTTTACGGTATTTCCCCTTATGTTCAGTTTTGACCAGAATGAAATCGGGCTCTTCGTCTTTTTCCGCCGCTACGGAAGCAGGGACCGGGCGGGCAATCTGATTAAATACCTTTTCAGTGGCCTTCAGGAACCGCTGGTATGGAATTGGTTTAAGCAGATAATCAACTACGTTTCTTTCAAATCCTTCCAGTGCATACTCACTGTAGGCAGTAGTCATAATTACCCGGTAATTACCACTATATAGATCCAGAAATTGCAGGCCTGTCAGCCGCGGCATCTGAATATCAAGGAATAACAGATCAATACCGCCCCATTCCAGCATATCAGCCGCCTCAAATACGTTGGTCGTTGCCCCAACCAGTTTAAGATAAGGGGTATCGTTCACATAACGCTTGAGGATGTTGATTGCAGCGTGTTCGTCATCCAGAATCAGGCAATTGATCATAACCAACGAGTAGGTAACGTGAAAATTGACTACGCAGGTGATGCGTATAGAGGCGTTTAGACGATGAGCTGGCGAATTGACTACAATTATCGCTCTTTTTGCATAATATCACTCATGCACGACTTGGTGTTTGGCTACTTTTTTATCTACTTCTGTAAAATTTATATGAATCTCAACAGCGTAGAAATTCTTCGTTTCCTGCACCTTAAGGTCATACATATCATCGTAAAAAATTGTTAACTGCTTTTCGATGTTCTTCATGCCAACGCCTCCCTGCGAATAGGTTGGAAACTCTTTTTTAGCATTATTCCCATAATACGATAACGAGTTGTCGTCCAGCACAATGCGAACGGTGGCCGGGTTGTTCACGTCGGAGAGGTCACCGTATTTAAATATATTTTCAATAAGCGAAATCAGGATTAACGGCAGAATCGACAAGTGTGCCTCCAGTTCATCACCTTCGACCGTCAGTTCAAGGTTCATCTGATCGCCAAAGCGTAGTCGTTGCAGGTTGATGTAATGCCGTATGTAATTCAACTCGTGCTCAACCGTTACTAACGACTTGCTACTTAACTGCATTACCGTACGCATCATCGTGGCCAATTCAAAAATAGCGTCGGCTAGCCGCGTGGAAGTGTTCAGCGCTTCGGAGTAAAAAAAATTCAACGTATTGAATATAAAATGTGGATTTAGCTGTACCCGAAGAAAGGCTAATTCTGACTGAACTTTGGCCTGTTCGAGTTGAAGCATGTCGTGCTGCATCCGCTGTTTCTGCCGTTCAAGACGGATGGTATCGAGCGCGAACCAGTAGCCGTAACTGAACAGCAAATATTGTAGCGCAATCCAGATTGAGTCAGGCAAAAATTTGGAGAACATGGTACTGAAACTGCTGTATTCGTTCACGTACCCCACCGCCGGGAAGTAATAGTAAAACAACAGATACCGTAGCCCGATAAATACGGCCAACAGGACCACGGTGTATAGTAAAAGCCTGATATACTGCTTACGAGCTACTTGTGGCTGAACGACCAGATAAGTATTTGCATAAAAAAGCAGGGCTGCTAACGAATAAGTAAATAGAGTTCGCTGAGGGGTGATTTGATGATAATCACCGATAAAGAGCAGCAGATTATTAACCGTGAAATGCAGAAACCAGGCTAATAAATGCAGTAGAATCGTCCGCCCGTAACGCTGGAACCAAGCCAACATACGGGGCAAGTGCGGGATTCGTATAGGCCAATCTGACCCTGGTATAATTGATTTCACAGCTCTGATTTTCACGCTCAACTTTGCATTGTCAAGTTTAACGACACCCATAAACAAGCAATCATCATGACAACGATCAACACACCCCGGCTTCAGTTTAACAAGCGTCAAGTCGCTACCCTTAACACTCGTCAGCGTGCCAACGGCCGCTCATCGACTTGGCCCACTGTCGCCACGGTTATCGGTTAATTCATTCATATTCAGTCCATCACTCTAGCATTAGTACACCTCATGACAACGTCTGCATCACCCCGTCTCCAGTTCAACAAACGCCAAGTAGCGACCCTCAACGTCCGTCAGCGCGCCAATGGCCGCTCATCGACCTGGCCTACCGTTGCTACCGTTATCGGCTAATTTTCCACACACTGACACGTTCACCCCAAAGACAGCAATCATCATGACAACGATCAACACACCCCGGCTTCAGTTTAACAAGCGTCAAGTCGCTACCCTCAACACTCGTCAGCGTGCCAACGGCCGCTCATCGACTTGGCCCACTGTCGCCACGGTTATCGGTTAATTCATTCATATTCAGTCCATCACTCTAGCATTAGTACACCTCATGACAACGTCTGCATCACCCCGTCTCCAGTTCAACAAACGCCAAGTAGCGACCCTCAACGTCCGTCAGCGCGCCAACGGCCGCTCATCGACTTGGCCTACCGTCGCTACCGTTATCGGCTAGTTCAGCCATCGGCTTTATCCGCGTCAGCAGCCAACTTACGGATATAAAACTAATTGTCTGCGACAACAAAAATTTCACCAGCCTTAAGTAACCCGATAATAAATTTCCATCAATTGACCAATATGGCAACGATCAATGCACCCCGTCTTCAGTTTAACAAGCGTCAGGTAGCGACCCTCAACGTCCGTCAGCGCGCCAATGGTCGCTCATCGACCTGGCCTACCGTCGCCACTGTCATTGGTTAAGTTACCGCTTAAAAGCTTTATCCATTGATTGGTTAACAGTTTATTCATCTACCAGAATACTTGGTACGATTACTGTGACACCGAAGGCATTCCCCCAAGTAACCCATAAAAGTTAAAACAACTGAATAGGATGACAACGTTGACCGCCTTTGCCCGTTTATCTTTCAGCAAACGTCAAGTGGTTAGCCTCAACGTCTGTCAACGCATTAACAGTGGTCGGTCGTCAACTTGGCCTGCTATTGCTACTGTAATTGGTTAAACTTTTTGTTGTTTTGCACTTATGGTTCCAACTGTTGGTTCCCCCAAGTATCCTATTTCTACGATGCCTCTGCTTGAAGCAGCACTGATGCAGGCATGGCAGGGAAGTTATGCGGCTTGGTATCAAGTACGCAAGCAGGCGATAACCGATGATTTGGGGCAAGATCCAACCAACCGGCTTTTGCTGCTGTTGGGTGAAGAAATCACCAGCACATCCCGCTTTACTCCCGAGCAACAGGCGCTCGATGCCTACCTGTTCAGCACGGTACAAGGCCCGATTGCGAATAACCAATGGGCTGTTGCCGATGGCACTGCGCCGCTGATTGGCCATTTCGCCAGCCGACGTACCCGGGGACACCTCCAATACGACACCTACGAAAAACCGCTGATCGAAGGCGCGCTTGCGTATCTCAGCACGGCTTTGGACGCGGCTACCATTGATCTGTCATTGGCGACAGGCCTGACGGGCAAATTGCTTAGCGTGGGTAGTGTGTATGACAACGAACTCTTCGACAATTTTTCGCACCCGGTCATGCCCGAAATTGACCGGTTACTGCGCCAATATATACGACTGTTGCAACAAAGCCGGCTACCGATTGATGCCAGCCTGGAGCAATTCGTCCAATTCCCGAACCTGATTTCGAAAACCGATAACCTTTGGGAAGAGCCCGAACACGGGGGCTGGGCCGAAGGTGATCTGGGGCAGGCCATGTTGCTGGCTCAGTGCGGCCGCTGGCTCAACCAGCCCGATTTGCTCAAATGGGCCATCCGCGTGGCGGCGTATACGATCCACCGTCGGAAGATCGGGCAAATGCAGATTGACACTCCGGGCATTCGATATGGTATGGCTGGCATGATGCGGCTCTATCAGCGGGTATACGAACTCACTGGCGAGCCAACCATCGAACTCGAAGCCCAACTCTGGCGCCAACAACTGCATACGCTGTTACCGACTTTGGAAGGAGCAACAGCACCCGATTACTCCTTATTTGACGGCTTACTGGGCCTCTACGGTGCCATGCAGACCAGATACGACGGCAGCGACTTGCCGCTTCGTAGCCTGTTGCTGTAACGCTGATCTTGATCCCGAAGCGAAGGAATTACGAACATCGACCTTATACCTATCGAATGATAGCGAAGACGGCCCCGGCTCTAGAGTTGGGGCCGTCTTCGTTGTACAGGTGTCAGCGTAGTACGTCATTGGCGTAGGTACCTTCCTCTTCAACGCCCCCTTCTGCATCGTACAACGTACCTGGACCGCTCCGCTTCCCGTTTCGGAACGTACCTACGAAGCGGTCACCGTCCGAAAAGTAGTAGGTGCCTTTTCCGTGGGGCTGATCATAAGCAAACTGACCTGCATACCGGTCGCCATTGGGATAGTAGTAGACACCGTATCCTGTACGTAGCCCCATCAGCACGCCTCCTTTGTATTTCAGTTTACCACCTGGGTACGTTTGGGTAACCAGCGTAGGGGTCACTCCCGCCGGCGCTGGTGCAGCTTCGGAGGTTGGTTTCGGGGCACTAGCTACCACCGGCGAAGCTGGCCGACTGGGTGCTACCGATTTCGTGCGGGGATAAATCGCGTCGGCCTCAGTCCAGCCTTTGGTGATTGCCTCTAGGCGAGACGAGCGGCCGGGGTGCGAGGTCGACGCACTATAGCTGCCAATCGTACGAATCGCTACGGTAGCCTCACTCAACGTGGCGCCGAGCTGATGCAACACAAAGCCCGAAAACCGATCAGCTTCCAACTCTTTCTGATGCGAGCTTCCCCCCGAATTCAGGGTATGTCCTTGCAGGTGATGGCCAATTTCATGCGCCATGATGCTGACTGCCGACCAGTCGGTTTCGGTTTCATCTTCCAGCTGTTGCATAAACACGCCATCATACAGGATGAACCGCTGCCCGTTCATCACCGCCGCAAAACAGTTACGTGTCTCGGGGCACTCCATAATCTTGAAATTGCGCATCAGCCCGATGGGCCGAAGAATCCGGTCGACCACTTTTTCAGCGTGACGGTTCGACCCGCTGGCCCGGTCGGTACAGCGAACAGTAGGGGCAGCATTGCCCGAGTAATTACAAACGAAAGCCTCGGCAGTCTGCGATTGGGCCAGTGCCGAGCCAACGCCTAACGTGGCTACAACGAGCAGCGGCGCGGTGATCTTCATGGGTAAGTGGGTTAACACACCCACTAAAACGATAAAGTAAGCCCATTCATTTTATCGCCACCTGCTGCACGAAAAAAGCCGCCCGAATTGCTTCCAGCGGCTTTTTGGGGTTGAGTAAATCAGGAATTAGTTAGCCAGCTCCTGAGCGTCTTTCAGGCGGGCGCGCTGAATAGAGCGTGAAACCAGAATACTTACTTCATAGAGCAAAGCCAGTGGCAGCGCAACCAGTACCTGGCTGTATATGTCAGGCGATGGTGTAATGACCCCGGCGATCACCAGAATAACAATCCAGGCGTGTTTCCGGTATTCGCGCATGAAACCAGGCGTCAAGATGCCCACTTTCGAGAGTACAAACGCCACAATTGGCATCTGAAACATCAGGGCGCAACCCAACGACAAGGTGGCAATCACCCCCATGTATGAGGTAATGTCAAATTGGTTCTTAATCTCCGGCGTGAGTTGGTAATTGGCCAGAAAGTTGATCGCCAGCGGTGACACAATGAAGTAGCCAAACAGCAGCCCCATCAGAAACAATGACGACACGTAGAATACGGCCCCACGGGCCGCTTTCGTTTCCGAAGTACGCAGCCCCGGTTTGATAAACCGCCAAATCTCCCAGAACGCATACGGGAACGCAAAGCACAGGCCGATGATAAATGACGACGTCAGCGACATCGTGAACTGATCCGACACGCCCAGCGCCTGCAATTCGAAGTCAAGTTTCTTTACGCAGAGATCGGCATAGCCCGTGTAGTCAGACAACTTACACATCTGCTTGTACGTCCAGAAATCCGCTTTCGCCGGACCCAACACTACAACCGCAAAGATGTCTTTGATGAAGATAAAGGCAATGACGGCGAACACAAAGATCGACGCAAAGGCCCGCAGCAAATGCCACCGAAGTTCTTCCAGGTGTTCGAGGAAGCTCATTTCGGTGCCATCACTGTCAGGATCAGGCAGTGCGCTCTCGCTGTCTTCGTCGTAATTGTAAAATTTGTCGTCAAACGACTGATCTAAAGCCATCTCTAAGAAGTGAACGAGTGAATGCGTGAATGTACGACTAGCAACTAACGCCCGAGTCGTTGCCGATAGGCTGGCAACTAGTCATTCATTCACGCAGTCGCAATTAGTTATGCGTATAACGGAAACGCCTTCATCCAGGCGTTAATTTTCTCCCGAACGGCGCTGATTTTAACGTCGTTGTCGTGGTTCATCAACACTTCATCGATGTAATCCACAATCAACTCCATATCCGCTTCTTTCAGACCGCGCGTTGTCATGGCCGCCGTACCAACCCGCATCCCCGACGTTACCATCGGCGACTTGTCATCGAACGGAACCATGTTTTTGTTAATGGTAATATCAGCCTTAATCAGGGTGTTTTCGGCCAGCTTGCCCGTCAGGCTGGTAGCGGCGCCCCCTTTGGTGCGCAAATCGATCAACATCAAGTGGTTATCCGTACCGCCCGAGATAATCCGGTAGCCTTTTTCGGTAAAGGCTTTCGCCATAGCGAGCGCATTGGCACGTACCTGAACGGCGTAATCGTAGAAATCGTCGGTGAGGGCCTCCCCAAACGCAACGGCTTTTGCCGCAATGATATGCTCAAGCGGCCCACCCTGCGTGCCCGGAAACACGCCCGAGTCGAGCAGCGACGACATCATGCGCAGGTCGCCCTTCGGCGTTTTCAGCCCAAACGGATTCTCGAAATCGTTCCGCATCATGATCATCCCGCCCCGCGTACCGCGCAAGGTCTTGTGCGTGGTGGTCGTGACGATGTGGGCATGTTCGAGGGGATCATTCAGCAGCCCTTTGGCAATGAGCCCGGCGGGGTGCGACACGTCGGCCAGCATCAGTGCCCCTACCGAATCGGCAATGGCGCGCAGGCGGGCGTAGTCCCAGTCGCGGCTGTAGGCCGAGGCACCACAGATGAGCATTTTGGGCTTCTCGCGTTGCGCTGTTTCTTCAACGACATCGTAATTAATTACGCCCGTTTCCTGCTCAACGCCGTAGAACGTCGGGCGGAAATATTTACCGGAAATATTAACCGGCGAACCGTGGGTGAGGTGGCCGCCATGGCTTAAGTCAAAACCGAGGATAGTATCGCCGGGTTTGAGCGTGGCCAGGAACACAGCCGTGTTGGCCTGGGCACCGGAGTGCGGCTGTACGTTGGCCCAGGTCGCGCCAAACAATTCTTTGGCCCGGTCGATGGCAATCTGCTCCACCTGATCAACCACTTCGCAACCACCATAATACCGTTTGCCGGGCAGGCCCTCGGCATATTTGTTGGTCAAAACGCTACCGGCGGCTTCCATCACCTGCGGCGATACGAAATTCTCAGAAGCAATCAGTTCAATGCCTGACTCCTGACGGTGTTGTTCTTTGGCAATCAGATCGAAAATCTGCGCGTCACGTGTGCGGGTGGTTGTCGTTGCAGCGGTCATGTTGAAGGTAAGTTTGTCGTTTGGCGTTTCTCGGTGGGCGTTACTGCCTGAACCAGTCAGCTAACTTTCCGGGAAACAACGCTTGCCCAAAAAGGCCAAACGGCAAACCGCTTTTTATACCCCTCAAAGGTACGGCGTTTCAGGCAGATGCGATTGACCGTGCATTAAAAAAGCCCCCTGCTTTGGGCGGGGGGCTTTCCTTGTTAAACCTATAAGGTTTTGAAAACCTTGTCGGTTTATAAGCGGTCTGTGTTAGAACCGGAAGTGAGAGAACGCCTTGTTGGCTTCGGCCATACGGTGCGTATCGTCTTTCTTTTTAACGGCGGCGCCTTCGCCTTTTGATGCTGCGATGATTTCGGCGGCTAACCGATCTACCATCGTTTTCTCGCCGCGTGAACGAGCATACCGGATCAGCCATTTCATGCCTACCGAGACCTTCCGGTCTGCGCGTACTTCGGTCGGCACCTGGAAGGTAGCCCCACCGACGCGGCGGCTTTTTACTTCAACCGATGGCATTACGTTGTTCAATGCTTTCCGCCATACATCAAGGCCGCTTTCGCTCGTGCGCTTAGCCACGATATCGAGGGCATCATAGAAGATGGAGTACGACAACGACTTTTTGCCTTCGTACATCAAATTGTTCACAAACTTGGTTACCAGTACCTCTTTGTATTTGGGGTCGGGCAACACATACCGCTTGGGGGGTTTCGACTTTCTCATTGTGTCTTCAGATTTCTCTTACTCTGCCGTAGTCTTTCAACGGGCAGTGTTGGGCATGTATACTACAGAATGGTTGATGTAGAATGAGTTCCAGAACGGCTCATTGTACAGTAGGCACTCTTTGGTATACATTAATTATTTTTTCTTCTTAGCGGGCGCACCTTTACCAGCTGCCGGAGCCTGACCTGGTTTCGGACGTTTCGCACCGTATTTCGACCGGCTTTGCAGACGGCCGCTTACACCAGCCGTATCGAGCGCACCGCGCACGATGTGGTAACGTACACCCGGCAGGTCTTTCACCCGGCCACCGCGAATCAGCACGATTGAGTGCTCTTGCAGGTTGTGGCCTTCGCCCGGAATGTAGGCGTTGACTTCTTTCCCGTTCGACAAACGAACACGGGCAACTTTACGAAGAGCCGAGTTTGGCTTCTTCGGGGTGGTCGTATATACACGAGTACATACACCACGACGCTGCGGGCAAGCGTCCAAAGCCGGAGACTTCGACTTAAACTCCAGCTTTTCGCGGCCCTTGCGGACTAATTGTTGTATGGTAGGCATTAATTAATTGGTTGTTTGCTATGCAATCTGAGACGTCTAAGCACGTCTCCCCGAAATTCGGAGTGCAAAGGTATGAAAATGAGTTCAAAGTTCAAGGTCTAAACCTAAAGTTGCTGCGCCGATCGGGCAGCGGTAAATCTTGGCCCTCAAACACGCATTAGGCTTCGCCTACGGGGCCGCCGAAGCCACCGGTGGGGAAACGGAAGGTATCGTCGGGTTGATTAATGGCCCCGAAATTATCTTCAAACTTGCGGATGTTCTCTTTCAGCGCAACCAGCAACCGCTTGGCGTGTTCGGGCGTCAGGATAATCCGTGATTTTACTTTGGCTTTCGGAATACCGGGCATCAGCCGGATAAAATCGACAATAAACTCGCTGTTCGAGTGGGCAATCATCGCCAAATTCGCGTAAACCCCCTCTGCCACTTCCTCGCTCAGTTCGACATCGATCGATCCGTCGTTATTGAAATTCTGCTGTTCCATATAGTCAAAAATACGGGTTTGACACTGACAATAAAAAACCCCGGCACCGAAGGTACCGAGGTCTTCCTCTACAAGTGGAAAGGTTGAAGCTATAAACAAGCCCAGTCTAAACCGGGTCCTCGTTTGCTTAACTCATACACGCCCGGTTGATTGACGTGTTTACAAAAATAAAAAAACGGTAAAGAATGACAAAACCCCGTACGGACCGTTGAGCTAACGGCTGTGTCCATCCGGTAACCTATTGCAGAGCATGCTGCAGCGAGCCAGGTACGTTGCTCATTGCTCAACAGGCAGAAGAATAGTAAAGGATGCGCCCTGATTCGGCTGACTGTCAGCGACTATAAACCCATGGTGATTCTCAACAATCCGTCGGCAAATCGCCAGGCCAATGCCCGTCCCGGGGTAGTCGCCCTTGTTATTGAGCCGTTGGAACATGCCGAAAATTTTGTCGGCATATTTCATACTGAAGCCAATCCCGTTGTCTGTTACCTTGAGCATGACGTAGGATACCGAATCGGCAAGGCCGAACGTTTCCCGCACCGTACCGGTAACCGGGCAGTTCTGAATGGCGATGAGGGGTGGTCGATCGCCCGCAAATTTTAAGGCATTACTAATCAGATTCTGGAATAGCTGATGCATTTGGCCCGGTATGGCCTGGATGACCGGCAGCGTATCGACACGTACCTGCGCATTACGCTCCTGTATGCGAATGTCGAGATCTTCCAGAATTCGACTAAGTACAATCGTCAGGTCGACCGGTTCAAATTGGGCATCTTGCTTAGAGAGCTTTGAGAACCGCAGCACGTCGTCCACCAGCGACTGCATCCGGGCTACGGCACGGATGATGCGCTCAAAATGCTGCGCTTCTTCCTTTTCCAGCTTGCCGGCCAGCGACATGGCCAGCAGGTTACTGAACGCCTCTACTTTCCGCAGGGGCTCCTTCAGGTCATGGCTTGCCACAGACGCAAACTGCATCAGGTCCAGGTTCGACCGCTCCAGATCGGCGTTTAGCTGATTGAGCGCCATCGTGCGCTCTGCCACTAACCGCTCCAGCCGTTGTTCGCTTTCTTCAATCTGCTGCCGGGCCAAGACCGAATCGGTTACTTCCTGAGCAGCCATAATGACCCCCATCGTATTCCCGTTTATGTCGGTGAAGGGATGAAAGGAGTAATTGAAGTACCCCTCTGCCAACTGACCATGTCGTTTCACGGTCACGCTGCCTTCGGTAATGACGAACGGTTTGCCCGTTTGAAGAATTTGGTCTAACTGCGGGCCAAATCCCTGCTCAACCAGTTCCGGGAAAGCGTCGAGAAAGGGGCGACCTATGAGTTGATCGCGTGAACGGTCGACCAACTGAATGTAAAAATCATTAGCAAACGTAAAGACATGCTGCGGCCCTTCGACGGTGGAAATCGCCACGGGCGCCTGCTGAAACAAGTGGCGTAGCTTGAGCTGTTGCTCCTGCCGATTCTGGGCCAGGTTGATCTGAGCACGTACCCGAGTCAGGAGCTCGTTGGCCGAAAACGGCTTGGTCAGGTAATCGTCGGCCCCCGCCGTATAGCCATCCAGCGTAGCTTCTTCACCCGCCCGCGCCGACAATAACATAACCGGCATTTGCGCTGTTTGGGGGTCCGATTTGATGATGCTAAGCAACTGAGTGCCGTCGAGGTGGGGCATCATGATGTCCGACAAAACCAGATCGGGCTGATGCCGCCGAATCGCCTCCAGGGCTTGTTGCCCGTCAGTCACCACGTCGACGGCGTAATGGGGGCTTAGCAACCGATGAATATAGGCCCGCATATCGGCGTTGTCGTCGGCGAGCAGAATGCGCTTCGTAATAGCCTGACTTGTGGCTGTTTTCGAGCTTGGCTCCGTCGCTGTACTCTCTGTCGATTCAGCATCAGCGACAAATAAGTTGGCGCTGCCCAAAGGCCCATTGGCCGTAGTTGCCAGGGTGGCCTGTTTCATGGGTAAGCGCACGGTGAACGTACTGCCTACATTTACTTCGCTCTGCACGTCAATGGTGCCAGCGTGCAGATCGATTAATTCGTGCACAAGGGCCAGGCCAATGCCTGTCCCCTCAAAGGAACGCCCCCGCGACCCTTCGACCCGGTGGAATCGCTCGAAAAGGCGGGGCAAATCCGCTTCTGGAATACCTACGCCCGTGTCCTGCACCGACAGCTCGACGGCATCATCCAGTTGACGCAATCGGACGGTGATGCTGCCGGCCAACGTAAACTTGAATGCATTGGAAATGAGGTTCAGCACAATTTTTTCCCACATCGTGGGGTCAACGGCCACCGGACCAGTCAGCGTACCGACGTCCACGATTAGCTGTAACCCGGCTTTTTCCACCGCAGAACGAAAGTTGCTGGCCAGATCAACCGTCAACGTTGCCAGATCGGTCAGGGCGAAGTTGGCCTGCAACCGTCCGGCTTCCAGGCGGCTAAAATCGAGCAGCGTATTGACCAGCCGCAACAGCCGCCGGGCATTGCGGTGAGCCGCCTGAACGTGCGTTTGGTGAGCTCTACTTAGTGCCCCATCCGTTCCGCGCAACAGTTCTTCCAGGGGCCCGAGCATCAGCGTCAGCGGCGTGCGAAATTCGTGGCTGATGTTGCTAAAAAATAAGGTCTTGGCGCGGTTTAGCTCGGCCAGTTGTTCGAGGTGCTGGCGTTCTTCTTCGGCAGCCCGGGCGTTCTGGATCGCTGCGGCGGCCTGATTGGCCATCAGTTCGTAAAACGTCCGGTAGTCGGTGTCCAGCTGCCGGGTTGGGTTAATAGCCGCGACCAGCACCCCCAGCGGATGGTGTTGACCTGGTGCTACCAGTGGCAATACAATCGCCTGCCTGATCGCCTGACCAGCCGGGCCCATCGGCAATTCCGGCGTCGGAGCCCAGTGCCCAGTTAGCGCTTTGTTTTCTTCCAGTACCTGCGCCAGGGGGAGCCCAAGCGGGGCGGTCCATAAACCGTCCAGAGTTACCTGTTGCCAATCCGCCGCGGGTGTGACATGAACGGCCTGTTCAAGCCGTAGCGATCGATTGTCGGCCTGAGTCAGGTACAACAAAGCAAACGGTATATCGGCGGTGTTCTGGGCCAGTGTCTGGGCAATGGATTCGCAAGCGGCCTGCGCGGTACGTTCGCCAAGGGCATTGGCCGTCAGGGCCGACAAGGTGGCCAGCCGGCGCGTGTTGAGGTTCTGAGCGGTTACTTCAACATTAGGACAGAAGAGCCCATCTACCCGCCCACATTCGCCCCGAATAGGGCTGTAGGAGAATGAGTAAAACGTTTCCTCCAGCATTCCGCCCCGGTCCATGAATAACTGCACGTCATCCACAAACGACGATTCCCCCTGCTGGAATACCTTATCGGCCAATGGCCCGCAGAAATCCCAGATTTCCTGCCAGACCACCGCCGCGGGTTGCCCTAACGCCTGAGGGTGCTTTGCCAAGCTCAACACCGGAATGTAGGCATCATTGTACAGGAACGTCATGGCATCGCCCCAACCGATCCACATGGGTTGCCGGGCATTGAGCATCAGGGTCACGGCTGTCTTCAGGCTTTGTGGCCATTGCTCAATCGGACCCAATGGCGTTAACGACCAGTCGAAGTCTGCAATTAGGGTAGCCATTTCCCCGCCGCCTGCCAGGAAATTAGTCTTAGTTATCACCGTTGAGTAGTTTTGCACCAACCAGAACAAAGGTATCCGAAAGACACGTACTTACAGAGCCGCCTGACTTGGTATTAGATTGATTTATTGCCCGTTACGCTATGACTTCACCCATCCATATTCTTTTAATCGACGATGACGAGGATGACATAGCCTTATTCGAGATAGCACTTCGGGACCACTCTTTTCCGATCCGTCTAAGCACACTCACAGACGGCGATGAAGTAATCGACTATTTAGCTGAAACGCCTACCCAGCCCGACCTGATCTTTCTGGATTTGAATATGCCCCGCATGCACGGTCGAGACGTGCTGCTTGCGCTGAAACATACGCTTACCGCACCATCACGCCGAATATTTGTCCTCTCTACGTCGTCCTCTCCCGAAGACGCTGCCTTTTGCCTTGCCAACGGCGCGGAGCAGTTTCTGACAAAACCAGCCTCACATACGCTACTTCGTGAAATGCTAGCCCAGATTCTGGATAAAGTCTCAAACTAACACGTTGTTTATCCTATTTTTAGTACGGCATAAATTTATTAATTATTTCAAGATTTCGTAAATATCTATACCCGCAGGTACGTGTCTATTTTGGTTATTATCTTGTCGTAGATCAGTTCGTTTCGAGCCGCCGTCACCGCATCGAGCTAGCAAAAAAAGCCGCCAGGAGCTAATGCTCCGGGCGGCTTTTTCACATGCATTGGTCTGTCTAGGCTTCAACCACCACCACTTTCTCCGACGGGTTATTGGGCGTCGGGTTGGTGGCTAGTTCAATTTCCTCGCCATGTTTGTTGAGGAACCGGAAATCAGTGATACCCAGCGAACTGTCTTTGGTCAGCTTCACCCACGTTTTGTACTTCAAAAACCACTTGTGTTGTGGCGACGGGAAGCCCTTTGTGAAGTAAGCATACAGGAAGGGGTGCAGCACGATCTGAATGCCGCGTTCGTTCTGCTTGGTCAGGATATAATCGACGTTGCCTTCGATAATGTCCGTGATCAGCACGCTCGCCTGAATGGTGCCCGTACCGCCACAAGTAGGGCATACCTCCCGCGTTACGATGTTCAACTCAGGACGTACCCGCTGCCGCGTGATCTGCATCAGGCCAAACTTGGTGAGGGGCAGGATCGTGAACTTCGACCGGTCGCCCTTCATCTCGTCGCGCATGATGTCGAAGATCAGCTTCTTGTTGTCGGCCTTCTTCATGTCGATAAAATCGACAACGATGATGCCGCCCATATCCCGCAGCCGCAGTTGCCGGGCTATCTCGCGGGCCGCTTCGCGGTTGACGCTGATGGCCGTAGCTTCCTGATCTTCCTCTGAGTTCGACTTATTCCCGCTGTTTACGTCGATGACGTGCAGGGCTTCGGTATGCTCGATGATGAGATACCCACCACCCGGCAAGCTCACCGACCGCCCAAACAGCGACTTGATTTGCTTTTCTAATCCCAGCGACTCAAACAACTTGGCCTTGCCGCTGTACAGTTTTACAATCTTCTCTTTCTCCGGGGCAATCGTATGGATGAACTCCCGTATTTGGTCAAAGCCTTCTTTGGTATCGACCGTAATGCTGTCAAACGACTCGTTAAGCATATCGCGCAGAATAGACGAGGCGCGGTTCATTTCGCTCAGGACACGGTCGCGGGGTTTAGCATCGCGTAGGTTTTGCAGGGCGCGGTCCCATTTGTCAATGGAATTTTGCAGATCGCGGTCGAGTTCTTCGACCTCTTTACCCTGCGCCACCGTCCGAACGATGACCCCAAAGTTTTTGGGTTTAATAGCCGACATCAATTTGATCAGCCGATTGCGTTCGGTCCGATCCGTGATTTTCTTCGACAGATTAACCCCGTTGGAGAAAGGTACGAGCACGAGATAGCGGCCCGCAATGGAAATGTCACAGGAAAGGCGCGGTCCTTTGGTTGAGATGGGTTCTTTCACCACCTGCACCAGAATAGACTGCCCTTTGGTCAGCACTTTGTCGATTTTACCGATTTTCTCGATGGCCGGCTCCATCTCGAAATCAGACAACCGACCCGTGTTGACACGCTTGGCGATTACCTCTTTAGTTAACTTGTTTAGGGAGTTGATGTGCTGGCCGAGGTCCTGATAATGCAGGAATCCGTCTTTTTCGTGCCCAACATCGACGAATGCCGCGTTGAGGCCCGACGACAACTTCTTAACGGTACCTAAATACAAATCGCCAACCGTAAAGCTGCTTTCCGACTCATCGAGGTGGTACTCCAGCAGGCGTTTATCCTGCAGGAGTGCAATCCGATCCCCTTTCTGAGTGGAACTGATTACAATTTCGTTGCTCACAAGCGATTAGCACGGTTAAAATGGCGTGTAGGATATAAACAAAGAAGCCACGCACGCGGAAAACGGCGAGGCTTCTTTCAAAATAACGGTGAGTGATGAGTGCTGATCGGTAAGTGTGCGGGCTGCTGCGGTTACGCTAGCGTAAGCAAACTCACCGTCCACCGTTCATCACTCATCACTATTTCTTCTTGTGCCGATTCTTTCTGAGCCGTTTTTTCCGCTTGTGAGTGGCGATCTTGTGCCGCTTCCGTTTTTTACCGCAAGGCATAGTGCGTAAGGTTTTATGTGTGTTACAAATGTCGGCCCGCCACCTGGCAGGCCCTATTTTTTGCAGAGATGCGAAATCGTGCGTCTCTACTTTACTCGCTCTTCCAACTCCCGAATCGCCGCCTGGATCTGCGGATCTGTTTCGTTCGCTTTCAAGTCTGTCAGCAATTTGCTGGCCTCCGCTTTCTGATTCGTCTCAACCAGACAAACCGCCAGATAGAACTTTGCCTTGCGGTTAGCCGGGTCGTTGGTCAGGATCTGCTGGAAACGACCAATGGCTTTGTTGTACTGTCCCGACCGCATCGATAGCATCCCGAGGTTAAACAGGGCTAACTCGTTGGTAGGGTCTTGCTCCAACACCTCCCGCAAAAGCATAATTCCCTGCATCGGTGTTTGCGTACTCACGTACGTCATAGCCATATTGGCTTTGGCGGCCAGCAGATTTGGGTTTTGCGCGAGGGCTTTCTGATAGAAAACCCGGGCCTGCTCGCCCAAATAGGCTGCTTTCTGTTCTGCTACGGCAAACCCATATGCTTCGAAGTACTGATCGCCAGCGCGTAGGTTAGCCTGTACGGTCGGATCGATCTTGGCGATTTCACCGGTGTAATGGGCGGCACTATCGAACCGGTTTGCCGAGCGGAAAAAGGTGATCAACTTTTCAGCAGCTGACTTGCGGGCATCAGGCGCAGCCACGGCGTAGGCCTTCTGCAACCCTTCTACCTGCTTCTGCTGATCGGGCGTAAGGGGCTGATTGTGCTGAACGTCTGCTTCCGACTTGGCGCCGGTATTGGCCACAACATTCAACGAATCAGCTACCGGCGTGTTGGTCGAACGCCCACCGGGTGCATTACCCAACTGCTTCGTCTGGTTCTGCACCACCACTCTGGGCAGGCTGTACAGTCCCGCACTCAAGGCAGCTGTGGCAACAACAACAAGTATGGTCGATACTTTCATACAGAACCGGGACGTAGCAAACAGCCTTGCGTATGACCCGAAGGCGAGACGCAAGGCTGATTACTGAGGCTTACTCAGCCGAAACTTTGGCTTTGTCGCTGGTTTTAACTTGCTCAACGAAGACCTTAGCCGGCTTAAAGCTGGGGATGAAATGCTCATCGATCACCATAGCCGTGTTCTTCGAGATATTACGAGCCACTTTCTTGGCGCGTTTCTTATTAATGAAGCTACCGAACCCTCTTACATAGATGTTTTCTCCTTCGGCCAATGAATCTTTAACGACCGAAAAGAACTTCTCTAAGGTAACGGTCACATCTGCTTTATCGATTCCGGTCTTATCCGAGATCTCAGCGATTACGTCTGCTTTCGTCACGACTTACTAAACTTTAGCGATTACTTGGTTGTTGATTTTAAGGTACTGAAAAAGGAGTACAAAGGTAGGTCTTTTCGGTTGATAATGAAACCCCTTGCTCCTTTATTACCAGTCAACGGCGAAAATCTTACGATTATTTTGAACTGGCAATCAGCGGGTAACGCGGCTGAGGAAGCGCCCGAAGTTACCCACTTTGGCCCTACCCTCGAACGGTGGTATGAACGCCACCGGCGCGACTTACCCTGGCGACATACAACCGATCCTTACCGCATTTGGCTGTCGGAGGTGATTCTTCAGCAAACACGTGTGGCACAGGGACTTCCCTATTACCTTCGGTTTATCGAGGCTTATCCCACACTGGTTGATCTGGCCCGGGCCGACGAACGCGAATTACTGCGCCTCTGGCAGGGGCTGGGCTACTACTCACGGGCTCGCAATCTTCACCAAACAGCCAAGCTTATTGCCGACACCAAGCAGGGGCAATTTCCGGATACGTACCACGAATTATTGACGCTCAAGGGAATCGGTACGTACACCGCCGCCGCCGTTGCCTCCTTCGCATTTGGCGAACGGGTGCCGGTGGTAGATGGCAACGTGTACCGTGTGCTGGCGCGCGTGTTTGGAATCGAAGAAGACATCACGACCACGCAGGCCAAGAAAACGTTTGCCGCGCTCGCCACCCGCCTGATGGCCCACGCCGTCGACCCGGCCACGTATAACCAGGCTATTATGGAGTTTGGGGCTATCCAGTGTACGCCCGTAGCGCCTGACTGCCTGCTCTGCCCCGTTCAGCAGCAGTGCCGGGCCTACCTGACCGGGCGGCAGCACAAACTACCCGTCAAGAAAAAGAAAGCGCCCGTGCGCGAGCGGTTCTTCACCTACTTCGTCTTTCGGCGGGGCGAGGGCGAGGCAGCCCAGTTTGCCCTGCGGGAACGTACCCAGCGCGACATCTGGCAGAATCTGTATGAATTTTATGGCACCGAAACCGACGAACCCGCCCCCAACTGGCGCTCGGTCGACGTACCTGGCGAGGCGAACAATTTGGTCGAAGCGGGCGTTTTGGTTGGCCCGGCCATCGCCGAGCAGCAGCTTTTGTCGCACCAGCGGGTGAAGGCTTTTTTCTACGAAATTGCGCTGCCTGAGGCTGACAAAACGGCGCTGCCTGAGGGCCTCCGCTGGTTTACCAGAGCCGATGTAGAGCAGTTGCCGAAGCCCGTTCTGATCACCGCTTATTTTGAGAAACAGTTTGGATAAGTCGGTAGATTTCAGTAACTTTAATTCTTCTGCGCCGGACGCCTAAACCGCCGTAAAGACCGATTTTTAAACACAGTTAACACATGGCAAGCTTAAACAAAGTAACGTTGATTGGGAATCTGGGGGCCGACCCCGAAGTTCGTTATTTGGATGGTGGTGGCGTGGTGGCGCAGTTCAATGTGGCCACGACGGAGAAGTTTACCAACCGGAATGGCGAGCGTGTCGAGCAAACCGAATGGTTCCGCGTTGAGCTTTGGAATGAACAGGCCAAGGTAGCCGAGCAATACCTGCGCAAAGGCAACCCCGTATACATCGAAGGACGCCTCCGCACCGAAACCTGGGTCGATAAAGAAGGGAAAGAGCGCTTCTCGCTGCGCGTACGGGCTACGACCATGCAATTGCTGGGTAGCCGCAACGACGATGGTGGTGGCCAGTACGAATCAGCGCCCGCGCCGCGTCAGCAGCAGCAGGCCGCCCCCCAACCGGCTCCGGCGCCAGCCCCGCGTCAGCAGGCGGCTCCGCAACCGGCACCCGCCCCTGCCCCCGCTCGTCAGCCTAAACCAGCCCCGGCACCAGCCGCTTTCGATAACAGCGGCGACGACGATTTACCGTTCTAAACTTAGTTTAACGGATGTAGCAGCCAGTAGCTACGGGCTGCTACATCCGTTAAACCCGTTTCCCTATGGATCCAGGAGACCCTTCTTCCACACAGGTGCTTCCCGTCGGTAGCGATTGGAGCACCTATCTTCGTTTTTACGGCCCCTACTTCGCCGTTGTGTTGCTTTTGCTGCTGGGTGCCGCGATGGCCTCTGCCGCAGAAGCGTCTTTTTTTGCGCTTACCCCACAGGATCGGGCGCGCTACCGGGAAAGCAACGAGCCTACCCAACGCCGCATCGCCACCCTGCTCGACCGGCCCAAGCGGCTGCTGGCCTCGCTGGTCATTCTCAATAACCTCCTCAATATTGCCATTGTCCTCATCGTCACGTACATGACCTGGGTGGCCACGGCGCTGTCGCATACCTCGGGCTGGGTCCTGGCGGCTGTGACCGTTACGACCACCATCGGCATTGTGGTATTTGGCGAAATGGTGCCCAAAATCTACGCCGCCCAGTATGCGCCAGCTACGGCCGGACGTACCTACTGGCTCGCGCGTATAGCCTTATTCGTGTTTGCGCCGGTAGCCAAACTGCTGGTCAGCCTTAGTAATCAGATCGACAAGCGCATTCAGCGCAAAGGCTATAAACTATCGGCCGAAGAGCTCAGCGATGCGGTTGAACTGACCGGCTCCGATGCCAGCGAAGAGGAACGGGAGTTGCTGAAAGGCATTGTTAACTTCAGCAACCTCACGGCCCGGCAGGTCATGCGCGCCCGCATGGATATCACGGCCTTTCCCGACGATCTGCCCTTTCCACAATTACTGGCTCAACTCAACGACGCCGGCTATTCGCGGGTACCGATTTACCACGAAACCATCGATCAGATCGAAGGCATTCTGTACCTCAAAGACCTGTTGCCGCACCTTCAGGCCGACGCGTCGTTCGACTGGAAGCCGCTGTTGCGGCCCGCCTTCTACATTCCTGAGACAAAAATGGTCGACGACCTGATGCAGGATTTTCAACGAAAACGCGTGCACATGGCCGTCGTGATCGATGAATATGGCGGCACGCGCGGCCTGGTAACGCTGGAAGACATTATCGAAGAAATTTTCGGCGATATCAACGACGAGTTCGACGACGAAACGCCTACGGGTTACCGCCGGGTGGATGAGCAGACGGTGATTTTTGAAGGACGTACCCCGCTGACCGACGTATGTCGCGTGCTCGACGTGGACCCAACCGCTTTCGATGCTGTTCGGGGCGATAGTGAGTCGCTGGGTGGCTTGCTGCTCGAATTGTTCAGCCGTTTGCCCCAAGCGGGGGATGAGATTACCTTCGACGATTTCACGTTCCATGTCTTGCTGGCCGACGACAAACGCATTCGGGAAGTGCGTGTTACCCAGCAAAACTTAACGGAGAAGTAGCATCACGGCGTAGCTTTGCGTCGGATTCGGAACCAAGAGCTTTACAGCGCATGAATATTGCCATTTGGCATAACCTACCCAGTGGCGGAGCCAGCCGTGCACTACACCAACACATTAAAGGGCTAGCCGAGCGCGGTCACCAGTTGACGGTGTATACGACCTCGATGGCCGACAGCGATTACCTCGATGTGAATCAATACGCGGGTGCGCCCAAGGTGGTTCCACTCGATATGACCATCCGCATCCGGCACCAGTACCGCGATCGCCTACGGTCTATTGCGTATCTGCCCGACACGCAGGTTGAACGCATGCTGGACGCCTGCCGACAGTCAGCCGCGCAGATTGAAGCGGGAGGGCATGATGTCCTGTTTGCCAACTCCTGCCAGACGTTCATGATGCCTTACATCGGGCGCTTTGTGAAGCTACCGAAAGTACTTTATCTGGGTGAGCCGAATCGGTCGCTGTTCGAGGCGTTCCCCACCCAACGCTGGTCGGCACTACCGCCAGCTAGTGGTCGCTGGCAGGATGCCACGTACCGGCAGGCGTTTTGGCGCGACCTGTTTGAGCAACGGCAGGCGCGAGTGCGGGTACGCGAAGAGTTGCTGAATTACGAGTCGTTCGATAAGGTGCTGGTCAATTCCTATTTCACCAACGAAAGCGTCGTGCGGGCCTATGGTGCCGATCATCAGGGCGGTACACAACGTTGCGAGGTCTGTTATCTGGGCATTGATACGCACCTATTCCCCTTCCAGGACCTGCCCCGCCAGCCTTTCGTGCTAGGCCTCGGCGCCTTTTTCCCTCATAAACGCCCCGACACAGCCATCCGCGCGCTGGCTCAACTCCCGGCCGAACGCCGCCCGCCCCTGATCTGGGTTGGTAACATGGGCAACAGCCTGTATGTGAACGAAGTGATTCAACTCAGCCAGCAATTGGGGGTCGATTTCCAGCCGCGCGAACGCGTGACGCAGGATGAACTGACCCACTTGCTCAATACGGCGACTTGTCTGCTGTACACCTCGGAACTGGAGCCCTTCGGTTTTGCGCCGCTGGAAGCTAACGCCTGTGGCTTGCCGGTTGTAGCCGTAGCCGAAGGGGGTATCCGCGAAACGGTAATCGATGGCCAGAACGGCCTGCTCTTCCCGCGTGATCCCGCCCAGCTGGCAGCGGGTGTTCATCGGCTGCTGCATGATTCGGCTCTGCACCAACGGCTGTCGGAGCAGGGGCGTGCGATGGTCGCCGACAAATGGGACACCACTTCGGCTATCGACCGGCTTGAAAACGCCCTCTTGCGCGTTGGCGTTGGTCAGTCGATGGTGCACGCCTAGCCTTACGAAGCTCGTACCAAGGCAATGCCGATTTGGCAGTTGAGGCAGCGTTTGGGCAGACAAAACCCGTTGTACAGTTCTAACGCCGCCTGCGAATCGAACGCCGACCGAATGTGCAGACCAAGCTCATCCCACAGGCGCGTGATGCGGTTGTCTTCGGGGGGCAGCTGTTCAAGCAGGGATACGGCTCGGTCGAGCAAATCGGGCTGCTCTCTGTGCTGTGCATATGCAGCCAGCAAGGGGGCCGCCGTATTGATGAGTAGGCCCTGCGCGGTCGACGTCCCCAAGGCGGCGGAGTTTTTTTTGCCCACCTTCCCAAACTGAAAATGCGTTTGCCAATAGGCCGATGGACGTACCTGAAGCGCTTTCAGTAACGCCGGTACATCGCCCGCCGTATCGACCAGCACCGAGAAGAGGCTGGCATGCTGCTGCACCAATGCCGCCAGTTGAGCCAGCCGCATCGTAGGGAAACCGGCCGGGCGTAGTTTTCCCCATTTCCAGATATGAGCAGGCAGTTGTCGATCGGCCAGGTTGTATTTGGCAGCCAGAAACTGATATTCGCGCCGTAGCACGACCGTAAAGTCATCGTTTTCGTCATCTGGGGTTGGGATCAGCCCCGACGTACCCAGCAACAGGGCTTCGACTTGTAACAGGCTGTTGCGGTGTTTTTGCAAGACACGTAGCGGCACCGCCCGCGTGAGCTGTTCCATCGGCTCCACGTTGACCTTACTGCCCAGGTACGTTGCCAGCAGCCGATAAGCCGTTTCTTCCCAATCGTGGCCTGTGGCCTCGTACAACTCGCGGACAGCCGTTGCTTTGTGTTCAAGGCGTTGGAGCAAGGATTTGTCCAGCATGGCGGTCTGGCGCAGCGGTTTCACCATCCGAAACTGCCCGGCACAGGGAATCGGATCACGGTTGTCGATCAGTCGTTGGTAGTTGGTCAGCAATAGATTAGGTGGCGAACCGTCCAGCACCAGTGGGGCCAGTTCGAGCGTGGGCAATGCGGTGCCATCAGGGCGCGGAACGGGGCTGTCCGCTGGGCGATCGTGTTGCCAGACAATGTGCAGAATCACATTATCATAGGCCCGGTCGTTTTGATGCCGGTGGGCCAGCCAATCCGAGGTTTTTACGTGTGCTTCCACGGTGCCGACCCATTCGACGCCGCCAACCCGTAAGCGGGCATTCAGGAAATCCGGGCCGGCGTTGCCGTTGCGGTACCCCGGGTGGATCACCTCAACCCGGTCGCCATCGGTGGTGATCAGGGGTTGAGCGGCTAAGTACTGAAACTGCCAAAGAAAGTACAGCATCTCTTCGGACATAACGATAAACAGAATGGCAGGATGAATAGGTTACCTGAATGTGCACAACATTCTAAATAAATCCTACTTATCCTGCCAATCCGGTCAATCTGCCCGACGATTTTACGGTTTCCGCCGCTTTAGAGCCAGATCGTGCGCCGTATCGTAGTACGAACGGAGGTTGGTCCAGTCAAAAACGTCGGAAATGCTCTCAACCCGGTTTCGTTGCTGAATCCGGTCGCGCATGCTCATTCTGACAAATCGGTACAGAATGTCGGCGAGCTGGTTGGCAGCTTCGTCGAAATTCTGCGTCTTGCGATTCACCACGTAGATGCCCCGGTTTTCGTAGTCGCGCATGATCTGCATGATGAAATCGCCAAAGCCCGATTGGTCGCTCGTGACGGTCGGAATGCCGCGTACCACACATTCAAGCGGCGTATAGCCCCAGGGTTCGTAATAGCTGGGAAAAATGCCGAGGTGGCACCCCCGCACAAACTGACTGTAATCGAGCCCAAAGAGCGGATTGGTCGACGCGATGAAATCGGGGTGATAGACGATTTTCACCCGGTCATACTCATTGTTGACGAGGTTGGCCTGCCGGATGAAGCGGGTCATGTCGTCTTCCTGCAACAGGTCGTGCGTGACAAAGCGGGGTAACTGCTTGGTCTTCCAGCTTTGCACCGTCCGCCGCAGGCGCAGCCGCCAGTATTCATCCACAAATTTGTTGAGATCGGGCAGGCTGGTTTCGCTGCCCGACGCCGACGCCAGGAAAAGGCGCTCGCCCACCTGTTTCTCAATCGCCTGACTGGTCTCGCGGATTTCGTCGAGCAGGGCGCGGGTGTGCAGCACCTCGGGGTTAATCGAGCGGTAGGGCTGCTTCGTCACCATGAACATCACCACCGTGATATCCATGTTGGCTTCGCGCATTCGCCAGTTGAGCCGGGCCAGCGCTTCGAGCGTCAGGTCATACCCTTTGTTGCTGAACTCAAACCGCCCCGACGTGAAGAAGTACAGCGTCTTGTCGAGGTCGAACGAGTAGTTCTGGAAAAAGTGGCCCATCACAAATTCGTGAATGCGCTCTTTGTACCGAACGTGCAGGTTCTGGAACTCATGGGCAGCGGCAAAGCGCGTCACGTTCAAGCCGTTGGGCAGAATCAGATCAGGATTCCGTCCCAGGAAAACTTCACATTCGCGGGCTGTAACATCGCTGACGGTGGTAAACACGTGGCTCTGCAAAGCCGCCAGCCGTTCGATGGTAGCCTGCGCTTCAATCCCGTAATGGCGGGCTTCTTTCTGCCAGTCGAACGAATCCAGCCGGCCGTAAAAATTGGTTTCGTTCTGTGCCAGGTAGCGGCCCAGCATGGTTGCGTGCGTGGTAAATACGGTGGCGACTTTCACGTTTTCGCGGCGCAGCTCGGGTAGGCCCGATGCCGCCATCCACTCGTGAAAATGGGCCGCCATGTCCACGCGGCGAGCGTGGTCGTCGGCCAGGAGTTTGATAAATACCCGCACCATTTCGCCGAAGGCCAGCGTCTGATTAACGAGGTCTTCTACGCCCAGCGTAGGCAGCTTATGGCGTTCCCAAAGGCCAGCTTTGAGCGCGTCGAGCTGGCTGGTCATGCTTTGCAGGTTGAACAACACCACCCGCGGGCGGCCCGTTACGAGCCAGTAGCCATACTCGACTTCGTAGCCAAGCTGGCGCATTTTGCGGACAGTCTGCCCAATTTCCGTTTCGTCGGGTTCAGTAATGGGTTCATACTCGGCAGCGGCTTTTTGCGGAAAGTAAGGCCCCAGCAACACGTAGTTGTCGTCCCACTTCTCAACCATAGCGGGTACTTTCGAGCGAATAACGGTGTAAATGCCGCCAACCTGATTACAAACCTCCCAGGCTACTTCGAGCAGGAGTTTTCGCTTCGATGTCGAGAAGAGTGCTTCCACGATGGATATAATGAATTAGTCAAGGGTCAAGTGCCATCGGTCGGTTGGTGTGGAGCAAGCTGTCGTGTTGGCAAAGCCGCTCAGGAAGCTAACCAGTAACGAATGGCAGATATGACCGCTAAGTAAGTAGATTCGTTCGTATCAAAATGGTCTTTAGCATAAGATTTACTGCAATCCGCCTATCTTGCCCGCCATCTTATTGCCGCCAGTGATGACTAAACATATTCTGCTAATGGACGGGCCCGACATGCCTGGCCTGATTTACCACGTAACGGGCGTGTTGTTTCGCCATAACCTCAACATCATCCGAAACGACGAATACGTAAGCCCCGACGGGCAGTTTTTCATGCGAACGGAGTTTGAAGTGGGTTCAGCACCAGCGGGTGCCGAAGCGGACGACCTGAACCCACAGCAAATACTGAATGAGCTGCGCGAAACGCTGCCGGAGGGCGTCAAGCTGCGGCTCAACCCGAAAGCCAAGAAGAACATCGTCGTTTTCGTAACGAAAGAGCACCATTGCCTGGGCGAGCTGCTCATCCGCTACAGCTTCGACGAATTGGATGCCGATATTCTGGCGGTTGTCAGCAACTACAATACCCTGCAACCGCTCGTCAGTCGGTTTGGTATTCCGTTTCATTACGTCTCGCACGAGAACCGCAGCCGCGAGGAGCACGAAGCCGCTATTCTGCGCACGTTAGCCATCTATCAGCCCGATTACCTCGTGCTGGCCAAATACATGCGCGTGCTTACGCCCGATTTTGTGGGCTATTACAACAACCGGATCGTCAATATTCACCATTCGTTCCTGCCCGCCTTTATCGGGGCTAGCCCCTACCGGCAGGCCTATGAACGAGGCGTCAAGATCATTGGCGCAACGGCGCACTTCGTGAACAACAACCTCGACGAAGGCCCGATTATCGCCCAGAACGTGCAGGAAGTAGACCATCGCCACACCGCCACCGACATGGCCACGATGGGCCGCGACGTGGAGAAAATCGTGCTCTCGCAGGCCTTAAAACTGGTCTTCAACGACCGTGTCTTCATCCACCAGAACCGAACGATTATCCTTTAACAATCTTCAGTTTGGAGTTTACGGTGAACTTCCCTTTCCTAATGGCGCAGCACAACGATACGGGCAAGCAAGGCGAAGCGGCCGCCCTGCAGTATTTGCAGGATAAAGGCTATCAGCTGCTGGAAACGAATTACCGCCATCAGCACGCCGAAATCGACCTGATTGTGCAGCGGGGTAAGCTGCTGATTTTCGTGGAGGTGAAAACACGCTCTAACCTGAGCTTTGGCGAACCCGAAACCTTTGTCTCCTATGCCAAAGCCCAACTCGTGATGCGCGCCGCCGAGCACTACATCTACGCCCGCGACTGGCAACATGACATTCGTTTCGACGTAGTGGCCGTAACCATCACGCCCCGCGGCGAGGTCAAGATCAAGCATATCGAAGACGCCTTTTGTTGATTGACACCGGGCTATGCCCGGTGTACCATAGAATTTTTCGGCTAAATGGGTTAATCTTGATCCATGAAAACGATTGGCGTTACCCTTTTGCTGCAAGGCGTTCTTTCCCTCTCTTTTGCTCAACAGAATCTTGTCCCCTACGTTCATCCGCTGATTGGCACTGAAAAGATGGGGCATACGTACCCAGGTGCCACCGTCCCGTTTGGATCGGTACAACTCAGCCCCGACACGGATACCCTTTCCTACGAATTCAACGGGAAGTACAACGGCGACGTCTATCGGTACTGCGCGGGCTACAAATACGAAGACAAAACGATTGTCGGGTTCAGTCACACGCACTTCAGCGGCACCGGCCACTCCGACCTCGGCGATTTCCTCATCATGCCCACGCAGGGTACCTTGCAACTTAATCCGGGTACGGCGAGCGATCCGAAGAGTGGTTATCGGTCGGCGTTTTCACATGCGAACGAAGTGGCCGAAGCGGGGTATTACAAAGTCAAACTCGACGACCACAACATCACCGCCGAACTGACCGCCACCCAGCGCGTGGGCCTGCACCGATACACCTTCCCCAAATCCGACCAATCGCACATCCTGCTCGACCTGATGGCGGGCATCTATAATTACGACGATAAAGTGGTCTGGACGTACGTGCGCGTCGTGAACGATACCCTAGTGACGGGCTACCGCCAAACCAACGGCTGGGCACGTACCCGGACGGTCTATTTTGCGCTGTCGTTTTCCAAGCCGTTTAAGTCATACGGCCAGAAGAATTTCGATAAGCCGCAGGTGTACCGGGGCTTCTGGCGAAAATTCGATCAGGCGCACAACTTCCCCGAAATCGCGGGCAAGAAGATCCGGATGTATTTCGATTTCGACACCAGCGAAGGCGAAGCCATTGAGGTGAAAATGGCGCTGTCGCCGGTGAGTCAGGAGAACGCACTGGCCAACATGCGGGCCGAACTCCCTCACTGGAATTTTGAGCAGGCCAAAACCCGTGCGCAGGCCGCCTGGAACACCGAGTTGAACAAAATCCAGATCGACGCTGCCGAGCCCGACAAGGTTAATTTCTACACGGCCATGTACCACGCCTTCATCAACCCGACGGTGTACATGGACGTAAACGAGCAGTACAAAGGGCTGGATCAGGACGTGCATCAGGCAAAGGGCACCAACTACACCACCTTTTCGCTCTGGGATACGTACCGGGCCCTGCACCCGTTTTTCAACCTCATGCAGCCCGGCCGCAACAACGACATGGTAGCCTCCATGATGGCGCATTACAACCAGAGTCCGTTGAAGATGCTGCCAGTCTGGTCGCACTACGCCAACGACAATTGGTGCATGAGCGGCTACCATAGCGTGTCGGTGCTGGCCGACGCCGTTATCAAAGGCACATACACCGGCGACCCGCAGGCCGTGCTGGACGCCTGCATCGCCACCTCGAACCACCGCTCTTACGAAGGCATCGGCGAGTACATCGACCGGGGCTACATTCCGGCAACAGCCAACGGCACGTCGGTGTCCAATACGCTCGAATATGCCTACGACGACTGGTGCATTGCCCAACTGGCCAAAAAACTGAACCGCGCCGATGTGTATAACACGTACCTGAAACGCGCCGAAAACTGGCGCAATGTCTGGGATAACTCCATTGGCTTCATGCGCCCGCGCCTCGCCGACGGTACGTTCAAAAAACCCTTCGACGTATATGCCACCGACGGGCAGGGTTTCATCGAAGGCAACTCCTGGAACTTCAGCTTTTTCGTACCGCAGAACCCAACGGCGCTGGTTGAGACGATGGGCGGCGCCAAAAAATTCGCCGCCCGCCTCGATACGCTGTTCAGCATGCACCTGCCCGACAAGTTTTTTGCCGAAACGGAAGACATCACCCGCGAAGGCATCATTGGCGGTTACATTCACGGCAACGAGCCCGCCCACCACATTGCCTATCTCTACAACTGGGCTGGGCAGCCCTGGCGCACGCAGGAACGCATTCGGCAGATTCTGCGGATGCAGTACAAACCCACGCCCGACGGCCTCGGCGGTAACGATGATTGCGGCCAGATGAGCGCGTGGTATATGTTCTCATCGATGGGTTTTTATCCCGTTGCGCCCGGCTCAGCCGAGTATTCGCTGGGTAGCCCGCTCGTCAAGAACGCCAAATTGACGTTGGAAAACGGCAAAACATTTACCATCGAAACCGTGAATCAGAGCGACAAAAACGTGTATGTGTCGAAGGTGCTGCTCAACGGCATGCCCCTCTCCCAGCCCATGCTGAACCATGCTGACATTCTGAAAGGCGGTACACTCACGTTTTACATGAGCGCCAAACCCACCAAAAAATAAACGTATTACATGACGCAACCAGACCAGCACAAAGCCAACGCCATCGCCTTCTACGACCTGATGTTTAACCAGTGTCGGCCCGCCGAAGCGGTCGACCGGTACGTTGGCGACGAATACATCCAGCATAATCCACAGGTAGGCGATGGTAAGGCCGCCTTCATCGCTTATTTTGAGCGGATGGCGCGCGACTATCCTGGCAAGCAGGTAGCCGTGCAGCGGGCCATAGCCGAAGGGAATCTGGTCGTGCTACATTGCCGCCAGACCTGGCCCACCGCCGATGGCAACGGCACCGAAGAGTGGGCGGGTATGGATATTTTTCGGTTCGACGACAACGGCAAAATCGTGGAGCATTGGGATGTACTCCAACTCGTCCCCGCCACGTCGGCCAACAACAATACGATGTTTTAAGGGTGACAGGTCTAGGGGCTATTCCTGTCCCAGATATGCAACCAGCTTCGCCAGTGCGCGCGCCCGGTGGCTGATTTTGTTTTTCTCGGCGAGCGGCATCTCGGCAAAGGTTTGCTCGTAGCCGTCGGGCACAAACAGCGGGTCGTAGCCAAACCCACCGTCGCCGCGCTCCACGTCGATAATCACGCCCATCACGATCCCTTCGAACTGATGCTCGATCGGTTCGCCGTTCGGTCCGGGTTCCACCAGCGTAAACACCGATCGGAACTGTGCCCGGCGGTTGGTGTGCTCGGCCAGATTCGCGAGCAGCAACGCCCGGTTGCGCGTATTGTCGCGGGGTTCACCGGCGTAGTAGGCCGAGTCGACGCCGGGCTCACCGTCCAGCGCCTCCACTTCCAGCCCCGTATCGTCGGCAAAGCAGGCCACGTTGAAGTGGTCAAACACGTACCTGGCTTTCTGGCGGGAATTGCCGGGAATGGTGCCGGTCGTTTCGGGCAGTTCGTCGGTGCAGCCAATCTCGCGGAGTGTGCGCAGCACGAACGTACCTGAGCCCGACAGAGCAGCCTGTACTTCTTCCAGTTTGTACGCGTTATTCGTCGCAAAGCAAAGCATTCGTTCCATAGCTGTTGGGCGAAAAAAAGCCGTTCAGGTACGTACCCAAACGGCTTTGCAAACTTACGTGATCACGGTTGAGCTTACCTCACCCGCAGAATTTCCATTTCGAACAAAAGTGGCTTGAACGGACCAATTACCGTTGAGTTGGGTGCCCCTGAAGAGCCATAGCCCTGCGACGACGGAAAGATCAGCAAAAATTTCTCACCCCGACGTACCTGTTGCAACCCTGTTGTCCAACCAGCCACAACAGCCGTTTGCCCAACCGTTACATCATAGCCAGCCGTGGCGCTTGACGGGTCACTGGCGATAGCCGCTGCCGTGGGTACGTTCGAGTCGAACTGAGTACCGTTGAGCAACCGGCCTGTATACCGAATCGTCGCGGTTTCGCCTGCTTTGATCAAGGCCGAATCGGGGCGGGCCAGCGTCTTGGCAATCCGAATGCCACCCGCCGCCGTGTCTGTTACGGTGATTTTGTTCGCAGCAATATATTCCCGAATCTGTTCGTCTTCGGTCCGAACCGATACAATGCGCATGTCGTAGCGAATCGGCGAATACTGCGGCAGGGTTAGCGTACCATACCGGCCGTTGTCGTAATACGACGGCACCAGCAAGGTTAGTTTTTCGCCTTCACGGCCAACGATGATCCCCGCAAGCATCCCGTCGGTGATGTTGTTGTACAGATACGAGCCGTTCGTGATGGCCCGGGCCCGGGGGGCATTGGTGCCAAACGTGTACACAGCCGGGTTAATGCCGTCGGTACTGTCGATAACGGTTCCGTCGAAGCGTCTCGACACCACGAAGAAGCGCACTTCATCGCCCGTCACAGCCGATTGGTTGCCCGGTGCCGACGCCGTTTTGACGTAATACACGCCCGTCGACCCCAATTGCTCGGCTTGCAGGTTATTGGCCGTGATGTACTGCTGAATTTCCTCTGCGTTTTCGCGCTGTTTTCGGTCAGCCAGGGCCTCGCCGGTGGGGCTACAGCTGGTTAGCCAGACACCAATTACAGCCAGCAGGCCAATTCCAAAGAGACTAAGTTGTAAGCGCATCTTATTAGTTTAAGTCCAAAGTGTAAAGCGATACACCGCCTGACCCAACCGGATCAGGCGGTGCGCTGCGGTTCAATGTCTACTGGCAAGTGGTTCCTTTTCTACAGGAGCCACTTTACACCTTAAACGTTGAACGGTTGAACTTAATTTTTAACGGCCGCCCGCTGCTGGGCCGCCCTGCGGCATACCCGGCATGGCAGGCGCCTGTCCTTTGCTGATGTCAACCAGTTCAACGTCGAATACCAGCGGTGAGTTGGCCGGAATCGTCGGCGGTGCACCCTGAGCGCCGTACGCCATACCCGAGGGGATATAGAGCGTGGCTTTGCTGCCCTTGGTCAGTTGCAGGATACCTTCATCCCAACCCGGAATCACCATGCCCGTCCCAACCTGGAACTGAAGCGGCTGGCCACCCGTCTGTTGGTTGCCGATTGAGCTATCAAACACCTTACCGTTCATCAGCTTGCCCGTGTAGTGCACCTTCACGTTATCGCCACGGTTGGGTTTCGCACCGGCACCGGGTTGCGTTACAACGTAATACACGCCGTTGGCCGTTTTCTGTGCCTTGCCCGCCTGTCCGTTCTTAGCCAGGAAATCACCGATCGCTTTATCGTCGATGCCTTTCTGCTTATCGCGCGCCTGCGTCTGTGCTTTCTGGAACTCCTGTTCGTTTTGTACGTCGAGCAGTTTTACGTTGAAGACGATGTCAGACCCCTTGGTGATGCCCGGAGGAAACGGCTGGTTGGCGCGCGCAAAGAGTGAGTCGGCCTTTACGTAGAATGTGGCGCTGTCGCCTTTGGCCAGCATAGCCAGCCCTTCTTCAAACGCCCCTTTGAACGGCGGCACCTGCAACATGAGCTGGAGGGGCGCCCCTTCTTTATGCGTATCGCGCAGCACCGAATCCTTGCTGTTTTTCAGCGCCAGATGGAGCGTCAGGATATCCCCAATTTTGGCTTTGCGAGCGTCTTCGTTCTGCTCGTGAAGCTGGTATTTCAAGCCGCTTTCAGAGGTCTGAAGGCGATCTTTGCCACAGGCCATCAGAACGGCTGCGAGCAGGGCGGCATTGCCAAGCGTTTTAATCTGCATTGTCTTTGTAATCGGTTTATCGGTTTTGGCGCGGCAGCACGTCGTCAACAAGTATGCGCCTAGACACCAGCTAATTCAGTTTGGTACTCGGGTAAGATGGTCAGCAATTTGGCTTCGGTATCGGCCAGCGACAGGCGCGAGCGCCCCCCGGCGGCATTTTTGTGGCCGCCACCGTTGAAATGGGTATGCACCAGATCGCGCACCGAGAAATCGCCCACCGACCGGAACGACAGCCGAATCTCTTCGCCCCGATCGATCAGGATAGCCGCAGCGACCACACCTTCGACCGACAGCGCGTAGTTGACGATACCCTCGGTATCGCCCGTTCTTGACCGAAACCGGCGCAGTTCGTCGACCGAGAGCGTGATGTACGCGAATTTGTATTGCGGCAAGACGCGCAACTTTTCATTCAGAATATAGCCAAGCAGCCGGAGTTTATCGAGCGAAACGCCGTCGAAGATCAGCCGGTGTATTTGGCTAACGTCGATGCCCCGTTCGAGCAAGGCGGCGGCAATCCGGTGGACTTCGGGCGTGGTATTGGAGTGGCGGAACGAGCCGGTGTCGGTCATCAGGCCGGCATACAGGCAGGCAGCCACGTCGGCGTCGATCAGGGCGCCATCGCCCAGTTGCTCGATCAGCTTAAAAATCAGCTGGGCGGTGGCGGCGGCTTTGGTATCCCAATAGGCCAGATCGGCAAAATTTTCGGGTTCCAGGTGGTGATCGATCATCACCTTGCGGGCGCGCGCCTGCCGCACCATCGGCCCTAAGTCGCGGATGCGGTCGAGGGCCGAGAAATCGAGACAGAAAATCGTATCAGCTTCGGCGATGAGGGCTTCGACCTGGGTACGTTGCTTTTCGTCGAACGCCAGCACTTCGTCGTTGCCGGGCATCCAGGCCAGATTCTGCGGGTAGTCGGTCGGGGTAATGACCAGTACCGAATGGCCCTTCTGCCGCAGATAGCCCGCCAGCCCCAGCGATGACCCCATGGCGTCGGCATCCGGGTTTTGGTGGGTGGTTATCAGGATGCGGTGAGGATGCCGCAGTAATTCGCCAATGGCTTCGATATCAAACATATATACTAAAAACACCAGCCGAGCAAACTGCATCGGTTTGCGAGGCAATTTGCCTGGATGGCGCAATCGAATGGCGAATTTACAAATTTAGTTTGAGGTTTAACGTTTGCAGTTTGACGTTTTCCCTCGGGTTGTTGTTACGTGTTTGTCTGTAGCACAACGTCAAACCCCAGCTAGTAAACACCAAAGGCATCTCATGAAAGGCTTTAACTTTTCTCAGTTTGTGCCTCCCGAACAGAAGGGAGGCAGCAAATTTGATCAGCTGCTCAACATTTTTCAGCAGTTGCTGCTCATTACGTCGGGCGATGTGGAGCAGGCAATGGCCTGGATGAATCAGCTCGACCGGCAGTATAGCCTCACCGACGATCAGTATGGGATGGGCAACTTTTTCGATGAGCTAAAAGAAAAAGGATATCTGACGGAAGAGAATCAGGAAGGTAAAATTTCGATTACGCCAAAAACCGAACAGACGATCCGGCGCTCGGCCCTCGACGAGATTTTCGGCAAGCTGAAACGCTCAAAATCAGGCGGCAACCACAACACGCCCTACACCGGCTCGGGCGATGAGCTGAGCAGCGACCTGCGTACCTACCAGTTTGGCGACACGCTCGAACAGATTTCGATGACCGAGTCGATCAAAAATGCGCAGATCAACAGCGGCGTGGAGGAATTCACGCTGATGGAGCGAGACCTGGAAGTAACTGAAAAAGAGCAGAAAACCCAGACGAGCACGGTGCTGATGATCGACATCAGCCACTCGATGATTCTGTATGGCGAAGACCGGATTACGCCCGCTAAAAAAGTAGCGCTGGCGCTGGTGGAGCTGATCAAACAGAAGTACCCCAAAGACACGCTCGACATTGTGGTGTTTGGCAACGATGCCTGGCAGATTCAGGCTAAAGACCTACCCTATCTGGAAGTGGGCCCGTACCACACCAACACGGTAGCTGGCCTCGAACTGGCGATGGATTTGCTGCGCCGCCGCAAGAACAAAAACAAGCAGATTTTTATGATTACCGATGGTAAACCGACCTGTCTGAAGGAAGGCATCCGGTACTATAAAAACTCGTTTGGCCTCGACCGGAAAGTGGTGAGCAAAACCCTTACGCTGGCCGCTCAGTGCCGCCGCCTCGACATCCCCGTCACGACGTTCATGATCGCCACTGACCCGTATCTGAAGCAGTTTGTGCAGGAATTTACGAAGGTCAACAACGGCCGCGCCTATTACAGTGGCTTGCAGGGCCTCGGCAACATGATGTTCGAGGATTTCCAGCGCAACCGGCGGAAGAATATCAAGTGAATGAATAATGGATAATGCACGATGTATAATGGGCGGGCGCTAGAGTAAACGCTTTACAGCCCATTATACATCGTGCATTGTCCATTATTCATTGTACTAACCCCCGGCAGATCTTGCTGGCCAGGGCGGGGCCTTCGTAGATGAAGCCGGTGTAGACCTGCACGAGCGTGGCCCCGGCGTCGAGTTTTTCTTTGGCATCGGCGGCGGTCTGAATGCCCCCTACCCCGATAATCGGGAATGCCCCGTTTGACTGAGTGTGCAGGTAGCGAATCACCTCGGTGGAACGTACCTGAACGGGTTTACCACTGACGCCGCCCGCCCCCATCTTCGTTACGGCATCGGCCGGGGTACGTAGCCCGTCGCGGCTGATGGTCGTGTTGGTCGCGATCACGCCCGCAATCCCCGTTTCCCGAACAATCTCGATGATGTCGTCGAGCTGACTATCCGCCAGGTCGGGGGCAATTTTGAGCAAGATTGGTTTCGGCTTGTTTTTCAGGCTGTTCTCGCCCTGCAACCGACCCAGAATTGCTTTCAGCGGTTCTTTTTCCTGCAACGCCCGCAAACCCGGCGTGTTGGGCGACGATACGTTGACGACGAAATAATCGACGGCATCGAACAGGTCACGGAAACACAGCAGGTAGTCGGTGAGCGCTTCTTCGTTAGGCGTGTCTTTGTTCTTGCCGATGTTACCGCCGATCAGCACGCGTGGGTTCTGGGTACGTTGCCGATGAAACTGCAACCGACCCGCCGCCGGGCCAGCGCCTTTGTTGTTGAAGCCCATCCGGTTGATCAACCCACTGTCGGCCTTGAGGCGAAACAGCCGCGGCTTATCGTTGCCGGGTTGCGGACGGGGCGTTACGGTGCCAATCTCAATAAAGCCAAAGCCCAGATTGCTCAGTTCTTCGACCCACTCGCCGTTTTTGTCGAAGCCCGCCGCCAGCCCCACCGGGTTAGGAAACGTCAGGCCAAATACCGTGCGTTCGAGGCTGGGATGCCGGTAGGTAAACAGCCAGCGCAGCAGCGCCGCTACACCGGGAATCTTATGCGCAACCTGAAGCGTCGACGTGGCGAAATAGTGGACCTTCTCCGCATCGAACCGAAACAGGAGCGGCAACAGCAAGCGTTTGTACATGGGCACAAAGGTACAATCCGTAGAGACGCCATCCTTTGCGTCTCATCTGGCGTCGGCAATAATCCAGGGGGATTTCATTGACTTCTGAGACGCAAAGGGTGGCACGGTCCGTCGCCGCGGTCTCTACAGGTTTTCAAACAGCCCCGACGACAGATACCGATCCCCGCGATCGCAGAGAATACAGACGATGGTGGCCTGTTCGATGCCCTGCTCCTGTAATTGCTCGATGAGGCGCAGGGCCGCGTGAACACCGCCTCCACTGCTCATTCCGGCAAAAACGCCTTCAACCCGCGCCAGTTGGCGCGTCATCTGCGTGGCATCGTCCTGCGACACGTCGATAATCTGATCGACACGGCTGGGATCGAAAATCTTGGGTAGGTATTCTACCGGCCATTTGCGGATACCGGGGATCGACGAGCCGTCGGTGGGCTGGCAACCTACAATCTGCACATTGGGGTTTTGCTCTTTCAGGTAACGCGACGTACCCATGATGGTGCCCGTCGTGCCCATCGACGAGACAAAATGCGTGATCTGCCCCGCCGTATCGCGCCAGATTTCGGGGCCGGTAGTGCGGTAATGCGCCAGGTAATTGTCGGGGTTGGCAAACTGATCCACCAGCAGGTATTCACCCGTAGCGGCTTTGGCCTCGACGTAATCGCGTCCCGCTTCGATGGTCTCCGTCAGGGTGACTTTGGCCCCAAACGCTTCCATCGTCTGCACCCGTTCCTTGGTCGAATTGGCGGGCAGCGCCAGCTCGATATCGATGTTGAAGAGGCGGGCAATCATCGCCAGCGCAATGCCCGTGTTGCCGCTTGTTGCCTCGATCAGTTTCATGCCGGGTTGCCATTCGCCCCGGTCGATGTAGCCGCGAATCATGCTGTAGGCGGCGCGGTCTTTCACGCTCCCACCAGGATTGTTGCCTTCGAGTTTGCCGTAAAGCTTATAAGCCGGATTGGTATTGAGCCGGTTCAATTCAACCAGCGGCGTGTTGCCAACGAGATCAAGCAGAGTTGCCATAAGAATGTACAATGGATAAGGAACGATGTACGATGAGGCGCGGTGCATTAGCAGGCAAGCGCTACGCCGTTCGCCCCATTGTACATCGTACATCGTTCATTGTACATTAATTCCCTTTAACACACCTTAACAAGCCTTAACCACTTTTAACAACGAGTGTACGCAACGGCCCATCACCTTTGTGCATCTGCCCCATAACCGGACAAGACTTGTCCAGAAACGGACGCAATACCAGGGCAAACCCGGGCTTGCAGGCAGCAACGGGCCTTTTTCGGAGTTGGCACACAATTACCTATACACTCGTTATGAATCTTCTCTACGGCGCTTTCCTCTTCGTCCTCACCACAACGATCGCCTTCGGGCAGACGGGCCGCATTACCGGCACCCTGACCGATTCGACCACCCACAAACCCGTTCCGTATGCCACCGTGGCGCTGATGGGGCCCACCGACAACGTGATTACGGGCGTGGCCACCTCCGACTCAGGTACGTTCACGCTCGATAAAGTCGGCTTCGGTACGTACAAACTCGTCGTCTCGTTTGTGGGCTATCGAACCAAACGCATCGACGCCATTACGCTGTCGGCCGACAAGCCCACGGTGGAGCTGGGCAACGTGTCGATCAGCACGAGCACCAACGCCCTGGCCGAAGTGACGGTGACCGCCGTGAAGCCGATGGTGGAGGACAAAGGCGACCGGCTGGTGTACAACGCCGAGCAGGATATTGCCAACGTGGGCGGCACGGCCGTCGATGTGATGCGCAAAGTACCGATGCTGACCGTCGATCTCGACGGCAACCTGAAAATGCGGGGCAGCAGTAACATTAAGGTGCTCGTCAACGGAAAGCCGTCGAGCATTATGGCCCGCAACCTCGCCGAGGCGCTGAAACAGATGCCTGCCAATACGATCAAATCGGTAGAGGTTATCACCAGCCCCGGTGCCAAATACGACGCGGAAGGGTCGGCGGGAGTCATCAACATCATCACCAAAAAAGCCCTGAAAGGATCCAACGGCTCAGTGAACGCGACGGCGGGTAATTTCAATTCGGCGGTTGGTATCAAGTGGGGGGTGAAAGGCGAAAAACTGGGGCTGTCGGTATCGGCAAATACGTACACGTATCGCAACATCGGCTGGAACGAAGCCACCCGCACGGCGCTCGACCCGGAAACGCGCCAGCCCCTGAGCGTGCTGTTTACCCGCAGCGACCGCGACAATAGTGGCGTAGGTGGGTACGGCGAGATGAGCCTCGATTACGACCCCGACACCCTCAACCGCATCAACTTTGCCGCCAACGTATGGGGCGGTAATTTCCCCATGAACAGCACCTTGCAGAACCGCCTGACGGTCGGCAGCGCCATCACGCAGGATTTTGTGCGCGACGTGCGCTTCCGTAACCCCTATGGCAATGGTGAGTTCAACCTGGGCTGGACAAAAACCATCAAAAAACCGGGCTCAAGCGCCGCACCGGCGGAATTTTCGATCCTGACCCAATACAGCCGGATGCCCGACAATTACTACTACGACATTACGCAGCGGAACCGGGGCAGCGAAGCGCCAACGTACCTGGAACGCAGCACCAACCTTAGCCGCAACAACGAGTACACCGTCCAGACCGACTACTCGCGCCCCTTCGAGCATAAAGGCAGAAAAGACACGCTGACCTACAAGCTGGAAATGGGTGCCAAAGGCATTATGCGCCGCATCGGCAGCGAATTTTCCGTCGATCAGTCGCTTAGCGGCTTGCCAACCGATTACCAGCTCGACCCCAGCCGTACCAACGATTTTGCCTACACGCAGCGGGTCGCGGCCGGGTACGTGTCGATGCGGCTGGAATCGAAGAAAAAATGGACCGCTACGGGCGGCCTGCGCTACGAATACACGGGCATCAACGGCGATTTCATTACGACGAAAACGCAGTTTACGAGCCAATACGGCAACATTGTACCGAGCCTGACGGTGTCGAAATCGTGGGGTAAGCACACCTACAAAGCCAGCTACACCCAGCGCATTTCGCGCCCGCTGGTCTGGTATCTGAACCCGTTCGTGAACGCCAGCGACTCGAAAAACCTGCAAACGGGCAACCCCTTTCTGGCCCCCGAGCTGACCCACGCGACTGAGCTAGCCTACAGTACCTACAACGACAAAGGCATGTCGTTCAACGCAACGGCCTACTGGCGGCAAACCAACAACAGCATCGAATGGCTACAGACCGTGGGGGCCGATGGCGTAGCCCTTACCCGCCCCGAAAACATCGGCCGCAACGCCAGTTACGGGCTAAACACGAACCTGACGCTCCAGCCAACCAAAGAGTTAAACGTTAGCGTGGGCGCCGACCTAACGTACCTGGACCTGGTCAGTGTGGCCCTGCGGCAAAGCAACGCCGGTTGGGTCTGGTCGACCAACGCCAACGCTTCGTACAAACTGCCGAAGGACGTAACGCTGCAGGTCAACGGCAATTTTGGCTCCGGCTGGGTGTCGTTGCAGGGGAATTACGGCGGCTACTACTGGTATTCGCTGGCCGCCAAAAAAGAGCTGATGAAGAAAAAAGCTGACCTGACGCTCGCGCTGAATAACCCCTTCAACCAGGGCGTATACCAGACGGGCAGCCAGAGTGCGTCCACTTTCACCACCGACATGCGGTCGTTCTGGGTGAGCCGGAGCGTGCGCCTGACGTTTGCCTACCGCTTCGGGCAGATGAGCAGCGGCGGCAAGCAAAGCAAGAAGATTCAGAACGACGACAGCAAAGGCGGCGGGCGCTAGGTACGTTGCCGCTCGGCCAACCCTCAGCGCGTGGGAGCGATAGGCCCTTTGTCCAGCAGCGTCAACCGCAACGAACGAGTGCTGCCACCTAAGCTTGTTGAGGCTTCAGGTGGCAGCACTCATTTGTATGGCATCCGGCCAACACTCCTACGAGTTATGGCTATGGCATACCCGTTACATAATAGGGTTTTTGGGTATTTACTTGTGGTACTCATCTATAGCGATGGGCGGCAAAGGCCAACGTTACCCTCTCTCATTTTTCTTGAAGCCGCCAGAAGTATACGATTAGTTACCGTTCGCACAATCCCCTAATTTGGGTATTGACAACCAGCGTGTTTTACGTCAACTTGCACGACTCTGTTATCTATCCACAATTAATAACCATGTACCATGAAACCCTACGCCTTTGCGTCTGCCTGCTCGGGCCTTGCCCCGGAGGACCTTATCCGTCTTTTTAACCTATCTGACCTGACATTGCCTTTCTGGGGTTACCGTAAAGCCATGCCCATGCACAAGATTGTGCGCCTCGAAGGCGAAGGCAATTACACCATGTTCCATTTTTCCGACGGCACGCGCCTGATGGTGTCATTGACGCTCAAGAAAATGGAAAGTCGTCTCTCGCCGGGCCTGTTTGCCCGCCCGCACAAAAAGAACATCGTGAACCTGCTGTATCTCGAAGAGCAGAGCCTCAACCGCCATCAGCACACGGTGCAACTGGCCAACGGCGACAAGATCGAGGTATCGCGCCGCAAAGCGAGCCATTTTTTCCGGCAGGTCGAAGGCTTCCAGCAGAAAGTGCAGGAACTGGCAAATTAGCGCTCAATGAGCTATAAAAGGCCGCCGCCGTTAAAAGTCTGACTCTTAACGGCGGCGGCCTTTTATCAATCAGACGCAGCTGCTGACTAGGCCAGCAGACTTTCACCCGTCATTTCGGTAGGCTGGGGGATGCCCATCAGTGCCAGCACGGTGGGGGCGATATCACCCAGCTTACCGTCTTTGAGCGCGGGCTGGAACTCATTATCCACCAGAATACACGGCACCAGGCTGGTAGTGTGAGCCGTGTTGGGCGTGCCGTCGTCGTTGATCATATAATCGGCGTTACCGTGGTCGGCGATGATGATCGAGGTGTAGCCGTGTTCGAGGCCCGTCGTTACCACGTCGCGGGTAGTGGCGTCGACGGTTTCGGCGGCTTTCACCACGGCGTCAAACACGCCCGTATGGCCCACCATGTCGGTATTGGCAAAGTTGAGGCACACAAAATCGACCTCGCCTTTTTTCAGTTCAGCCACGATGGCGTCGCGGATACCATGAGCCGACATCTCCGGTTTCTGATCGTAGGTTTTCACCGGAATCGTGACGGTCTGCCCTTCCTCGTTGACGATGGTCGTCTCTTTCGGCGATGGAATCAGGAGGCGGGTTTCACCAATGAAGGGCTCTTCGCGGCCACCTGAGAAGAAGAACGTCACGTGCGGGTACTTCTCCGTTTCGGCAATCCGAATCTGTTTCCGGCCCGCTGCCGCGACTACTTCACCCAGCGTTTTTTCCAGGTTGTCTTTCTCGTAAATGACCTTCACGCCCTTAAAATCCGAGTCGTAGTTGGTCATCGTGATGTAATCGAGGTCGAGCTTGTGCATCTGCTGTTCGGGGAAATCTTTTTGCGTCAGCGCAATCGTGATTTCGCGGCCCCGGTCGGTGCGGAAGTTAAAACAGATGACAATATCGCCGTCTTTGATCTGAGCAACGGGCGTATGATCGGCGTTTTCGAGCACAATGGGTGTGATGAATTCATCCGTCGTGCCGGCGTCGTAGGAGTCGCGAATGGCTTGGAATACGCCATCGCCCTGCGCCCGGTCCCCCACGGCGTTGACCATGGCATCATAGGCTACTTTTACGCGTTCCCAGCGGTTGTCGCGGTCCATGGCGTAGAACCGGCCAATCACTGTGGCCAGTTGGCCAGTCGTGCCGTTCATGTGCGCCTTCAGGTCCGTCAGGTAACCGAGCCCACTTTTTGGGTCGGTGTCGCGCCCGTCGGTGAACGCGTGGACGAATACGTTGATCAGGCCCTGCTCATGCGCGATGCTCAACAGACCCTTGAGGTGGTCGATATGGGCATGAACGCCGCCATCCGATACCAGCCCAATCAGGTGCACGTTTTTGCCCGTCGCTTTAGCCCTGGCAAAGGCTTCGGCCAGCACGGGTTCGTGAGCGAGCGTGCGCTCTTCAACGGCAAGGTTGATTTTCACCAGGTCCTGGTAGACGATGCGCCCTGCACCGAGGTTCATGTGCCCCACTTCCGAGTTGCCCATCTGCCCCACCGGCAGCCCTACTTTCAGGCCCGATGCCTCCAGCGTGCTGTGCGTATAGCGACTCCAGGCCTCGGTAACAAACGGCGTCTTTGCCGCCGCCAGCGCCGACCGGTCGTTCTGGGTGGTCATGCCCCACCCGTCCATAATGACGAGGATGACTTTTTTATTCATAAAGAGTGGCGGTAATGGATAGTGTACGATGGACAATGTATAATGATCAGACGATCAAGCCCATTGTACATTGTCCATCGTGCATTATCCATTATCTTTCTACAAGTTGTGTCGCTTCCGCAGGTACGTTAGCAGTTCGCCGCAGCAGCGATGCGTGATTTGGTAAACTTCCTCGAAGACCTCGGGGCCTTCGTAATACGGATCAGGTACGTTGGGTTGGTCACTGACGGCGGGGTCGAACTCCCGCAGCAAAAAGATGGTATCGTCGTGGGTGAGGCCAATGCTGCGCTGCGTCAGTTTCATGACGGCCTCGTAATTGGCCTCGTCCATCGTGATGATGTAGGTGAAGCGGGCGAGGTCTTCGCCGATCATGCGGCGGGCGCGGTGCGTGAGCGTCAGGTCGTGGGTCAGGGCGTTTTGCCGGGTACGTATGTCGGGCAGCTGCCCGATATGGTACGACGACGTACCTGCTGAATCGCACTCAATGACACCGGTCAAACCCGCCTCATCGACCTGCTGCCGGAAGACGCCTTCCGCCACCGGCGACCGACAAATATTGCCCAAACAGACGAAGAGAATGGAGATCATACTGAATGTACACTGAATAATGCACAATGTACAATGGAGCGACACGACTCAATAGACCAACACGGCCATTGTGCATTGTGCATCATTCAGTGTACATTATTCATTTCTCAATGGGTTTCCCCGCCTCGTCGACCAGCACGTAGACGTCTTCGGTGCGCTTCTTCATCAGGTATTTCTCGCGGGCATACTTGATGCGCAACCGCTGACTGCCCAGCACTTCATGCCGCTCGGCTTTCACGGCTTCGATCTGTTCCTGATAAAAGGTCTTTTCGCCTTCCAGCTCGCGCAGTTTCCACCAGTTACGCAACTGCGAGCGCAGGTCGTTGGCATCAAAAAACAGCATCCAGGCCACAAAGCCGAGGCCCGTGAACCAATAAAAGCGGTGGCGACGAGGGAGGTTCATGGAGTAGGGAATGGACGATGTACAATGCACAATGTACGATGAGGTTGAAGCCAAGCCAACGCAGTCATTGTGCATTGTACATCATTCATTGTTTATTAAAATTTGAGCCCCGGGAAATAGGCCATTTCGCCGAGTTCTTCTTCGATGCGGAGCAGTTGGTTGTACTTCGCCATCCGGTCTGAACGTGAGGCCGAACCCGTTTTGATCTGGCCGGTGTTGAGGGCCACGGCGAGGTCGGCGATGGTCGAATCTTCGGTTTCGCCCGAGCGGTGCGACATGATGTTTTTGTAGCTGTTGCGCTTGGCCAGGTTCACCGTGTCGATGGTTTCGGTCAGGGAGCCAATCTGGTTTACCTTCACCAGTACGGCGTTGGCAATACCTTTCTCGATACCCTCCTGTAGGCGCGTTACGTTGGTTACGAACAGGTCGTCGCCCACGAGTTGAATCTTCTTGCCAACCAGTTCGGTTTGGCGTTTCCAGCCGCTCCAGTCGTCTTCGGCCATGCCGTCTTCGATCGACAGGATGGGGTATTTGTTCACCCAGTCGGCCCAGTAATCGGCCATCTGATCCGACGTCAGTTTGTCGCCGGTCGATTTCTTGAAGTGGTATTCACCGGTTTCGGCGTTGTAGAACTCCGACGCAGCGGCGTCCATCGCGATCCAGACGTCTTCGCCGGGGCGGTAGCCTGCTTTCTCGATCGCCTCGATTACGATCTGGATGGCCTCTTCATTCGATTTGATGTTGGGGGCAAACCCACCTTCGTCACCTACGTTGGTGCTCATGCCTTTGCCTTTCAGCACTTTTTTCAGCGTGTGGAAGATCTCGGTGCCCATCCGCAGCGCTTCGGCGAAGGTCGGCGCGTTGGCCGGCATCACCATGAACTCCTGGAAGTCGATGGAATTGTCGGCGTGTGACCCCCCGTTCAGGATGTTCATCATCGGCACGGGCAGGGTGTTGGCGTTCACTCCACCGATGTAGCGGTAGAGTGGCAGGCCCGCGTCGATCGCAGCGGCTTTAGCGGCAGCCAGCGATACGCCCAAAATGGCGTTGGCACCCAGCTTGCCTTTATTGGGCGTGCCGTCGAGTTCCAGCATGATTTTGTCGATCATGCCCTGTTCAAAGACCGAAATGCCCACCAGTTCGGGATAGATCAGCTCGTTGACGTTTTCAACGGCTTTCAGTACGCCCTTGCCCACATAGACCTTGGCGTCGTCATCGCGGAGTTCAACGGCTTCGTGTGTGCCGGTCGAGGCGCCCGACGGAACGGCAGCGCGGCCCAGTGCACCGGTTTCGGTGCGAACATCTACTTCCACTGTCGGGTTGCCGCGCGAATCGAGGATCTGGCGGGCATGGATGCTTTGAATGGTACTCATTGTGCTTTGCAAACAAAAATTTGGATTATAAATGACTCAACAACTGAATCGATGGCTGTCGCCTAGTTCGTCGGTGCAAATAAACGGAAAAGGCGGGGAAAGAGGATGTTAGGTTTCTGTTGCGACCCGAAGCCAGCTTCTTCTGACAAGTATCACTAAACAGAAAGTACAAGGTCTGCCATTTATCATCGTTGCTTCTCGACAGCGCATGGATAATGAGCGCCCAGGCAAACCACCTGCCCCGATAGCTTACCTTAGCGGCTCACAAATTCGTCATCATGTTTCCCTTCCTGAACGGCTGCGCTACGCTGTGCTTTTCATTGGCCGCTTTCGTTTTATCCGTCCCCGTGTCGGCTCAATCAATGGCCGTCGATACGCTGGCGTTGTTTGATACAACGCGGCAGCGGGCTGTTCCGGTAGTGCTTTATCGCCCGGCAACGCTGCCTAAACGGCCCAAAATTGCCGTAATCAGTCACGGGTATGGCGGCCATTCAACCGACTACAGCTTTATTGCCCGCGATCTGGTCGCGCAGGGGTACGTAGTGGCGGGGGTGCAGCACGAAGTACCCAGCGATGATCCTATTCCCACAACCGGCAACCCGCGTGTGGTGCGCCTACCAAACTGGGAGCGCGGGGTACAGAACATCCGGTTCGCACTGGCAAGATTGAATCGCCGACTACCTATGCTCGACAGGAGCCGTTTGCTGTTGGTGGGGCATTCCAATGGGGGCGATCAGTCGATGCTCTACGCCGACACGTACCCAGCCGAGGTGGCGGCGGTCGTCACGCTCGACAACCGCCGCATGCCGTTTCGCCGCGCCCGACAGCCCCGTATCCTCTCCATCCGTTCCAGCGATCAGCCAGCCGACGAGGGAGTGTTGCCCACTCCCGATGAGCAACGTACCTACGGCATCATGATCGAGCAGCAGCCAATCCTACATAACGATATGTGGGACGGGGCTACCGAGGCGCAGAAAAGCCGAATACTGGCGGCGATCAGGCGTTTTTTACAGCATCGATAAACACCCGTACGTGGTCGGGGTTGGTGTCGGGGTAAACGCCGTGGCCGAGGTTGGCAATGTGGCGTTGAGGGCCAAACGCCGCCAGCATCTGCGCCACTTCGGCCCGAATCTGCGCGGGTTCAGCATAGAGTACGCAGGGGTCGAGGTTGCCTTGCAGGGTTTTGTTAGGCACCAACAGCCGCGATTCGGCAGCGTCCATGTTCCAGTCGAGGCCCACCACGTCGCAGTTGAGTTGCCCAATGGCCTGCCGGGCAAAGAACGCGCCTTTGGCAAACACCGTAATGGGCGTGTGCCCCACGGTCGGATCGGCTTTCAACGCGTCGCAAATCTGCCGGATGTAAGGCAGTGAAAAGGTATTGTATTGCTCCGGCGACAGGATGCCCGCCCACGAATCGAATAATTGAACGAGGTCAGCCCCCGCCCCTACCTGCGCTTTCAGGTAGGCGATGGTGCTGTCGGTGATCCGTTGTAGCAAGGCGTGCGCAAAAGTCGGGTCGGTGTAGAGCAGCTTTTTGGCAACTGAAAACGTCTTCGAGCCCCGGCCCTCGGTCATGTAGCAGAAGATGGTAAACGGTGCCCCGGCAAAGCCCAGCAGCGGCACGCGACCCGCCAGTAACTGTTTGGTAATCCGCAGCGCTTCCAGCACGTACCCAAGGTGTTCTTCCGGGTCGGCGATGTGCAGGCTATCGAGGTCGGCCATCGTCCGGATGGTACGCGGAAAAACGGGACCCCGCTGCTCGATCATTTCGTAGGGCAGACCCATCGCTTCGGGTACCACCAGAATGTCCGAGAAAATGATCGCGGCATCCACGCCCAGCAAATCGACAGGTTGCACCGTTACCTCAGCAGCCAGTTCGGGGGTGGTCGCCAATTTGATAAAACTACCCGCTTTTTCGCGTACGGCCCGGTATTCGGCCAGGATACGGCCTGCCTGCCGCATCAGCCACACGGGCGTCCGCTCGACGGTTTCGCCGCGTGCCGCCCGTAACACTAAGTCATTCTGTAACTTCATGGGGCAAATATCGGGCATGCAGCGCGAAACCGGCAGACAGCCCCCGAAGATTGGCGCGGTAAAATAGGGGGCGTCGTTACGAAGCGCCCCGGGTCAGTTGAGCGACTGTCACCGCGGATTGAGCCCCTTGCCGTATTTTTGTCAAAACCACCTCATTCCCGGTCCCGCTCTCCAAGCACAAAGAGGCGCCGTGGGTGAGGTTTCACCGTCTTATGAAACCATACATCGTTGGCATTACCGGGGGTAGTGCATCAGGAAAAACCTCCTTTCTGAAAGGCATCCTCAACGCCTTCGCACCCCACGAAATCTGCCTGATTTCGCAGGATAACTATTATTTGTCGCTCGATCAGATTGCCGTTGACGATCAGGGCATCCATAATTTTGATGTTCCCGAAACGATCGACCACCATCTGTATGCCCAGCACATCGAGCAGCTACGCCAGGGCCTGACGGTGCAGCAACGTGAATACACGTTCAACAACCCCGACATTATCCCGCAGCTGCTGACATTTACGCCCGCGCCCATCATTGTGGTGGAAGGCATTTTTGTGTTCCACTTCCGCGAACTGGCCGATCAGATGGACCTCAAAATTTTCATCGATGCCAAAAACAGCATCAAGTTGGAACGCCGGGTGAAGCGCGACGCCGAAGAGCGCGGCTACGACCTCGACGACGTGATGTATCGCTGGAAATACCACGTAAAACCCACGTACAAGCAGTTTATCAAGCCCTACCGCGCCGAAGCCGACATTGTTATCCCTAACAATATCCATTACCAGAAGGGCCTGGACGTGGTCATCTCGTTCCTGAAAGCCAAAGTAGCGAACCAGTAAAGCTTGTAGGTTTAAACGGGGCCGCCCAGGCCTATAAGCTTTATGGCTGCCGCAGCGCCTCGAACAGCACCTCGGCGGGGTGCAGGGCTTTGCGGCCGGTGCCGTCTTTGATCTGATGGCGGCACGACGTACCCGGCGCAGCCACGATAACCTCGCTGGCGGCGGCGCGCACGGCAGGAAACAGCACCAGCTCACCAATCTGCATCGAGAGGTCATAGTGTTCGGTTTCGTAACCAAACGAACCGGCCATACCACAACAGCCTGACGGAATCACCTCGACGGTATAATGCTGGGGTAAGCTCAATGCCCGGGTCGGCGCCGTCATGCCCGATAGGGCTTTCTGATGGCAATGGCCGTGGACGTTCACCGTGCGGGCCTCGGTGGTGAACGCTTCAGGGGTGATCCGCCCGGCGTCGGCTTCCCGGGCGATCCATTCCTCGAACAGGTACGTATGCTGGGCAATGCGGCGGGCATCGGCCTTCAGCTCGGCCGGTACCAGATCAGGGTATTCGTCGCGGAAGGTCAGGATGGCCGAGGGTTCCAGCCCGATCAGCGGCGCATCAGCTGTGACGTGGTCGCGCAGGTACGTTACGTTGCGGATAGCCAGCTTGCGGGCGTCGTCGACCAGCCCTTTCGACAGGTACGTCCGGCCGCTCTCGGCGTGGTCCGGAATGACCAGTTTGTAACCCAATCGGTCGAGCAGTTTAGCCGTTTTTTCGGCAACGTACCCATCGTTGTAGCGCGTAAACTCATCCAGAAAGAGGTTTACCGTTTTCGACATTGCTCCGGCCTTCGAGGTCGTAGCCGTCAGCCGCTGAGCGTTTACTGGCTTTAGCGCGGGCATGGTACGGTCGGGGTGGAAACCAACGAGGCGGTTAGCGATCCGGCGCAGGGCGGGCGTGTCGTAGATGGCGTTGTAGGCCCAGGGGGCCAGACTGGCCAAGCCCATCAGCCGCGAGAAGTTACCCACCAGCCGCGCCCGCAACGGCACCGAGCGTTCGTCGTAGAGGCGCTGCGTAAACTCGGCTTTCATGCGGGTCATATCCACGCTGCTGGGGCATTCGGTCTGGCAGGCTTTACACGACAGACACAGGTCGAGTACGTCTTTAACCTCATCCATCGTGACCGTCTGCCCATCGCCACCCGTGAAATAATGCCGGAGCATGTTGGCGCGGGCGCGGGTAGTATCGTGTTCCCGGCGGGTCGCCATGTAGCTGGGGCACATCGTACCGCCCGACAGATGCGTTTTGCGGCAATCACCCGAGCCCGAGCATTTTTCGGCCAGTTCGAGCAGGCCGCCATCTTTTGAGAAATCGAAGCGCGTCTGGGGCTGTGGAATCACCGCATCGGCCACGTACCGGAGGTGTTCGTTCATCGGGGGCGTATCGACCACCTTACCAGGGTTGAACAGGTTGTCGGGATCCCAGAGGGCCTTCACGGCCTTGCACAACTCGTAGTTTTCCGGCCCCAACATAAAGGCGATAAATTCGCCCCGCAGCCGCCCGTCGCCGTGCTCGCCGGAGAGCGCCCCACCGTATTTTTTCACCAGCGTGGCGGTGTCCATCAGCAAGGCCCGGAAGGTCTCGCGGCCCGGCGTCGTTTTGAGGTTGATCAGCGGCAAGACGTGCAACTCACCAGCCCCGGCATGCGCCGAATATTCCAGATCGAGGCCGTGGTTTTCCTTCGCCATCCGGGTCAGCTCGTCAATGTAGTCGGGCAGATCCTGCGGGGCCACGGCACAGTCTTCAATCACGTTAGCCGGTTTTTCATCGCCGGGGATATTATACATGATGCTGAGGCCCGCCTTGCGCAGCGCCCACGGCTTCTTAGTCTCGTCGCCGTGCAGAATGGGATAGGCATACCCCAGCCCCGCCGCCTGCAACGACGCCACAAAAGCCTCGGCTTTCGCCCGGACGCCCGCCTCAGTATCGTCGAAAAACTCGACCATCAGCACCGCTTTCGGATCGCCCGTTTCGGGATGCTCTTCCACAAATGTTCGGTTGCGGAGTTGCTCGGCGTTGGTTTTGGTCAGTTGCAAAATGTAATCATCGACCAGCTCCGACGCCCAGCAGTGATGCGCCAACGCCACCAGATTAGCTTCCAGCGACTGCCGAAGCGTCTGGAAATGGGCACAAACCAGCGCCACGTGGGCAGGCGGCAGGGGCAGCAGATTCAGCTTCGCCTCCGTGATAAAACAAAGCGTCCCCTCTGACCCCGCAATGAGCGCAGCGAGGTTGATAGCCGCAGGGGGCTTGGGGCTCGGAGCTTGGGGGGAAAGGGCAGCTGTAGAGGCTTGCTCCCCGCCCCCGGCCCCACGCCCCGAGCCCTGCTCAACCAGCGCATCCAGGGCGTAGCCGGTGTTGCGGCGGGTCACGTTGGCGTTGGGGTAACCGTCGCGGATTTGCTGGCAAAGCTGGGGATCGCTCAGCCAGGTTTGGAACTGCTGGTAAATGCGCTGTTCGAGCGGACTCACCACGTGTTCGCCCCGGCACTTGGCGGCAAAATCGTCGGCGCTCAGGTGGCCAAAGGTCACTTCGGCCCCGTCGGCCAGCACGGCCCGTACTTCGAGCAGGTGGTCGCGGGTAGTGCCCCACACGATGGAGTGCAGTCCACACGAATTATTACCGATCATCCCGCCAATCATGGCCCGGCTGGCCGTGCTAGTTTCGGGGCCGAACTGCAACCCATGCGGACGCAGGGCCACGTTCAGGTCGTCGCGAATGACGCCCGGCTGCACCCGAACCCAGCGCTCGGCGGGGTTGATCTCCAGAATCTGATTGAAATGGGTCGAAATGTCGACCACGATGCCACTACCCACCACCTGCCCGGCCAGCGACGTACCGGCCGCGCGCGGAATGAGGCTCGCCTGCACCCCGGCACTTTTATTGGCTTTGGCGAAGCGCACCAGCCGTTTAATGTCGTCTACCGTACGCGGAATCGCCACAGCCAGCGGCGTTTCCTGATACACCGAGGCATCGGTCGCGTAGAGCATCCGCTGGGCGACGTGCTCGGTAGACGTATCGAAATAAAGCTCGCCTTCAAACGACGGCTGAAGGGCAGCAAAGGGCAATTGAGGAGCAGCGGCAATCATGAAGTAAAGGTAGTGATGAACGCTGAGTGGTAAACGATAAGCAGGCAGTCGCCAGAGTCAAGGCGCGTTAGCCTACGCATCATTTATCATTCGTCGCGCCTTCACTGCCGCTGGTAGGTCAGCACCATCGTTTTGGCCTTGGTAGGGTTGGGCATCTTGGGCTGATCGGCGTAGGTTAGCGTCATGATTAGGGTGTTGCCTGTCACGCTGTAGGTGTACGTCGAGTTAGGCGACAGCTTAGGGTCAGGCGACACGACGGTGATCTGGTTGCCGCTGGTGGAGTAGCGCGTGTCGGCATATAGCTTGGCCATCGCCGACATCATCTGCTGGCAATCGGCGGGAATCTTCGTTTTCAGCAGGCCGTTGCCCGTAAACTCGTAAGTAATATTGGCCGTACAGGGCATGCTTTTCGTCATCATCGCCTGCACATCGTCGGTCTTGCCGCTCTGGTAATTAATCAACGTACCCGTCCGTTTCCACGTACCCACCAGCGACTGGCTTAAGCCTGGCAACGTACCTAGCAGTCCAACCAGCAACACCATTGTTTTCATAGCTCGCCCGTCGTCCGGGTTTAGTTGACAACGGAACGACTGGGGATTGAATGTACAGTGGACAATGCACGATGCACAATGGGTGTTCGTAAACGGCTAGCTACCGACCTACGCACCCCATTGTACATCGTGCATCGTGCATTCATTACCCCCACAGGCTATCGGGGTACTTGCCGTCGGCGTGGAGGCGCTTGAACGACTTCATCACCGTGGGTTTGTCTTCAGGGTACGTGACGCCGAACCACTCCGACTGGCTGCGGAATACCCGGCAGGTGCCTTCGCCCGTCTGGATAAGCTGCGTCACGATCGTGGGAATGTAGAATTCGGCCTTGGGTACGTCGAAATTGGCGCGGGCGTAGGTCTCAAACTGCGCCTGTACGCTGGGAAATACGCTCGGTTTGAAGCCCCAGAAGTTCATCGACACGGGCGTTTCGGGCGCGAGCGGCGTGAGGCCATCCGCTTCTTCGTAGACGATAGTGCCCTCTTTCTCGTAAATCTTCGTCCGTTCGATCACCGACGTCAGGTTGTTGTGGTCGTCGGTGGCGCACACCCCGCGCGACACGGAGCCAAACTCCGACAGCGTGTTTTTTACTTCGTAACCAACCATCGCGTGGCGCGAATCATCGGTATCAGTCGTCAGGAAGTCGGCCATTACCTGGAAGGCCTCCTGCCCGTAAAAATCGTCGGCGTTGATGACGGCAAACGGTGTTTGCGTTTGTTTCTGGGCGCACAACATGGCGTGGCCCGTGCCCCAGGGTTTGGTGCGCTGCACCGGGCCGAGGTCGGCGGGTACGTACGAAAACAGGGCCTGAATGGCAAAGTCAACCTCAATCTTTCCCTGTAGTTTGGGTAGGAAAAGCGCTTCAAAATCGGCCTGTAATTCCTGCCGGATGATGAACACCACCTTGCCGAAACCGGCCCGGATGGCGTCGAAAAGCGAATAATCGATAATGGTTTCGCCGTGTGGCCCAAACTGGTCGAGTTGCTTAATGCCCCCGTAGCGGCTGCCCATACCAGCGGCCAGAATCAAGAGAGTAGGTTTCATGCAGTCGTATCAAGTTGCCGGAGCGGGTTTTATGTAAACTAGCTCCTCCTGGCAAAAGTACAGCGTTTAGCCGACGTATCGGTTCCTGCCTACACAACGGTCTGGCCAGCCACCGGCAGCCGAAACCAGAAGGCTGCGCCGTCGGTCACGGAAGTATCAAGCCCTACTTGCCCATTCATCGTCTGGATAAATTCTTTAGAAATGGCCAGGCCCAGCCCCGTTCCGCTGCTGCTAGGGTTTGCCATGGCACTTGCCGGATACCCGCTGCTGCCCGAAAACGGCACGGATGCGGCCCGAAAATAGCGGTCAAACACACGGTCGCGGTGCTCGGGACGGATGCCAGGGCCGTGATCGCGCACCCGAAATTCGACCTGTTGGCCAATCGGCGTGGCGCTGATGTCGACCCGGCCATTGTCGGGGCTGTGCCGGATGGCGTTCGACAGAAAATTGACCAGCACCCACGACGTTTTGTCGGGATCGGCTTCTACGAGTGGGAGGTTGCCAGGTACGTTGCTCACCAATTCGATGGCTCGTTGTTCGGCCTGGGTACGTAGGGCCTGCGTGGCATAACGGACCAGATCGGCAGGGGCCACGGGGCGGATAGCCAGTTCAATCTGCCCCGACTCGACCTGCGCCATATTCAGTAGTTCGCCGGTTAGTTTCAGCAGCCGGTCGGCATCATCGCGCACATTCCCGACCAGTTGCCGCTGCTCGTCATTCAGCTCGCCAACGCGCTGATCGTCGAGCAGTTTCAGGCTCATCTTGATGCTCGACAGCGGCGTTTTCAGTTCGTGCGAGACCGTGGCGATGAAATTGGTTTTGGCCAGATCGAGCTCTTTATACGAGGTCACGTTTTTCAGCACGATCACGTACCCGGCTCGCACCGCCTGCTCATCGCCCGTGCGCGATACGTCGACCACCTGTGTTTGCCGGATAAAATAGCTTTCCTTGCCCTCATCGTAGATTTTGAGCAGGGTCGAATCGCCATCCTTTGCCGCGGCGCCAGTGGTCATTACGTCCTGAATCAAGCTGCGCATCAGGTCATTGCGGGCCGCTACGTCGGGGGCGTATTGCGCCAGCAGGTCGGCCTCACTCAGGCCCAGCAATCGGCTCGCCACCCGGTTGACAAACAGGATATAGCGGTTCTGATCGAGCCCGATAATGCCATCCGACATTACCTGAATGAGTGTGTCGATGCGCTTTTTCTCGAACAGAATCCGGGCCAGATTTGAGTGTTCGTATTCGTCGAGTTTCTGCGCCATGCTGTTGAATGACCGCGCCAGTTCGCCAAACTCATCGCTCGATTTAACGTGCAGCCGTTCCTCAAAATTACGGCTCGCCACCTGCCGGATGCCCTGCGTGAGCTCGCGCAGGGGGCTGGCGATGTAGCCGGGAAAACTAAACAGCATTGAAAACACCACCAGAAACGACAACGTCCCCACCACGGCCAGCCACACCAGCGCGTCGCGGGCCGTTTGTTTGGCCACGTCGTTTTTGCGGATGATGGCCTGTCGGTTCACGTCGTCGATGCGAAACAGCCCCGCCCATAGCCGCCCCACCACGACCGAATCCTGAGGCATCTGCCGCAGTTGGTTAAAGGCGCGTCGCACGGCCTGCGTGGCCTCGCCTTCGCCTACTTCCGTCACGTTGGCTTCCTGCCGTTTCAGGTTGTCGTCGAACGTACCCAGCGCTTCGGTATCGAGTCTGGCCCGCAGCCCCACCAGCGCCTTTTGCATGTTGCTGGTATAGTCGAGCGATTCGTAATTGTCGGTCAGGATCGCCTGCGAGTCGGCGGCCAGCCGGTTGAGGTAATAAGCCCCTACCCCACCCAACAGCAGCATGATGGCGAAGAGAAAGGCCAGCGCGAGCGTTATTTTGGCTTTAATGGTCATGGCGGGGCAGTTTACGACAAAATGATCAGGTCGACGTCGGAGGCCGACAGCTTGTTGAGCAACCGATTGAAGGCGTTGGTCTGGATGATGATTTGCAGCAGGTTAAGGTGCGGTTTGCCGATACAGACCGTGGTGATGTGGCGGCGTTCCACCTCACCCATGATACCATCCACGATGTTTTGGCCTTTTACCCGAATTACCTCGGCCCCCAGTTCGGTGGCTAATTTAAGGTTATTGATCAGGTGCCGCTGCACGTCGAGCCGGATGCGGTCGGGGGCTTCGGCGGGCGTCTGCACGTACAGCACATACCAGCGCGAGTTGTAATAGCTCGCCAGCCGGGCCGTTTTTCGGATCACCCGGCGGGCCACGTCGGCATTGGTGCTGATGGCCACCAGAAACCGCTCGTGGCGCGAAACCGAGGCCGGAGGCAAGGTCTGATCAACTTTGCGCTCCACCTGCCCGGCCACTTCTTTCAGGGCCAGTTCGCGCAGTTGCAGGATTTTCTCCGGCTGAAAAAAATGGGCCAATGCCGTCTGCACCTTGGCTTGGTCGTAAAGTTTGCCGTCGCGAAGCCGCGCAATCAGTTCGTCGGCGGTCAGGTCGATGTTCACAACCTCGTCGGCCAGTTGCAGCATCCGGTCGGGCACACGCTCGGTTACGTCGATGCCCGTAATGGCCCGCACCTCATCGTAGAGGCTTTCGATATGCTGAATGTTGACCGCCGAGATCACGTTAATCCCCGCATCGAGAACATCGGCCACATCCTGCCAGCGTTTGTCATTTTTCGAACCGGGAATATTCGTATGGGCCAGTTCGTCGACGATCACCAGTTCGGGATGGCTGTTGATGATGGCCTGCACGTCCATTTCCTCCAGCTGACGGCCTTTGTAGAACAGCGTACGCCGCGGAATAAGGGGCAACCCCTCAACCAGCGCCACGGTTTCGGCCCGATTGTGGGTTTCGATGAACCCGATGCGCACGTCGACGCCGCTGCGCAAGAGGCTGTGGGCCTCCTGCAACATCCGGTACGACTTGCCCACGCCCGCGCTCATGCCAATGTAAATCTTGAACTTCCCCCGGCGCGACTCGCGGATGAGGTTCAGGAAGCGTTCGGCGGTTTGGTCGTTGGGGTTCATGAAGATTGGTTACACTGGGCCCGGTGTACTGTCAAAAAGACACCGCCAGACTCGTGGTGAGCGAGGTGTTGGTGCGACTGCGACTGCTTTTCCCCTCAAAAATTGGGTCTTTGCTGTCGTACACCTTGCCTTCAATGCGGAATAAGGCATTGGGCAGGATGGCGCAATCGTAGCCGAGCGAATAGCCGACTGTTTGGAAGCCATTGGCCGTACCCGTGGCAATAAGTACCCCGTTCGGATCGGCGTAGTACTCGACGCGGCCGTTGACGTAGCTTTTGTCGGACGTTTTGTAGCGGGCAATTACGACGGGCGAATACCAGACGTAGCTGCCACTACCGACGCGCTGGTCGGATCCAGCCCGAACCACCGGTTTACGATCCGCCCCGATGTCGAAGCCCAGGATTAGCCCAAAGCGCCCCTGCGGGTTCACAATGGCGTAGACATTGTTGAAGAAGCGTGTTTGCCGGAGCGAATCGGGCCGGTCGGCACCCACGAAACTGCTCCAATTGAGCGTCAGGTTTGCCGAGGGCCGGTACTGCACCTGCGTGGTCAGGGCCGGGCCGCTATAGCCGTCGAGTTTTTTGATCCGCTGCCAACCGTTAGTCACCATCCCCAGCACCGTCCACTTGCCATTAGGCGTGTTGTACGTCAGTTTGGCCCCCGACAGGTAGTAGGGCGAGTTTTCGGCCAGCAGGCTGCGGGTGAGCGTCCAGCAGTCTTTCGAGATCGCGCTTTCAAAGCCGATGTGCGAGGCAAAAAGGCCCGCATCGAGCCAGAGATCACGGTTTTTGGCCAGCTTCACCCCGGCGTTGGCTTCGAATATAGTCTTCGTCAGTTCCTGTTCGGCGGCGTAGTTGTACTGGGCGTAGTTACCCACCTGAAGCGCCAGATTGCCCCGCATCCGGTCGCTGCTGTAGGCGGCTTTCACAAACGCCAGGTTGATGTTCACTTCCCGGTTGCGGCGGTGGTTGTACAAAAAGCTGGGGCGTTCCTGGCTCGTTTTAGGGGCCGTAAAATCGTGTGAATAATACGCTTCTACGTACCCGGTCACGGTCAGGCCTGACCCAGGAACGGGCTGAGACGTCGTGGAAAGGTGCGTAGTATCAATCGATTGGGCAGATACAGCTACGAACGGGTATGTTATGGCTATTAGTAAAGCCGTACACAGGATTTTCATTGTCATTAAACTTAGTCGCTACAGCATTGTGCCAGTCCAGCATTCTGGAAGGCACCTGTAGCCATACTGTGAATTTGAATTCGATAGACCTACAAGGCGGTCCGCCGTTGCGGTTTGAAAACCTTATAGGTCTGAACATTACTTCAGCGCGTCGAGCGCCACGTTGAGCGCCAGCACGTTCACCGTCGGCGGGCCAAACAGCCCTAGCAGGGGTTCTTTGGTATGTTCATCCACCAGTTGGTTCAGGCGGGCGACGGCGATTCCCCGCACCTTCGCAATACGACGTACCTGAATCTTGGCCCCGGCCGGCGACAGATCAGGATCGAGGCCCGACCCCGACGCCGTCACGAGTTCAGCCGGAATGTCGGCTTTCTGCACGCCCGGATTATGCACCAGAAAGGTGTCGATGCGAGCCTGCACCGCCTTGAGGTAATCGGGATTGGACGGCCCTTTGTTCGACCCGGCCGAGCCCGCCGCGTTGTAGTCGACCGCCGACGGACGTGTGTTGAAGTAGCGATCTTCGGTGAATGTCTGCCCGATGCGGGCGTACCCCACCACCTTGCCGTTAACAATAACCTGTTCACCAGCGCCACTACTGGGGGCCAGTCTGGCAATGCCCGCCACCACGAGTGGATACACAACAGCAGTCAGGATAATAAGGGCGACCGTAAGCCGGAGCGCCGGAGCGATATGCGTTTTCATAAGAGAAGTGTCATTGGCTTCGCGTCATTGGTGCGGTCCGCCGCCGCGGGTCATTAATCGTCATTTGTCGTAAGCAATCAATGACTATCAATGACGCGAAGCAAATGACCACTTAATGACAATAAATGACTACTTAATGACCGCGAAGCGAATGACGATGAATGACAGTTTATACAAATAATCCTACGACCAGGTCGATCAGTTTGATGCCGACGAACGGGGCCACCAGACCACCGAATCCGTAGATAAACAGGTTGCGCCGGAGCAGCGCCGACGCGCCGATCGGTTTGTAATCGACCCCACGCAGGGCCAGCGGAATCAGCATCGGGATGATGATCGCGTTGAAGATCACCGCCGACAGAATAGCCGATTCGGGGCTATGCAGATTCATGATGTTGATGCGTTGCAGCGCCGGAATGCTCGCCACGAACAGCGCCGGTACGATGGCGAAATACTTGGCGACATCGTTAGCGATGGAGAACGTCGTCAGCGTCCCCCGCGTAATGAGCAGTTGCTTACCAATCTCGACCACCTCAATCAGCTTGGTGGGGTCATTGTCGAGATCGACCATGTTACCGGCTTCCTTGGCGGCCTGCGTGCCGGAGTTCATCGCCACGCCCACGTCGGCCTGCGCCAGCGCGGGGGCATCGTTGGTGCCGTCGCCCATCATCGCCACCAGTTTGCCGCCGGTTTGCTCGGTGCGGATGTACTGCATCTTGTCTTCTGGCTTGGCCTCGGCAATGAAGTCATCGACCCCGGCCTTCTCGGCAATAAACCTGGCCGTCAGCGGGTTGTCGCCCGTTACCATTACCGTTTTTACGCCCATCTTCCGCAGGCGGTCGAAGCGTTCCGAGATCCCCGGCTTGATAATGTCCTGAAGCTCCACCACGCCCATTACGCGTTCGTTCTCCGTCACCACCAGCGGCGTTCCGCCATTAGCCGCAATCTCCCTGGCTTTGGCGTCGGTTTCTGCCGGAAAGGCATGGCCCGCCTTCGTCACGATGGTTCGGATCGAATCGACGGCTCCTTTACGGATGCGCAGGAACGTACCTGACGGGCCGTTGACAGGCAGATCGATACCCGATGAACGCGTTTCGGCGGTAAACTTGATAAAATGCACAGTGGCTAATGAAGACTGTATGATGGTCTGATCCGCTTTTTTCAGGGCTAGCTCGCCATTGTGCATTGTACATTGTACATTGTACATTCGCTCAACCAGCTCCACAATCGACTTGCCTTCGGGCGTTTCGTCGGCCAGCGAACTCAGCGCCGAGGCCCGCACCATGTCGGGTTGGGCGATGTCCGGGGCGGCGTAGAAGTGCGTGGCTTTCCGGTTGCCGATGGTGATGGTGCCCGTTTTATCGAGCAGCAGCGTGTCGATGTCGCCCGCCGTTTCCACCGCCCGGCCCGATTTGGCGATTACGTTGGCCCGCAGCGCCCGGTCCATCCCCGCAATACCGATGGCCGACAGCAGCCCGCCGATGGTGGTCGGGATGAGGCAGACGAACAGCGAAATCAGGGCGGCAATGGTAATGGGTGTGTTGGCGTATTCGGCAAAGGGTTGCAGCGTGACGCAGACGATGATAAATACCAGCGTAAAGCCCGCCAGCAAAATCGTCAGGGCAATTTCATTGGGCGTTTTCTGCCGCGAAGCCCCTTCCACCAGGGCAATCATTTTGTCGAGAAACGATTCGCCCGGCTGGGTCGTCACCACCACCTTGATTTTGTCGGACAGCACTTTGGTGCCACCCGTTACCGATGACTTGTCACCGCCCGCCTCCCGGATTACCGGGGCCGATTCGCCCGTGATGGCCGATTCGTCGATGGTCGCCAGCCCTTCGATGATCTCGCCATCCGACGGGATGATGTCGCCAGCTTCGCAGAGAAACACATCGCCTTTGCGCAACTGCGCCGATGAAATCACCTGCACCTCGTTGAGGGTCATCTGACCCACCTCCCGGATTACCTTAGCGGGAGTTTCCTGCCGCGTTTTCCGCAACGACTCGGCCTGGGCTTTCCCCCGGGCTTCGGCAATGGCCTCGGCGAAGTTGGCAAACAGCAGCGTCAGCAGCAGAATAGCCGTAATCGTGAGGTTGTAGCCAAACGTACCCTGGGTCGTGTCGCCCGATAACGCAATGTAGATCGTGACGATCAGCATGATGAGCGTACCCACGCCCACCGTAAACATCACCGGGTTCTTGATCAGAACGGCCGGATTGAGTTTGATAAATGAGTCCTTGATCGCCGTCCCAATCAGCGCCGGCTGAAAGAGGGAAGCAACACGATTGGACGAAGTTTCTTGAGTTGCCATATGATTGACCCCTCCCCCGGCCCGGCCCCTCAAATGGAGGGGAGGGGGAACTCGGCCTTCAGTAGCTATAGACCTGTCGGCGGTACCTAAATCCCCTTTTCTTAAGATAAAGGGAAGATGGCTCGGCCGCCAATAGATATAAATCTATCGCGGCGTCTTGCCCCCTCCCCTTGTTTAAGGGGAGGGGCCGGGGGAGGGGTTTATTATTTAAGTGAGAAATATTCAGCCAGCGGACCCAGCGCGAGGGCCGGGAAGAACGACAGGGCGGCGATGATCCAGATAACGGCGAAGGTCATCAGCCCGAACGTACCGGTGTCGGTGGGCAACGTACCTGCGCTCTCCGGCACAAACTTTTTCTGCGTGAGCAAACCCGCAATCGCCAGCGGCCCAACGATCGGCAGGAACCGCCCCAGCAGCAGCAGGAAGCCCGTCGAGACATTCCAGAAGATGTTGTTATCCCCCAGCCCCTCGAAGCCCGACCCGTTATTGGCCGCCGATGAGGTGTATTCATAGAGCATCTCCGAGAACCCGTGGAAACCGGGGTTGTTGAGCCAGTTGGCGGGTTGCACCGCCCAGTCGCTGCCAATGCCATTTTTGACGAGGTAGCTCGACAAGGCTGTACCGACCAGGATCAGAAACGGGTGCAGGATGGCGATCAGCGAGGCGATCTTCATCTCCCGCGCTTCGACCTTCCGCCCGAAGAACTCCGGCGTGCGGCCCACCATCAGCCCCGAGATAAAGACGGCGATGATCAGGAAGATGTAGTAGTTGAGGAAGCCCACGCCACAGCCACCATAGAAGGCGTTGGTCATCATGCCCAGCAGTTCCATCGCACCTGACAGCGCCATCGACGAGTCGTGCATGGAGTTGACCGAGCCGGTGGAGATGATCGTGGTGACGATGCTCCAGTAGGCCGAGGCCGTGGGGCCGAACCGCACCTCCTTGCCTTCCATCGCGCCCGTTGGCTGACCGACGCCCAGTTGGGCAATGGCCGGGTTCCCGTGGATCTCGGTCAGGATGGTGGGTACGAGCAGCACCAGCAGCCCCGCCGTCATAACGCCGTAGACAACCCAGGCAAATTTTCGACGCTGGATGAAAAAGCCCAGCGCAAACAGCATCGCCACCGGAATCAGCACCTGACTTACCATCTCGACCATGTTGGTGAGGTAGTTGGGGTTTTCGAGCGGGTGCGCCGAATTGGCCCCAAACCAGCCGCCGCCGTTCGTGCCCAGGTGCTTAATGGCGATCATCCCCGCCGCCGGGCCGCGCGACACATTGACGGTATCGCCCTGCATCGAGATGAACTGATCTTTCCCGTCGAAACTGGCCGGAGTGCCGTTGAACGCCAGCACGATCGCCACCAGCAAACAGAGCGGCAGCAAAATCCGGGTGATCGACTTGATGAAGAACGTGTAGAAGTTACCCGACCGGTCGGTCGTGGCGGGCAGGAACGACCGGAAAATCAGCACGAGCGCGGCGATGCCCGTAGCGGCCGACACAAATTGCAGGAACGTGATCACGCCCAGTTGGGTCAGGTACGTCAGCCCGCTTTCGCCCGAATAATGTTGCAGGTTGCAGTTGACCAGAAAGCTGATCGCCGTGTTAAACGCCAGATCGGGCGTCATCGACGGGTTGCCATCGGGGTTGAGGGGCAGGCTACCCTGCGTCAGCAGGAGCACGAAGGCGTAGACCAACCATACCAGGTTGATTGTCAGCAGCGCGACCAGGTTTTCTTTCCAGGTCATGTCGCGGTTGGGGTCAACGCCGCCAACGCGATACAGCAGCCGCTCCAGCGGCGCCATGAAGTCGAGTGCGTTGGGCTTGTTGGCAAATACCTTCGCGTAGAGTTTGCCCAGCGGAATCGCCAGCAACATCGTGATCAGGTACGTGGCGACAATACCCAGTAGTTCAGTTGTCATAAGTGAAATGAATGAGTGAACGAGCCGATGAGTGAACGAGTGCTTCGGCACCGTGATGAAAGAGCACGCCGCGGAATCAGGCGTTTACCGCAGTAGCGGACCACTCATTCGCTCGTTCACGCTTTAAAATTTCTCTGGCCGGATCAGCACGTACAGCATGTAGGCGAAGACCAGAATGGAGGCGATGAGCAGGAGCGTAAGCATGACTAGATGCGTTCAAACCATTCGATGGCTTTGTAGAAGACGGCGAAGCAGAGCAGGGCCGAGAGAAGCAGAAGCAGGGCGATACCCATGAGTGTGATGGTACTGGTTGATTTGGTTGCGACTACCCTATGCCAAAAAGCAGTCCATTTTGTAGCCAAGTCAATTCATCAAATACAATCAACTCACTATCAAACACTTAATACGAAACTAAGCGAAATGACGTGGCTGACGCAAGGGCTATTTTTTCATTTTGAAAAAGCAGATTTGCCATTTTGAAAAAAAGCGGATGCCGAAAGCCGGTTGTGGCGGTTATTCTCGAATTGGCACGATATTCGGTCAATCGTTGCGTAAGCGGCCCTAACCCGGCCCTGAAGCAGCGTGAGTAACGTACCCAACCGACAAACCAATCTTCCCTTGAGTAATCAGTCCCACCATCACATCGACCGCATGACGGCGGCAGGCCTGCTGGTCGCGGTCGGCATTGTGTTCGGCGATATCGGCACGTCGCCGCTGTATACCTACCGCGCCATTATTGAAGACCGGATCGTCGACGAAACGCTGGCGCTGGGCGGCGTTTCGGCCATTTTCTGGACGTTGACCTTTCAGACCACGCTCAAATACGTGTTACTCACCCTGCGCGCCGACAACAACGGCGAGGGTGGCATTTTCTCGCTCTATACACTCATCCGGCGCTACGCCAAATGGCTGCTGTTTCCGGCCATTGCGGGCGGCAGCTTCCTGATCGCCGACAGCATCATTACCCCGCCCATTTCGGTTTCGTCGGCCATTGAGGGGCTGTTACCGCTGTACCCCAACCTGCCCACGGTCCCCATTGTGCTGGTTATCATTTTCCTGCTGTTTGCGGCGCAGCAGGCGGGCACCGACAAGCTGGGCAAGGCCTTTGGCCCGATCATGTCCATCTGGTTTACCATGATCGGGCTGATGGGCGCCCTGCAACTGGCCCAGAATCCCGGCGTTATTCGGGCGCTGAACCCCGTTTACGCCTACAACATGATCGTGAATTACCCCGAGGGCTTCTGGCTGTTAGGCGGCGTGTTTCTGTGCTCGACAGGGGCCGAAGCGCTTTACTCCGACATGGGCCACGTGGGGCGGCGCAACGTGCAGGTGTCGTGGTTCTACGTCAAGATCTGCCTCATTCTCTGCTACCTCGGTCAGGCGGCGTGGTTGCTCGACCACATGGGTAAGCCGCTAGGTACGTTGAATTCGTTCTTCGGGCTGGTACCCGACTGGTTTATGCTGCCCAGCATCGGCATTGCCACGCTGGCGACCATCATCGCCTCACAGGCGCTCATCAGCGGTACGTTTACGCTCGTATCTGAGGCGTTCCGGCTGACGTTGCTGCCCAAAATGCGCATCGTTTTTCCGTCCAATGCGCGGGGACAGGTCTACATTCCGGCGTTCAACTGGCTGCTGATGGCGGGCTGTTTCATCGTGGTGCTTTACTTCCGCGAATCGAAAAACATGGAGGCGGCGTTTGGCCTGTCGGTGAACCTGACCATGCTGACCACGACCGTGTTGCTGGGCATGTACCTGTACGCCAAAAAGCGGGTCAACGGCCTGATTGTCGTGGCGTTACTGCTGATCTATTTTTTCATTGAAGGCGGCTTCCTGATCGCCAACCTGCGGAAATTCACGCATGGCGGCTGGGTATCGCTTTTATTAGGCTCGATTATGCTGACCGTAATGCTGGTCTGGCATAACGGCAGCCGCATCAAACGCCGCCTCACCCAGTTTGTGAGCCTGCGCGACCACCTGCCCATACTGCGGCAACTGAGCAACGACACCGACGTACCTAAGTACGCCACCAACCTGGTGTACCTGACCGCCTCACCGCAGCATCAGCTTGTCGAGGAGCACATCCTCGATTCGATTCTGGAGGGTATGCCCAAGCGCGCCGACGTGTACTGGCTTATCCACATCGAATTGGTCGACGAGCCCTACACGACCGAATACGTGGTCGATATTCTGGAACCGGAAGACGTGGTGCGCATCACGTTCAAGCTGGGCTTCCGGGTGCAGCCGCGCATCAATTTGCTGTTCCGGAAAGTGGTGGAAGAGATGGTGCGCTGCCACGAGATCACGATCAAGCCCAAGTACCGGCCGCTGAAGCCAAACCCCAACGCGATCGGCGATTTCCGGTTCATCGTCATCAACCGGTTCCTGTCGTACGAGAACGACCTGAGCCTGCTCGAAACGTTCATCATGAACGGCTATTTCGCCCTGAAACGCATCAGCCTCGCCGACGAACGAGCTTATGGTCTCGACAGCCAGAACGTAGCCACCGAACAAATCCCGCTGGTCGTCAACCCCGCTAACTCCATCCGGCTCCGGCGCGTAAAAGGCAAGGGCGAAGTCGACGAACCCCTGGATGGCCTGAACATGGTATCAGGTACCTGACCGTCTACTAGCCCTGTATCGTTTTGAGTTAACACCTACTCAATCCCGTACTCTGCCATTTTGCGGTAGAGCGTGGTTAGGCCGATGCCGAGGAGGCGGGCGGCTTCGGGTTTGTGGCCGTTGACGTGGCGCAGCACCCGTCCGATATGCCCTTTCTCGACCGAGGCCAGGTCCATCGCTGCCGCGTCGAACGTACCTGACTGCATGTCGGCGGGGAGTACGTCGGCATCCAGCACGTTGGTATCTGACAGGATCACCGCGCGCTCGATCACGTTTTTCAGTTCGCGGATGTTGCCTTTCCAGCTATGCTGTTGCAATTTCTGCACGAACGCCTCGCTCAGCCGAAGGTCGCGTTTGCCCAGCTTGGCGGCCGACTCCTGCGCAAACCGCAGCGCCAGCTCAGGTACGTCGGCGGGGCGATCGCGGAGGGGCGGTAGGTCGATGCTGAACACCGACAGCCGGTAGTACAGATCGAGCCGGAAATGGCCCGCGTTGGCTTCCTGTTCCAGCCCCCGGTTGGTGGCCGCAATCACGCGCACGTCGACTTTGGTGGGTTTGGTGTCGCCCACCCGCAGAAACTCGTGCGTTTCGAGCACGCGGAGCAACTTGGCCTGTAGGTCGAGGGGCATTTCGCCAATTTCGTCGAGGAAGAGCGTGCCTTTGTGGGCTTCCGCAAACAGGCCTTTCTGATCCCGACTCGCGCCCGTAAACGCCCCGGCCCGGTGGCCGAAAAGCTCGCTTTCGAGAATGTCTTTGCTCAACGCACCGCAGTTGATCGCCACGAACGTACCGGACGCACGCCGACTAGCCTGATGAATGGCCTGCGCGAAGACTTCTTTGCCCGTACCGGTCTCGCCCATCAGCAGCACCGTCGTGTCGGTTACCGCCACCTTGCGCGCCAGGTCGATCGCCTGCCGGATGGCTTTCGACGTACCCAGGATGCGCTCGAAACCGTACCGCTGCGCCACCTTGTCTTCCAGCTCCCGAATCCGGAACTGCAACTGCGCCTTTTCGATCGCCCGGCTCACCAATGGCAGAATCCGGTCGTTGTCGTCGCCTTTCGTAATGTAATCGAACGCACCGTTTTTGATGGCTGTCACGCCGTCGGCAATGGTGCCGTAGGCCGTCAGCACGATCACTTCTGTGGCTGGGTACGTTTGTTTGATCTGCTCGGTGAAGGCAATACCGCTACCATCGGGCAGTTTCACGTCGCAGAGCACGGCGTGTACGGGCTCCCGTTCAAGAACGTGCAGCCCCGCGCGGCCCGTTTCGGCTTCCAGCACCGTATAGCCTTCCAGTTGCAGCATTCGGGCCAGCAACTGGCGCAGGCGGGGTTCGTCGTCGATAAGCAGCAGGGTCGGTGGCATCAAACAAAGGTAAAGACAAATGGCGGTGTCCCCCCGACGCGGTTTTGGTATAGCGAACAATGGCCTCCCAACGCAACTCGCTGACACGCCGAAACCAGGAAAAAGGGGCTATTTACTATCCGTTATGACCATTTGTTCAACTAAGTATTTTTCCGAAAACTTCAAATTACTAAATCAGCAAAAGTCATTCATAATCAGTCTTTTATTTACCCAAAAAGGGGCTCAAATAAGTTATTACGGGTGACATAATATATACACTTGTATTTAACGGTGACCATGTTACACTACGTGGGTCTATCCAGAATAGTACCCAAAAAAGCCTCACTAGCTCGCTATTGTGCGCTAATTCTGAAACACGTATCACCATGAACCGCATTATCAGCTACCAGCCTCTTTACAAAGCTGATTTTAAGCGCATCAACGCTGAAGCCATCTCGGAAACGTTTCCGCTGGAAACGCACGACCTGGAACAATTGGATCAACCCGAGACCTATATCCTCGCCAACGGCGGCACCATCCTGTTGGCCGAATACGAAGGCTTGATTGTGGGCACGGTAGGCCTCGTTTATTCAGGACCGGGCGAGTATGAACTGGTTAAACTGGCGGTTTCTCAATCGTGGCGGGAGATCGGCACGGGACGCCGTTTGTGCGAGGCGGCTATCGAGCACGCCCGTCGGCAGGGAGCGCGGCGGATCTGGCTCGAAGCGAACACGGCCCTCAAATCGGCCATTCACATCTACGAAAGTCTGGGATTCGTGTATATCCCGCTCGCACCCAGCCCCTATTCGCGCGCCAACGTGCGGATGGAACTCCGCCTCACCGACTCAGGACGCTGGATGCCTTACTCGACCAACCGGCGCTGGTCAGTCAACCGTAAATTTAAGTAGCCACTGGGCCACCGCGGCGTGGCTCAACGAGAACACCCAATTCGGAAATAGCCCCAACAGCAGCGCCAGCACACCCAGCGGCACGAGCATCAGCCGTTCGCGCGGGTCTAAATCAGCCAGCACGTGGGGGCTGTTTGCGGGGGCTTCGGTGCTGTGGGCACGTACCCAGACCGGGCCGAAAAACATGCGTTGCAGCGTCCAGAGGAAATAAGCCGCCGCCAGCACGATACCAAGCGTAGAAATAGCCGTGATCCAGCCGGGTACGTAGGCCGACTGGTAGCTGCCCATGAGCGTAAACAGTTCGCCCACAAACCCCGAGAACCCCGGTAGCCCCAGCGACGCAAAGAACGCAACGGCGGTGAGCGTGGCATACTGCGGCATGGGCGTCATCAGCCCGCGATACGAGTCGATGCGCCGGTCGTGCGTCCGGTCGTACAATACACCCGTCAGCAGAAAGAGCATAGCCGACAGCACGCCGTGGCTGACCATCTGGTAAACGGCCCCGTTGACGCCCTCGCCGGTGGTCGAGGCGACACCCAGCAGCACAAAGCCCATGTGCGACACCGATGAATAGGCGATCATCTTCTTCAGATCATACTGCGCCAGTGCGTTGAGGCCACCATATACGATGCTGAGCGCGCCGAGCCCTGCCAGCACGACCGTGTACTCCGACGCGGCATCCGGGAAGAAGCCCCACACTACGCGAATCAGGCCGTAGCCGCCGATTTTGAGCAGCACCCCGGCCAGCACCACCGATACCGGCGTGGGCGCTTCAACGTGCGCATCGGGCAGCCAGGTGTGCACGGGCACGATGGGCAGCTTGATGGCGAAACCCACAAAAACAGCCCAGAACGCCCAGGTACGTACGGGTACGTTGCCGACGAGCACGTCGTTCAGTCCGCTGAGCAGGGCGTTGGGCAGGTAATTACGGCCATCGGCCATGTACCGCCAGTCGAACGTGTGCACGAGTTGAGCGGGGTCGAGTTGCCCCGTCGCCAGTTGCTGCTGAATCAGGGCAAGCACCTCGGCAGTCATATCAGCCGGGTTGTTAATGAGGCCAGCCGCTAGCGCCGTCGAGACAGGGTCGATCACCGACAGCGACAGCCCAATCATCACCAGCAGAATCAGTACGGACCCGGCCAGCGTGTAAAGGAAAAACTTAATGGAAGCGTATTCGCGCCGGGGGCCGCCCCACAGGCCGATGAGGAAGTACATCGGCAGCAGCATGAACTCGAAAAAGAGAAAGAACAGGAAGAAGTCGAGCGCCACGAAACAGCCCATGATGGTGCCCGTCAGCAGCAGGTAGAGCGAAAAATAGGCGTTGGGGCGCTTCGTAATCTGCCACGAGGAAATGGCTCCCACCAGCATGATGATGGCCGTCAGCAGCACAAGGGGCAGGCTTATCCCGTCGATGCCGATCAGGTAATCGATGGAAATACGGCCCAGATTACCCAGCGGCAGGGTGATCCAGTCGGCTTGTTCCAGTTGCTGATGAGCCGGATTGGTAGCGTCGAACTGACCATAGACCAAAGCGGCCAGCAGCACTTCTGTCGCCAGCACGGCCACCGTCAGCCAGCGCAGGAGCGAGAGGCGTTCGGGAACCAGCGCGGCTACAAGCGACGCCGCAATCGGCAAAAAAATCAGTAGAGAAAGTAACATAACCGGGTGAGTGTGAAGCCAAAAGGCGTTGGTCAAACGATCGTTGCCGAATTGTCTGTTGTAGCTATCCTTTTCGCTTGTTCACTCGTTTCATATCATCCACAAAAGTAGCAGTACCACCACGGCAACGGCCGTCGCGATGTAGGTTTGCACGCGCCCGCTCTGCACGGATCGGGCCAGGCCGCCCAGGGTTTGCGCCAGCCGCCCCGCCCCATTCACCAGCCCATCGACACCGAACCGGTCGAGAAAACGCGCCAAGTGTGCCAGCAGCACGGTACCGATGCCCACGCCGTTGACGGCGCCGTCGACCACGCGCTGATCAGTCCGGTATAGCAGCGAAGCAACCCACAACACCGGCACAACCACCCATCGATCGTAGAGTTGGTCGAGGTAGCCATAGTGTATCGACGCCTGCACCAGTGCACTCGTTGGCGCCGGGTCGCGCAGCCGGAACCCAAGCCAGCCCCCCAGCCCAACCAGCCCAACCGATAGCCAGCCCAGCCAGGCGGAGCCTTCGGGCAGCGTAGGGGCATTCAGGCTGACGAGTAACCAGCTGTGGTGAGCCGAGAGCGGGTTAAGCGAAAACCAGAACCCCACCGACAACCCAACCAGCAGCACGACCGGCCCGCGCATGAGCCAACCCGGTTCGTGCGGAGTTTGGTGCGGATCGACCGACGTTTCGCCGAAGAAAATGAGCCGCACCTGACGGGCCATGTACAGGGCCGTCAGCGCCGATGAAGCCAGCAATGCCACCGGAATAAGCGTGGCCGCGCCACCGCGCTCGGCAGCCCAGCCAACCGCCCCGCCCAGAATAACCTCTTTGGACAGAAAACCCGACAGCAGCGGTACACCGGCCAACGCCGCCGCCGCCAGCAGGTACGTGACGAACGTAACCGGCAGGGCGCGCCGCAGGCCGCCCATCAGGCGCATATCCTGCGTGTGCACGGCATGAATCACGTTGCCCGCCGCCAGAAACAGAGCGGCTTTAAAGAAGGCGTGGGTCATCAGGTGAAACAGCGCCCCGCCCACGTTGCCCGTTCCCATCGCCGCCACCATCAAACCCAGTTGGGACACCGTCGAAAAGGCCAGTACGCGTTTGATGTCGGTCTGGTAAAGGGCCGAAAAACCCGCCCACAGCGTCGTCAACGTACCCACGATGGTTACCAGCAGCAGAGCATCGGGTGAGAGCATCGGATGAATGCGGGCCAACAGAAAAATACCGGCGGCTACCATCGTGGCCGCGTGCAGCAGGGCCGACACGGGCGTAGGACCCTCCATAGCGTCAGGCAGCCAGGTTAGCAGCGGAAACTGCGCCGATTTGGCTACGCACCCCATAAACAGGCAGATACCCGCGCCGGTAGTCAGCGGCGCATCGGCAAAGGCAAACGAACCGGTTTGCCAGTATGTCATCAGGATACCGAGCAGAAAGGCGGCGTCGCCCACCCGGTTCATCAGGAAGGCTTTTTTGGCTGCCGACGCCGCCGCGGGCCGGTCGTACCAGAAGCCAATTAGCAGGAACGAGGCCAAGCCTACGAGTTCCCAAAAACCGTACAGAATCAGCAGGTTACCAGCCAGAATAATCCCCAGCATGGCCCCCACGAAGAGCTGAAGATAGGCGAAATAACGGCCTAGCCGGGGTTCGTCGTGCAGGTATTCGAGCGAATAGAGCTGTACCAACAAGGCCACCAGATGCACGAGTACGAGCATCAATCGCCCCAATCCGTCGAGTTGAAATTGGAGCGAAATGGCTTTACCAGCTAGTTGTACCCAATCCGTTTGCCAGACCATCGGCTGCGGGACCGTGAGGGCCAGGTACGTTGCCATCGCCAGGCCGAGCCCCGTAAGGCCAGCACCCAGCCAACCCGCCCAACGCGCCGCACCCACCCGAAACAGGGCTACGAAGCCCAGCAGGGGTAAGCTCAACAGGCTAATCAATAACGCAGTGGGTAAACGATCGGGCACAGCAGGCGGTACATCAAGTTGGCCGCAAATATCCGGTTAAGCCGGGCGTAAAACAAACCGGGATTTCCTGTTGGTGTAGCCGATAAACGAGGGTTTCGCCTAGCCAAGGCACCCACCATAGCCTCCAGATTGGCTTAGCTATTCAGGATATATCAGGCGGTGCGTAGCCAGCCGGTGATGCTGAGGCGGTCGCGGGTGGCGGGCAGTACTTCGTGTTCGAGCAGGCCGCTATCGAAGCAGACGAGGCGACCACCGATGGGGTCGATCGGTACGGTTTGCTCGGTGCCGTCCGCGGTCCCGCGTCCGGGCTGCGGTACGTACACGGCTAGCTGTCCACCGTCGGTGGGTTGCCAGTTGTCGTTCAGGTACGTGATCACCGACAGCCGACGTTTCGAGTCGGTACGGAACCGATCGAGGTGGCGGCGGTAGAACGTACCCACCGGGTAGCGGGCGTAGTGGAGTTCGTAATCGCGGAGGCCGAGGTAGCAAGTCTGATTCAGGTAGTCGATAAACTGCTGAATGCGATTCAGGAAGGCCGTTTCTTCCGGCGTGGCCGTGGCCAGATCCAGCCAGACGATCTCATCGCCCCGAATCTGCTTCTCAACGGTAGCCTGTCCGTTCGGTTCGGCCGCCCGGCCAATACCGGCTTCGCGAAATTCGCCCGCCCGGTGCCGCTCGTGCAGTCGTTGGCGCAGGTACGTTACTTCGTCGGGCGTCAAAAACTCATCGACGACCCCGTATCCTTTTTCCAGAATACCGTCAATCAGCGGTTCAAATAGATGGGTCATGGGTTAGCTGCGCGTTATTCATTGTCATTTGCCTTCGGCGTCATTGGTGCGGTCCGCCGCTGCGGGTCATCCGTTGTAAAAAACAATCAATGACTATTAATGACGCTCAGCATATGACGCCGAAGGCAACTGACTAGTTCTTCAATTCATCCAGTTCGTCGAGTTGGACCGTGCGGGCGTGGCGGTATACCTGAATGATGAGCGCCAGCGCTACCGCCGCTTCAGCCGCCGCAACGACCATCACGAAGAGCGAAAAGACCTGCCCCTGGAGCCGGTCGGGGTCATATTGGCTGAACGCGACGAGGTTCAGGTTGACGGCGTTGAGCATCAGTTCAATACCCATCAGCACGACCACCGCATGCCGTTTGGTGAGCACAACGGCCAGCCCTATGCTGAACAGCGCCGCCGCCGTAAGAATCAGATAACCAGCGTAGTGAGGTTGCATCGTTTACCGTTTTTTCGCCAAAAAGCCTGCCCCCACCAGCGCGACCAGCAGCAGGATACTGATAATTTCGAAGGGCAACAAGTATTCGGTCATGAGTTGCCGCCCGATGGTGTCGATACTGGTGGCGGGAGTTGGCAGCGGCCGGTCAAACATCACAAAATGGGCATTGGCCAGCAGACGAAAAAGGCCCCAGAACAGGCCGCCCGCCAGCGCCAGCGCCAGCCAGGGTTGCCGAATCTCGGTCAAAATGGCATTGGAGCGCTCGCTGGGTACGTCGGACGCAGGCGATGAGGACCGCACGGGCTTGTTGGTCAGCATGACGCCGAACAATACCAGCACCAGCACGCCCCCCACGTAAATCACCAATTGCGACACGGCCAGAAAATCGGCGCTCGCAAACACAAATAGACCGGCCACGCCAATCAGGGCCAACAACAGCGAATAGGCTGCATACAAGACGTTGCGCGTCAGCAACACCGTGGCCGCGCCCCCGAGCGTGAGGACGATAAAGAGAAAGAAAACAAGAGCCGTTAGGTCCATGTGGGTATTACTGCTTTGGCTTCATGGTGGGCCGGAACGCAGGTTTGGGTTTTGGCGTCGGTGAGTCGGTTGATGAGGCGTCGTCGGCAGCGGATGGCGCAGGCGTATCCGATGACGCGGGTTCGGCAGCAGGCGGCACGTCGGCCGTGGGCGGCGCGGCGGGTTTTGCGGGCTTCATCGTCGGGCGGAACGCGGGTTTCGGCTTTGCCGGTACGTCGGGCGTGGCCGCATTCGATGGTGTTTCGGCTACCGGCTCCGGCGTAGCGGGCGCGTCCGCAATAGGTTTGGCGGCGGGCTTCATCGTGGGCTTGAACGCCGGGCGCGGTTTGGGCGCGGGAGTTGGCTCGGGCAGAGCCTCGGCGATGGGCTCCGTTACGCCCGGCTGCTCGGCTACATCCTGCATGGCGATGGCTTCGGCTTCGGCGGGCGTGGCATCGGCCGTGGGCGTCTCCTCGATTGGCTCCGGTTTGGCTACCGGCGGCTTCATCGTTGGCCGGAAGGCGGGCTTTGGTTTGGGCGCCACATCGGCAGAGGTCGGAGCGGCAGGCGTTTCGGCAGCCGGTTCCGTTGGCGGCACTACGGGGGTTTCGGCGGGTGCAACCGCCTCAGTGGCGGGCTTTGGTTTCATGCCGGGCCGGAACGCCGGACGCGGTTTGGCTGGCACATCAGCCGTTGGTGCTACGGCTGGTTCGGTTGCTTCAGGTACGTTGGGTACGTCAGCCGTGGGGGCTGGCGTGGCCGTCTCAGCAGCCGGTTTGGAAGCCGGTTTCATACCGGGCCGGAAGGCAGGTTTGGCTTCAGCAGCTGGCTCGGCAACAGGTGCCACGGGTTTTACCGCTTTGGCTGCTTCTTTCTCCTGTACGTATTGTTCATACAAAGCCCGTTTTTCGTCGGCCTGCTCAGGCGTCAGGTTGGCGAAGGCGTAGTTGAGCTGCGAGAGTTCGTAGGTGCTGTAATCGAAGGTTTTCTCCATCGTCAGGCATTCCGTCGGGCAGACCACCGTGCACAGGCCACAGTAGCAGCACTTGGCCATGTCGATGTCGAATTTAGCCGCATAGAGCCGGATGGGCGACCCATCGGAAGCCCGCCCAACTTCCCCGGTTGCTTTGATGGGATCGATGGTGATGCAGTCGACGGGGCAGATTTTGGCGCATTTGTCACAGACAATGCAATCGTCCATCTCGTTGTGCAGCCGGTAGCGCCCATTGTCGGGAATGGGCATTTTTTCGTGGGGGTACTGTACCGTCACGAGGCCGGTTGCCTGCTCAAAATAGTTGTTCCCCTCAACGCCCAGGGGTTGCCGACGGCGGGTAGCCTCGCGCAGGTGACGCATCGTCAGGCTCAGGCCTTTCCAGGTCGTTTTGATCCCGTCGCGTATGTCCTCGAAGTAAGCCATGTGCTTTAGAAACCGCAAAGGCGCTAAGTTTATCGCAAAGGACGTAAAGAAATAACGGAAAAAGGAAGCCCCCTGACCGATAGCGGCTCGCGCTAGCCCTTACCCTCGCTTGATCAGCACCCGCACCTTGCTGACCCGGCCCTTGTCATCGGCGCACGATACGGTCAGCGTACCGGGTGTTGGGCGGAAGAAGAGCGTCTCGGTGGGTTTGGCGCCACGCAACAGCCGGTCGTTCAAGTACCAATACACCTGCTGCACGTCGTTGGCCGTCTGGCAGGTCAGCGCCAGGTCGGCGGGGCTTTTTGGGTCGATAAAGTACTCACTCCCCGCGTTCAGGCTGGTAATGGTGGGCGGCGCTCCTTGCCCGAACACCCGCGTGCAGGCCGGATTATGCGGCGGAATGGCGGCGTAGGGCCGATGGCTCGCCGCGTACCATGCCACCACTTCCGGAGCCAGATTGGGGTACAGCCGCGCCACGGCCCGCGTTAGTGAATCGCCACTCGTTGGTCGGCAATAAGTACAATACGACATGGTGCCGACGGCGTTAGTCCAGACCACCGCCTGATGCTGACACGGGCTCGACCGCGACACACCCATGATGTAGTAATCGACGGCCCGCCCCACGCAGGTACGTTCGGGCGCATCCACACGGGGTACGTCGCCGCTTTCGGGGCATACTTGCCGAAGGGCCAGCTTGCCGCCAACGGGGGGGCGAAACCAACCAGCCGGGGCGTTGTAATCGATGGCATTGAACACCTGGAACAGGAGTGGTGTGGCGGTATTGGCCCCGCTCAGTTCGGGAACGCCCACGCCTGAGAAGTTGCCGACCCAGACCCCAACGGTATAGCGCCGGTTGTAGCCGATACTCCAGGCATCGCGCCGCCCGTACGACGTACCCGTTTTCCAGGCGATGCGCGGCAGGCGGTAGCTATTGTCGAAATTATTGGGCAGGTCGGGGCGGGTGAGTTGCGTGAGGGTGTTGGTGACCAGAAAAGCCGCTTCGGGCGAGAAAAGCCGTTCCGTTGGTGAGGTGTCATCGCCTTCGGCCTTGTCCCGCGTCGATCGACTATTGACGGTGTACCGCAGCCGGCGCAACGAGCCGTTGGTCGTTTGGGGTGCGGCAAAGGCCGTGTAGGCTTGGGTCAGTTCTTCGAGCGTCACCCCACAGCCCCCCAGAATCATCGATAGGCCCATATCGTCGGCCTGTTTTTGCACCGTTCGAAAGCCCGCTTCGCGCAGTTTGGCCACGAACACCGGCGTCGACACGTCGCGGAGCAATTTCACGGCGGGAATATTGAGCGAGTTGGCCAGTGCAAATTCAGCCGTAACGGGGCCGTTGAAATGTCGGTCGTAGTTGTCGGGCTCGTACCCTGCGAAGTTGGTGGGTACGTCGTTAAGTTTAGCTTTGGGCGTAATTAGCCCCTTATCGAAGGCCAGCGCGTAGAGCAGCGGTTTCAGCGTACTCCCCGGCGACCGTATCGCCCGCACCCCGTCGACCTGTCCGCCATCAAACGTATTTCCAAAATCGGCCGACCCCACGTAGGCTTCCACCGCACCCGTCTGGTTGTTGATCACCAGCACCGCCGCGTTGTGAATATTCTGCCCTTTGACACGGTCGACGTACTGACGAACTAACCGTTCCGCCGCCGTTTGGACGGCTGGTTTCAGCGTCGACCGGATGATGGGTACGTGGGGCTGTTCGGCGCGTAGGCGCAGGCTTAGATGCGGCGCCAGATTGGGAGCAGGTTGGCGGTGGGCCGTCAGTGGTTCGGCCAGCGCGTCGTTGATCGCAGTTGAATCGAACGTACCCGCCTCCGCAAACCGGCGCAACCAGGCATTCCGCGCCTGCACGATGGCCGCATTTTGCTCGCCCAGCCGCAGACTCGACGGCCGGTTGGGAATGATCGCCAGCGCCGTAATCTCGGCCAGACTCAGCAGCTGCGGCGGTTTCCCGAAATACAGCAATGACGCCGATTTGATGCCCTCCACATTGCCGCCATAGGGCACGAGATTCAAGTACAGTTGCAGGATTTCGTCTTTCGACAAATGGGCTTCCAACTGCATCGCCCGGGCGATTTCAATCAACTTGCTCCCATACGTTCGGGGGCGGGGTTCCAGCAGGCGCACCACCTGCATGGTGATCGTCGACGCGCCCGACGTGCGTTTGCCCGACAGCAGGTTGCGCCCCGCCGCCCGCACCATCGACACCGGATTCACGCCCCAATGCCACCGGAACCAGCGATCTTCTTTTTGCAGAATCGTCTGTTGCATTCGGGGCGTAATCTCGTCAAGCGTGGCATAGAGCCGCCATTTATCGTCGCGGCTCAGAAAGGCGTGCAGCGTCGTCCCGTCGGCCGCCGTTACGATGGTCGAGTAAGGCACCTGAATGGGTGGCGGAAAAAGCCGATCCAGCCCCCACAAACAAAGCAACGTACCCAGCACGATCGTCGGCCAGCGATGCGTGCGTAGGTACGTTGCCAGTTTGTTCACAACCGATATAGGTCAGTGACCTTCGTTATTAGGCTAGTTTCTTATACTTAATGCGTTTCGGCGTGGCATCGGTGCCGAGGCGTTTGCGGCGGTTTTCTTCGTAGTCGGAGAAGTTGCCCTCAAACCAGTAGACCTGACTGTCGCCCTCGAAGGCCAGAATATGCGTCGCTACCCGGTCGAGGAACCACCGGTCGTGGCTGATGATCACGGCGCAACCGGCGAAGTTCTCGAGACCCTCTTCCAACGCCCGCAGCGTGTTGACGTCGAGGTCGTTGGTCGGTTCATCCATCAGCAGCAGGTTGGCCCCTTCTTTCAGCGTCATGGCCAGGTGCACGCGGTTGCGCTCTCCACCCGACAACGTACCTATCTTCTTCTCCTGATCAGCCCCGGCAAAGTTGAACCGGCTCACATAGGCGCGGGCGTTGGCCTGCTTGCCGCCCAGCATGATCCAGTCATTGCCGTCGGCGATGGTCTGATACACCGTTTTCTCCGGGTCCAGGCCGTCATGTTCCTGGTCCACGTAGGCGACTTTTACCGTCTCGCCCACCTCGAACGTACCCGCATCGGGTTTATACTTGTCGGTGATGAGCTTAAACAGCGTGGTCTTACCCGCCCCGTTGGGTCCGATGATGCCGACGATGCCCGCCTGTGGGAGCTGGAAATCGAGGTGTTCAAACAGCAGTCGGTCGCCGAAGGCCTTCGCCACATCGTGCGCTTCGATCACCTTGCTGCCCAGCCGTGGTCCTGCCGGGATGAAGATTTCGAGTTTGTCTTCGCGCTGTTTGATGTCTTCACTCAACAGCTTTTCGTAGGCACCCAGGCGCGCTTTCGACTTGGCCTGCCGGGCCTTGGGGGCCATTCGAACCCACTCCAACTCGCGCTGTAGGGTTTTCTGCCGTTTCGACTCGCTCTTTTCTTCTTTCGCCAGTCGTTGTTGTTTCTGATCGAGCCACGAGCTGTAGTTACCTTTCCATGGGATGCCCTCGCCCCGGTCGAGTTCCAGAATCCAGCCGGCCACGTTGTCGAGGAAGTACCGGTCGTGGGTCACGGCGATGACCGTGCCTTTGTATTGCCGCAGGTGTTCTTCGAGCCACAGCACCGACTCGGCGTCGAGGTGGTTGGTCGGTTCGTCGAGCAGCAGCACGTCGGGCTCCTGAAGCAACAGGCGGCAGAGCGCCACGCGGCGTTTTTCACCACCCGACAACGTTCCGATGAGAGCCTCAGCCGGGGGCGTGCGCAGGGCGTCCATGGCCCGTTCGAGTTTAGTGTCAAGCTCCCAGGCGTTGTGTTGGTCGAGCTTTTCCTGCACCTCGGCCTGCCGGGCAATAAGCTTGTCGAAATCGGCGTCGGGATCGCCGAAGGCTTCGTTGATTTGATCGAATTCTTTCAGCAGATCAACCACTTCCTGCGTGCCTTCTTCCACCACTTCACGGACCGTTTTGTTGGGGTCGAGTTGTGGCTCCTGCTCAAGCATTCCAACTGAGTAACCCGGCGAGAAAACGACCTCGCCGTTATAGCTTTTATCGATACCGGCGATGATGCGCAACAGCGTGGACTTACCCGAACCATTGAGCCCCAAAACCCCGATTTTGGCGCCGTAAAAGAAGGAAAGGTATATGTTCTTTAGGATTTGTCGGTTGGGGGGAATAATTTTACTCACACCCGCCATTGAAAAGATTATAGTTTCCTGGCTCATTTTTTGCCTATGTTTGTGGTGGGGCAAATATCGACAATTCACCCCGAAACGACCCTTCAGTAAGGAAAAATGGAACAAGCTTCTTTGGTAGACGAATACGGTTACGTCGTAGACGGGCAGGTATTTTTAAAAGGCTACCTCGACTATCCTGATCGCCGGATCGGCGAAGTGAAACGCACCGAGCAGGAAGCACTCGATTATTTCAAGAATCGCTTTATTATCGCTCAAAACAAGGTGGCTCAACTGGAAGATGAGGTTGAGCAGGCGCAGAACAAAGGGTCCTACCTGACGAAGCTGCTCCAGTTGCGCAAGAAACTACTGAGCTTTGACGCCATCGGCGATTTCCCTCCCCTACTCGATCGCCTCGATCAACTCGAAGACGTGCTGTCGGGGCTGATCCATACCAACCAGCTTAAGAACCTGGAAATTAAGCGGGCGCTCATCGGTGAAGCCGAAGCCATCGCCAGCAGCGACGACTGGAAACCCGTTGCCGATGCCCTCCAGGAGATCAAGACCAAGTGGATCAAAACCGGCCCTGTCGATAAGGCCATCGAGGCTGAAGTTGAGGAGCAGTTCCAAAATTTACTAGACGGCTTTTTCCAGCGGCGGCGCGAGTTCTTCAACGAACAGAACAAGGTCATTCAGGAGCGCCTCGACCAGTACGACGAGCTTATCCGACTGGCCGAACGCGCTGCCCGCAACTCCGATATCGACGCGTCGTATCAGGAGATTCGGAAGCTGAACAACGCCTGGAAAAACGTGGGCGAAGTGCCCATCAAGAAGGGTGGCAAACTGCAAAAACGCTTCAAACGCGTGGTGCAGAACGTATTCAATAAGTACAATGAGGTGAAAGGGATTGTGATCCAGAAGCGCGTTGACCCGCGTGTGGAGCAGCAGACCCGCATGGCCGAAGAAGCCGAGAAACTCGCCAAAGTACCCGACAAAGAGATCTTCAACTCGGCCAGCCGGGCCAAAGAACTCCTCAACGCCTGGAAGGAGATCAAGGTGCCGTTCAAGATGCAGGACAAGATCGTGAACGAGCGATTCCGCGGGGCCTGCGACAAAATCTTCGAACTGAGCTACCTGATCCGGGTGCTCGACCGGAAATACCCCGCGTTCAGCGTGAAAAGTACCGCCGAGCAGCTGCGGACCAAGATCCGCGAGATGGAGTACCTGGTAAAACGCGAGAAGAGCGACCTGCAATTTGCCATGCAGGATATCGACAGCCTCGACCCGGAAAACCCCGAAGACAAGCAGGTGCTCAACAAGATCAACACGCAGAAGCGGAAGATCGCCATGAAAGAGCAACTCCTGCGCGAGTTCACACGCGATCTGAGCCGCGCGGAATAGAAAGGAAGGTCATTCCTGGTCATTTGTCGTCAGTAAATAGTCATTTTTTGCTCACCGTTTGTTATAGCAATGAATGACTATCAATGACCACAACATGACGACGAATGACCTTTCTGGTTTTAAAGCCACCGTTGAACCGCGCAAATTCGTTCGGCTGGAATACCTGACCGATCTGAATGAGTTTATCAAAACCGATGCGCTTGTGCTGGGCGTCGGCACCCAAAACGGCACCGATACGCTTGACCTCGCCGACGGGCAACACATCCCGCTCGACCGGGTGATCAGCATCGCTGGCCGGTTATCGCCGTTGTTTCCGGGCTACGCCAATTACTCCTGTGATTGTTAAATAAATAAGCAGTTGGTGAACAAAGGCCCCCTCTATCTTTGCGGGCAATCCTCTTTATACCTTCTGCTTATGCATACACAGCTACTACAAGCTGGCAGCGCCGGTATTGGCCTGCTCCTACTGGTTTGCGGGTCATCTGCTGCCCAGAAAGTCGACCTCGACAAGTTCAACTACGACGTCAGTTACATTCAACTCCCGCGCGAGTACGTAGCACCCGATCAACGTACCTATGGCGTGCGCGTAGAAGCCTCGCCCATGATCGCCGACAGTTACCCGTCGGATGCCGTTTATCAGAAAATCGGTCTGTCGGGTTATGAGAAAGTCGAGCGAGACCCAACCGTCGGGGTGACCATCAAACTGGCCGATTTGCGGTTTCTGAAATCAGACATCGAAACCCGCACCGAGCAGGTAAAGGACCGGGACGGTAAGGTGACGGGCACCAATTATTATTACCGGCAGGTGGCCACCTACGCTGGTCAGGGTGAGTTTCAGATCAGAGGCCCAAAAGCCGGTGAGAAGCCCAAAGCCACAGCCGATGCCGCCCCAGCCAACCGTTTTCTGGCCAAGGCCACGTCGAATACCGACGTACCCACCATCACGACGGTAGCCGACAATAATCTCTACCGAGTGTTCACCTATCGGTCGGGTGAGTATCGGTCGGTTGTCGACGCTTCACGCGCTTACCGGGACGCACAGGAGGTGATTCGGCGCAACTTCATCAACGACTTCGTCAACCTCAGTGTCGATCAGGTTAACGGCAAACTGGCCGATCTCTATGGGTACGTTCCCATCAGCGACAAGCAGTTCCTCTGGATTCTCGACTCCGACAATCACCCGGAGTATGCCGTGCAGCAGGAAGCCATCAAAGCCGTGCAGGCCTTGTCGAAAACGATGAAAGCGACCGAGCCCTTAACGGCTCTGACCAATGACCTGCAACCACTGATCGAGTACTTCGAATCCCTGAAAACAAAATATACCAAGGCGGATAAGCCTGACCGGAAGATGCGCTATTCGGCCTTCTTCAACCTGGGTCGGCTGTACCTGCTGCTCGATCAGCCCGACAAAGCGATTGCCGAAGGAAAAGGCCTGATGCTGAATGACTACGACACCGGCGACGGCAAACGGATCATCGAGGAAGCCGAAGAGCTCAAGCAACGCCTGGCCTTCCATCACCTCGCCGAGCGGCATATGAAACTGTAGGTTAACGGCTAAAGTCGGACGATTAAGGTTGGCTGACGCGTTCTGTTGGTACGTCAGTTGACCTTAGCCGTCCGACTTTAGGCCTTAAACTCAATTGATTACGTCAAACCCGCAGTAAGGCACCAGCACCTTCGGGATACGGATACCGTCAGGCGACTGGTTGTTTTCCAGCAGGGCGGCTACGATGCGGGGCAGGGCGAGCGCCGAGCCGTTGAGGGTATGGAGCAGGGTTGGCTTACCGCCGCCGCTTTCGAGCTTGGCCCGCAGCTTCAGCCGGTTGGCCTGGAACGATTCAAAGTTGCTGACCGAGCTGACCTCCAGCCAACGACTTTGTGCCGCCGACCACACCTCCATGTCGTAGGTGAGCGCCGATGTGAAGCCCATGTCGCCCCCACACAGGCGCAACACCCGATAAGGCAGTTCCAGCTGTTGCAGCAGGCCTTGCACATACTGACTCATGCCTTCGAGCGCAGCATACGAGTTCTCAGGCTTTTCGATCCGTACAATCTCCACTTTATCGAACTGATGGAGGCGGTTCAGCCCGCGCACGTGCGCGCCCCAAGAGCCTGCCTCGCGCCGAAAACAGGGCGTGTAGCCCACGTTCTGGATGGGCAGGTCGGTCTCGGTCACCATCACGTCGCGGTACAGGTTGGTAATGGGCACCTCGGCCGTCGGAATCAGGTACAGGCCGTCGGCGGGGGCGTAGTACATCTGCCCTTCCTTGTCGGGCAGTTGGCCCGTTCCGAAGCCCGAATCTTCGTTGATGACAATCGGTGGCTGTACTTCAACGTACCCAGCGGCCATCGCCTGATCCAGGAAGAAATTGATCAGCGCCCGTTGCAGCCGGGCGGCTTTGCCCTTGTAGACCGGAAAGCCCGCGCCCGAAATCTTATTGCCCAATTCAAAGTCGATCATCGGGCCACCGTTCGGGCCGAAGCGTTTGATCAACTCCCAGTGTGGTTGAGCGCCTTCGTGCAAAGACGGTTTCTCTCCCCATTCCAGCACCACTTCGTTGTCGTCGGCCGAGCGGCCCTCGGGCACGCTGCTGTGAGGCAGGTTGGGCAGTGTTACGAGCAACGCCTGCACTTGCTGCTCCAACTCGGCCAGTTGATCGCCCAGCTCTTTCGATTGTGATTTGAGCGTTGCCGTTTCGGCCTTAGCGGCGTCGGCGGCTTCTTTCTGCCCGCTCTTCATCAGTTGACCGATCTCTTTCGCCAGCGCGTTTTGCCGGGCCAGCGTGTCGTCGAGCGTCTTCTGCGTGTCGCGGCGTTGCTGATCAAGCGTCAGCAGTTGCTCCACAAGGGTCTCGGCGTTGGGAAAATTCCGTTTGCGTAACCCCGCCAGTGTTACGTCTTTGTTGTCGCGGATGAAGGGTATTTGTAGCATTAGTTCTCTTGAATCAGGGCGTTGATCAGCCCGATAAGTTCGTCAGTTTCCGGAATCAGCGGCAACACATCATCAGCCGTGAAGACAGCAAAGTCTTCGTAATCGCTGTCGTTGCGATTCTCAAAAAGTCGAGTATAAAATTTCGACCATTTTCTGTCTATCCTTCCTGTTTTAATAAAATGAAGCTCAAACAATCCCTTGGCACCAACATGCGATTTCACGACAATATCCTGTTGCAACAGTAAAGCAGAGACGGCATGAAACGCGGCGTAATAAAGCCGGTTTACGGCCCCATTCCAGCTTCCGACGGTGCTCAAGGTTCCCGCATCGGCTTGGTCCTGCCTAGCCTTAGCCAGCCGATAAGCAATCGTTTCCGCTTTGCTTTTTCTCATAGCCTCTTACCTTCCTGCTGCACAGTCTGGTATAAATCTGTTACCGCCAATTGGTGCCACTGTGTCTTGTTGTGAATCCGTGTACTGATCACTCGTTCGGCATCCAATTCGAGGTCATTCAACCGATCCCAAACGGCATATTTAAACCGCCGATCGACCGGCATATCCGTCAGCATCAGGAAATCCCAATCGGAGTCGGGGCGGGCATCGCCTCGGGCCTGCGAGCCAAACAGCCATACCTCCGCTTGAGGATCGATCTGTTGGATCACCTGCTTTACCGCTTGTATGAAGGCCTGCCTGGTCATGTTTTTTTTTGCAAACCTATAAGGTTTTTAAAACCTTATAGGTTTATCGATACTTCATTTGTCTACAGCCCAAACAGCCCGGAGTTCAGCGCGTTTAGGGCGTCATTTTTATAGCGGCCGTGCATCAGCAACGAAATGTTGTGCTCGGTGCCGCCGTACGAAATCATCCGAATTGGAATGCCTTTCATGGCGTTCAGCACTCGCGCCGCAATATCGGGCTGATCGGAACTGAAATTCCCCACGATGCAGACGATCGTCTGGTCGTAGTCAGGTTCTTCCAGCTCACAGAATTTGCCCAACTCCTCCTGAATGGCCGCCAGGTTATCGGTATTGTCGATTGTGACCGACACCGACACTTCCGACGTAGCAATCAGGTCGATGGGCGTTTTGTACTTCTCAAAGATCTCGAAAATACGGCGCAGGAACCCGTAGGCGTTCAACATTCGGGTTGAATGGATGTAGAGCGCCGTGATCCCGTCTTTGGCAGCTATGGCCTTGAATACCTGATCGTCATCCGCAGCGGCCGTTGGACTGGTGCGGTCGGCAATCAACGTACCTGGCGCGTCGGGGTCCATCGTATTTTTCAGACGCACGGGTACCCCCCGCAGTTTGGCCGGCGTGATGGTGCTGGGGTGCAGGATTTTGGCGCCGAAGTAAGCCAGCTCGGCCGCCTCTTCAAACGTCAGTTCCCGAATCGGAAAGGTCTTTTTCACGATGCGCGGGTCGTTATTATGCATCCCATCGATGTCGGTCCAGATCTGGATTTCGTCGGCCCGGATCGCGCCCCCGATCAGCGAGGCCGTGTAGTCGGAACCACCGCGTTTGAGGTTATCGACTTCGCCGCGTGGGTTCCGGCAGATGAAGCCCTGCGTCACGATGATCTGCTTGTCTTCGTGGTCGCGGAGCATCTGGCGCAGATTCTGCTCGATTAGGCCCAGTTCGGGTTCGTTATCGGCGTCGATCCGCATGAACTCCAGCGCGGGCAGCAACACCGACGATACACCTTCTTCGGCCAGATACGCCGCAAACATCTGCGTGCTCAGCAGTTCGCCCTCGGCCACGAGTTCTTTCTCCTGCTTCAGCGTGAACGGCCGGATCTTGGTCAGCGACCGGATAAACGAAAACTCATTTTCGACCACCCGCTGCCCCGCCGCCAGCCCGTCTGATGTCTTGAACAGGTCGCGCAGAAACGTGTCATAGTGGGCTTTGAGGTGTTCGATCTTCTCCGACGCTTCGTCGTGCTGACCGCTTTTCAGCGATTCGCCAATCGACAGCAGCGCGTTGGTCGTGCCCGACAGCGCCGACAAAACAATCACCTTACGGTTTGACTCAGATGTAATCAGGTTCCGGATGGAATGCATCCGCTCAGGCTTCCCCACCGAGGTACCACCGAATTTCCAGACGTGCATATAGTAAAGAGTGAAAGAATGAGAGAGTGAACGAGTGAGTAGACGAGTAGAGCGATTGGCGGTAGCCCTGTTACGTACAAAAGAACGGTGCTGACGCAGGGCTATTCGCTCTTTTACTCTTTCGCTAGTTCACTCTTTAGGCCCACCATTTTGATGGCGGTGATGGCGGCTTCGTCGCCTTTGTTGCCGTGGATGCCGCCCGCCCGGTCGAGGGCCTGCTGCTGGGTGTTGGGGGTCAGCACGCCGAAGATGACGGGCTTACCGGTTTTTAGCGATACGTTGGTCAACCCCTGCGCGACGGCGTGGTTGATATAGTCGTTGTGCTTGGTTTCGCCCTGAATCACGCAGCCCAGGCAGATCACCGCGTCGATGTCGGCGCGTTGCGCGTACCAAAGCGCGGCGGTCGTCAGTTCAAAACTGCCAGGTACGTTGCCCCGGACGAGGTTTTCGGGCTGGGCGCCATACCGCAACAGCGTATCGTAGGCCCCCTGAAAAAGGGCTTCTGTAACGTCGGTATTCCATTCGGCGACGATCAGCGCAAACCGATGCTGACTGATGGTGGGCAGGTTTTCAGCGCTGAAAACACTGAGGTTCTTATCGGCAGAAGACATGGATTGGTTGGGCGTTTACAAGTTGCTGTCTGACGTTTGTCGACGTACCTGAGCCTGTCGTTGTGCAGCAGGCTCAGGTACGTCGCCTATCAAACTAAAAAAGGGACGAACCCGATTCACGGCTTCGTCCCTTTTTCATACGTAATTACGTACTCGGTTGACTACTCGCCGCTTTGCGCTTCGAGCAGGGATTTATATTTTTTGGCATTAGCCGCCTCGGCCGCATCGGCATACTTGTCCAGAATCTGCTGGTACGTCTCGATTGCCTTGGCATTGTCTTTCGCCTGCTCATACGCCACGGCGAGCTTCATCAGGTAAGCCGGGGTGAAGAACTTGTTTGGCTTATAGTCGGCCGCTTTCTGGTAATAGTCGGCCGCTTCAGAAAAGCTTTTCTTTTCCATGTAGGCATCGCCGATCAGCGCATAGGCACGAGCCTGCACCAACAGATCCGACGAGCTGAAATCTTCCAGCTGTTCGATGGCCTGGTCATACTTGCCGTCTTTCAGCAGGGCAGCACCCGCGTAGAAATGCGCCAGATTACCCGCGTTCGTGCCGCTGTAATCATCTGCAACGGCCACCAGACCGGGATACTGCTTTGTACCGCTCAACGCGGCCTTCAGCGAGTCCTGTTCAAACTTGTACACGGCGGCAAACAGTTTGTTCTGTCCTTCTTCATCCTGTACACTCTTGAAGTAGCGATACCCGAAGAAACCAGCCACGCCCAGCACCAACGCACCGATCACCCCGAAGATGAGGTTGCGGTTTGTCTCAAAAAAATCTTCAGCCTTCTCTAGTTTACCGGCCAACGCATCCGGGTCTTCAATGAACTCTAAACCCGTGTTCTTCTTGCTCATACAAGTTGCAATTTGAGGCGCAAAAGTAGGAAAAAACGTCCAGTGTTCAAGATAAACACTAAAACTTTATCGGTATTGCCGACAATCAGGCGGGCGTGATTAACGCGTCGGGCAATGGGTTTGTTTTTGAAGCAATTATATGGCTCCTCAACACCCCCAGAAGCTATTGAGTTTGGCGTACATCAATGATTGATCATTAATCTGGCCTACTACGCTACGGCCTGATCCGGTTACGCGTAAAAGCTCATGCCTACCGGCGCTAAGTAATTATCTCGCTCAACCCGCTCATTCATCTCTCCATACTCGGCATAATCCAGGACGTTACGAGGTCGGCTGAGCTTTGCAGTAACAAAACTAGGCTATCAGTAAGCCAAGCGGTAACTACCTGATTGCGAAGAATCTGCTACTTACTAAGCGCTTGGGTACGTTGGCCGTCCGCTTTAGCAACTTGTACTTAATTATTTCCCGCAGGTTAGTTCCTTATGTTTTTCGGCTGCGACTGCTAATTTGCGGGCCATACCCAAACTATAACAACCAAACAACCTACCATGAAACACGCCTACGCGACGTGCAGCCACCGTTTGCAGCGGTGGCTTCTGTGGTTTCTGTGCCTGCTGCTCGCCACCCCGATGGCGCTGGCGCAGAGTGTCACGAAATATACTATCAAAGGCAGTGTAACCGACTTCAACGGGCAGCCGCTATCCGGGGTTTCCGTCCGCCTGAGTGATGAACCAATCGGGACGATCACTACGCTCGATGGTTCTTACAAACTCTCGTTTGAAGCCCCCACGGGCGTACGACGGCTGGTGTTTTCATCGGTGGGGTTCATTTCTATTCAGGAAAATCTGGTGCTGACGGGCAACGCCAACCTAACCATCAACGCCCGTCTGGCCGACGCCAATGGCACGCTCAACGAGGTGGTGGTGATTGCCTCGACGATCTCGGCCCCGAAGCGGGAGCTGGGCAACCAGATCAGCACGGTAAAAGCGTCTGACCTGGCGCAGTCGGGCACGAGCGGCCTGCTCAACTCGCTACAGGGCAAGGTGCCGGGCGCGCAGATCGTGCAGAACTCCGGCGATCCGGCGGGCTCGATCTCGGTGCGGCTGCGGGGCATTAAATCGCTGTCGGGGTCGTCTGACCCGCTTTACATCGTCGATGGGGTGATTGTCTCGAACCAGAGCGCCAACGTCTCGCAACTGGCGGCGGGTTCGCAGATTGGCTCGGCCAACGCCGGGCAGAACCGTCTGGCCGACATCAACCCGAACGACATCGAAAGCCTGAACGTGATCAACGGGGCGGCGGCGGCGGCTCAATATGGCTCGCGGGCGGCCAACGGCGTGGTGCTCATTACAACCAAACGCGGCCGAGCGGGTACACCCCGCTTTACGTTCAGTACGTCGTTCAGCATGAACGAACTGCGCAAATCGGTACCGGTCAACATGGTCAACAAGACCTTCGGCAACACCCAGCAGCGATTGTACACCATCCAGACGTTCAACTCGCAGACCCTGCGCGACGACGCGCTAAAGCTGAACCCAGCCAGCACGTTTGCTACCATCTACCGCGACGGCAGCACTAACCAACTGCTCTCGAACGTGGTCGACAACGTACCCCGCTACAACTACTTCGACCAGATTTTCCAGACGGGCTACGGTACCGAAAACGCGCTGTCGGTATCGGGCGGGAGTGAGAACACCAAATACATTATGTCGCTGGGCCAGATGACCAATCAGGGGATTGTCAAAGGCACCGACTTCACCCGCTACAACGTGCGCGCCCGGATCGATCAGCGGCTGGCTCCCTGGCTCAACGCCTCGCTGGGATTGCAGTATGTCAACAGCTTTTCCAATGAGAAAGCCAATGGCAATGTGTTCTACAGCCCTATTAACTCGGTCAACATTGTCAACAACATTTATGATATCACCCAACGCGACTCGGAAGGTAACCTGAAAGCGGTGGAGGGGCCGCGGGTCAATCCGCTCTCGACCATCGAAGACATGAAGTTTACGCAGTCGACCAACCGCGCCATCAGCGACCTGCAACTGACCGCCACGCCGTTTGCCGGGCTGACGATTAAGGGCATTCTGGGTATTGATGCCTACGGGCAGGTGGGCCAGAACTACATCCGGCCTTACCCCTACGTGGCGCAGGCAGCCTTGGGCGCCAACCTCTTTCCGCAGGGGTTTGCCGCCACGGGTAACAACGCCGTTTTCCAGTACAACGCTGACCTAACCGCCGCCTACGAACGGAGCCTCGGCAAAAGCCTGTCCCTGAACGCCATCGTCGGCTATAACTACCAGTATTTCCGCTCTGATTACTCGGTGGCGCAGGGGCAGGGGATTACGCCGTTTATCGAAACCGTCAGCGGGGCGACCAACAGCTACATCACGACGTACAGCCTCGACCGCTTCAACCTGGGCGGTTACTTCGGGCAGGCTACGCTGGGCTACAAGTACATGGCCTACCTGACGGCCGCCGTGCGGGTCGATCAGTCGTCGAAGTTTGATCCGTCGGTAATTAATCAGACGTACCCGAAGCTGAGTGGCTCGGTAATCGTGTCGGACTTCGATTTCTGGAAGAATCTGGCGTTTAGCAAAACCATGTCAGAACTGAAGCTGCGCGCCAGCTACGGGGCAGCGGGCAACCTGTCGGGGGTAGGCAGCTACAGCCGGTTCTATCAGTTTGCGCCACCGGCGGGTGGGTATCTGGGCAAAAACACGCTCGTACCGGGTGCGCAGCTGGCCAACCCCCTCGTTCGGCCCGAGCGCATGACCGAATTTGAAGCCGGGGTCGACATTGGCCTGCTCGATAACCGCGTCAACCTGAGCTTCACAACCTACAATCAGCAGATCAGCGACCTGGTGGTGCAACGCGATCTCGCCCCTACCACGGGTGGTACGAGCATCGTTACCAACGTGGGCACGATGGAAAACAAAGGTATCGAACTGATGGTCAACGCGACGCCCATCAGCCTGCCTAACTTCACGTGGGACGTAACGGCCATTTTCAGCCGCAACCGCAACAAGGTGCTCTCGCTGGGTAGCCCCATCATCACCATCGACAACGTGGCGGGGGCACCCGTAACGCTGTTGCAGGGGCAGCCGGTGGGTGTTTTCTTCGGAACAGGCTATGCCCGTCGCGCCGATGGTACGCTCATCAACACGGTCGATGGCTTCCCGCAGTCAGAACGGGCCGTATCGCAGGCAGTAGGTTCGGTCGATTACGTACCCGCCCGCACGTCGGATGGGCAGGTCGAGGTGGCGGGGCGACCAACGGCCAACATCATCATCGGCAACCCCAATCCGAAGTGGACGGGCTCGTTTGGTACCAAGCTGACGTACAAAAAACTGGGGCTGAACGTGTTGTTTGAAACGGTGCAGGGCTTCGACATTTTCAACGCCGACAAACGGACCCGGCAGGGCGTGGGACTAGGCGATTTTGCCGCCCGCGAACTAACCGGCGACCTGAAACGCGGCTACATCTTCGCCATCTACAACATGCAGGAGTGGCGAATCGACGACGGCTCGTTTACCAAACTGCGCGAGCTGTCGCTTAGCTATAACCTGCCCGAACTGATCAAAGGCGTCAACAACATCAACATCGCGCTGGTGGGTCGCAACCTGATTTCGTGGGATAAATACAACGGCTTCGACCCCGAGACCAATGCGGGTGGATCCAACGACCTGTTCCGGGGCGTCGACTTTGGGAACGTACCCATCCCGCGCACGTATCAGCTTAAAGTGACGGCCAATTTCTAACCCCAAGACATCATGAAACGATCTTCCTTTCTTCGCTCGCTCAACGGGGCTTTCACCATAGCTTCCACCACAGCTTTCCTGCTGGGCGTTAGCGGCTGCCAGCAAACGTACCTGAACCCCAGCGCCGCCGTCCAACCGCAGGTTACCGGCTCAGCCGATGGCCTCATCACGGTCTGCAATGCGCTTCAGTACCGGTACTCGACGGGGGGCGCGGCCAGCGTGATTTACACGGCGATGGCCGCCGGTGGCCTGACGACGAACGAATTGCTCGTGAAAAACGCCGGTAACTCGGAAGAACTGGCCCTGAGCCAGGGACAGGCCAACATCAACAACACGAACGGGGTGCTGCGCACGCTCTGGACGCAGTGTAATCTAGTGAAGGCCAACGCCAACCTGGTGCTGAGCAACCTGGGCGTGGTGGGCGACGCCGGCACGAAAAGCGGCATTCAGGCCTACGCCGCCATCTTCCGGGCCTTGTCGCTGGGTACGTTGGCGCAGTTCTACCAGTCTGTGCCGGTGCAGGTGGGCGACAATGCGCCGTTCGTTGATCGGGTGCAGGTGTTTCGGGAGGCTGTCAGTGGGCTGGAGGCCGCCGCTGCGCAGGTAACCTCGGCACCGGTTTCGGCCAATTTTTCGAGCAAAATCGTGGCCGGTATCGACATTCCCAATACACTACAGGCCTTGATTGCCCGCTACAGCCTGCTGGCCGGTGACTACGACAAAGCCATTGCCGCCGCCGCCAAGGTCGACCTGACCAAGCGATCGGTCTTCAATTTCGACGATACCAACCGCAACCCGGTGTTTTTCACGGCCTTCGGTAACGTCAACGTAATCGAACCGACCAACAGTGTGCTGGGCCTATCGGGGGCTTTGGCGCCGGCAGCAGGCGACAAACGGCTGGCCGTGTACATCCGGCAAACGCCCGTTTCGACGCTGAACCTCGGCACGGGCTTTTACACCGCCAACGGCACCGCCGTTCCGGTCTACCTGCCCGGTGAAATGCTCCTGATTCAGGCCGAAGCTTACGCCCGTAAGAATGATTTAGGTAACGCCGTTGCGCAACTGAACAAAGTGCTGACTAAGACCGCCGCCCAGGATGCCTTCAATGTCGGCGCCGGGTTACCGGCCTATTCGGGTGCCCAGACAGCCGACGCCGTGCTACTCGAAATCCTGCGGAACCGGAACGTCGAGCTGGCGTATCAAGGATTCCGCCTGGAAGACAACCGTCGGTTTGGACGCCCAGGGCCGGGGGCTACGGGTAGCGAACGCAACCGAAATTTCATGCCGTATCCCCGCGTCGAGCGCGACAACAATACCAGCACCCCCGCCGACCCGGCCAACTAGTTTTTAGCGTTGGATTGATACGCAAGAGGTCCCTGGCAACCACCGGGGACCTCTTGCATTGGAAAGAGTTTCAAGGCTTACGGAAACACTCCGTTAGGTACGTTCGCATCAGCCCAGGCGATTAATTTCTGGGCAGTTTGGGTGGGATCGTCGGTGGCGATAGGTATGGGCGAAACACTGCTTTTGTCGCGCTGATTAAGGCTATGCAAATAGGCCTTGTCGTAGTAGTTAAGCGTGAGGTCGGCCACGGTGGCGTAATCGCCCCGATTCAAGGCGTCGATGGCGTCTTTGTAAGCCTGCCCGCCCAGCCGCTTCCGAATCCGTTCGGTCGCTTCGACCAGCAGCGTGTGGTCGATACCCGTGTATTCGCGCACCAGTCGCTCCACGCGCACGGCTCTGGGTACGTCGATAAACGCGACCGGAGCCGTCTGCATCTGCTGCCAGAGCGACATCGGCACGAAGCATTTGCCCACACTACGACTTTCATCTTCGATCCACACCCGCTTCGTCGGATCGAGGTGGCGGTAGTGGTCGAATACCCGATTCTCGTATTGCTCCGTCGACGGTTGGGGTAGTTGGCCAATGGCCCCGTAAGATGACCCCTTGTGGTGCGCCAGCCCTTCCAGATCAATCACCTGTTCGCCCAGCGCGGCCAGTTGTTTCAGCACGTCGGTTTTGCCCGAACCCGTTTTTCCGCCCAACACCAGCACCTGCCTCGGCTGCGCCAGACCGGTCAGTACGGTGTTGCGGTAGGCTTTGTAGCCTCCTTCCAGCGTCTGCGCCCGAATCCCCGCCGTGTTGAGCAGCCAGGCCATCGAGCCCGATCGCATGCCACCGCGCCAGCAATGCACCAGTACCTCGCGCCCGGCCGGGTTAAGGGCCTGCGCCTGCCGCACGAAATCAGCCATTTTGGGACCCACCAGTTCCAGCCCGCGCAACACGGCGGCATCGCGCCCCACCTGTTTGTAGATGGTGCCGATTTCGGCCCGTTCGGCGTTGTCGAACAGGGGCATGTTTACGGCACCGGGTATGTGGGCGTGGGCGAACTCCCCCGGCGAACGTACGTCGAGCACGGGCAGTGTCTGGCCCTGATTCAGGAAGTCGTCGACAGCAAGTGGCATTATTCCGCAGTCGTTAATTCACGCCGGTAAAGCTGAATGGTATTTTCCAGGCCGAAATAAAGCGCGTCGCAGATGAGGGCGTGCCCGATCGATACTTCCAGCAGGCCAGGTACGTTGCTGGCGAAGAAACGGAGGTTTTCCAGACTTAGGTCATGGCCCGCGTTGAGACCCAACCCCAATTCCTGCACCTTCCGGGCCGCCTGCACAAAGGGTGCAACGGCTGCTTCGCGATCGGACGGATACTGGGTCGCGTAGGGCTCGGTGTAGAGTTCGATGCGGTCGGTCCCGACAGCTTTGGCGCCTTCCACCATCCGTTCGTCGGCATCCACGAAAATCGACACCCGAATACCGTCTTCCTTGAACGTGTCGATGAGGCGCCGCAGGTGATCGGCGTGGCGAATGGTGTCCCAGCCGGCATTGGACGTGATGGCGTCGGGGGCGTCAGGCACAAGGGTTACCTGCGCGGGTTTTACCCGTTTGACCAGTTCGATGAACCGTTCATCGGGGTTGCCTTCGATGTTGAACTCCGTCGTGACGACCGCGTGTAGATCGAGCACATCCTGATATCGGATGTGGCGTTCGTCGGGGCGCGGGTGCACGGTGATGCCCTGTGCCCCAAACCGTTCACAATCCAGCGCGACCTGCACCAGATTGGGGTTGTTGCCGCCGCGGGCGTTACGAATCGTGGCGATTTTGTTGATGTTGACGGATAAGCGGGTCATAATGCAAAAAGGGTAATGTACAATGTACAATGAACGATGTACAATGGTTCTACGCCGTTATCCTCATGCTATCATCGTCCCCACTACACATCATTCATTGTGCATTATCCACTATCCATTCATCAGCTAATCAGCGCGCGCATTTTCTGGTAGGCCGTTTTAGCAACTACGTCGGCGGGCTGGGCGTAATAGCCTTTGTTGAAAACTTCGAGCGAGAGCACCACGGGCCGGTCGGGGTTTTTGATCATCGCCAGCGCGTCGCGGATGGGCGCTACGCCGTCGCCGGGAAAAACGCGGTCGGCATCGGTAATCTGAGCGGGCGTGAGCGTGGCCGGATAATCGTTGACGTGAAACACCTCGACGGCCGGTTTGCCCACCAGGGGCAGAGCCGTCAGGCCCGAGCCGCCTTTGTAAAGGTGATAGATGTCGAGCAGCAGCCGGGCGTTGGGGTGGTTCGCTTCAGCAGCCACAAACAGCACGTCGGAGAGCCGGTTGAGGTTTTTGGCAAAGCCCCACAGTTCGAGTTGAGGCGTTACGCCCATCTGCTTGCCCAGTTCGAGCAGGGCGTGGTAGCGTTCGGCCACCCGGTGCAGATCGAGCAGGGGGGCGTCGGGCGTTTGAGCACCTACCGGCGGGGCCGCTACCCGCTTGCAGCCGATCTGCGCCAGTTGTTCCATTTCCCGCTTCATCTGATCGAGGCCTTTCTGGCGGGCGGCAGTATCATCGACAATCCAGGGTGCAAAGCCAATGGCGTTTTCGGCCGTCAGCCCCAAATCGGTAAGGCGCAACCGGGCTTGGGATGGCGAATTCGTCTTCAGGAATTCCTGCAAGCTGTTCACCCAGATTTCGACCGACTCAAAACCCGCTTTAGCGGCCGTTTCGAGTTCGCGGGCAAACCCCAGCTTATGCCCCATGATCGTGCTCATATTGAGGCAGAGCGTAAAGGGCGCTTTGGGCGCCAGCGACGGCGCGAAAGGGGAAGTAGCCACGGCGGGCAACGTACCTGAGCGAGCAAGAGCGGGGGTGCCAAGAGCGGCAGTGCCAAGGGTAGCAAGCGCCTGACGGCGGGAAAAGGAGCGATGAGCCATGAGTCGGGATGGTAGACGACGGCGGGCGGGCTAGCCTAAGCAAAACAGCCACTTCCGGCGCAAACAAGTTATAGCGAAAAGCATACGTACTGATATGACTACTTTCTCGAATGCCCTGCTGAGTGGCCTGGCGGGGGCCGTTGCCCTCAATGCCCTGCACGAAACCGTCCGGCAGTTTACGCCCGAAGCGCCCCGCGTGGATAAGCTGGGTAAACGCGGTATCATCAAGCTAACCAAAGCGGCCAACGTACCCACGCCCACGGGCAAGTCGCTCTACGCTGCCGCGCTGGCGGGCGACCTTACTTCTAACGCCCTGTATTACAGTCTGATTGGCACCGTATCACCCAAAGCGGCGCTGCCGATGGGCGCTGTGCTGGGTACGTTGGCGGGAGCCGGGGCCGTTACGCTGGCCGAGCCGCTGGGGCTGGGCGACGAACCCGTTCGGCACACCGCCACCACGGCCGCACTGACGATCACCTGGTATGCGGTGGGTGGGCTGGTTACGGCGGCGGTATTTAGCTGGTTGAGCCGGAACTGATACCTTGCACCGAATTTTCATCCTGCGGTGCTTATGGACAACGCGTTTCTGCTCTACGGAGCCACGGGCTACACCGCCCGCCTGATTCTGGAAAAAGTGACCCCGTTTGGTCTCAAGCCCATTTTGTGCGGGCGCGACGAGACCAAACTGCGGGCGCTGGGCAGCGAATTTGGCCTCTCCTACCGCGTGGCCGACCTGACCAACGCCATCGCCCTCAACAACGCCATGCGCGATGTGCCGGTGGTGTTGCACTGCGCCGGGCCTTTCTCAAAAACGGCCATGCCCATGCAGCAGGCCTGTTTGCGCAATGGCGTTCATTACCTCGACATCACCGGCGAAGTGGCGGTCTTTGAGCAGGGGGCGTCCCTCGATGCCCAGGCCAAAGCAAAGGGCGTTATGCTGATGTCGGGCGTGGGGTTCGACGTGGTCCCGACTGACTGCATGGCGCGGTTCCTGTACGACCGCCTACCCGATGCCACGTACCTGCAACTAGCCTTTGCCAACGAAGGCGGAAGTGTGTCCCACGGTACAGCGCAAACGGCCGCCGATAACCTCGGCACGGGCGGGTTGGTGCGCGAGCAGGGCAAGCTCAAAGCTGTGCCTTATGCCCATCGGGTGCTCGACGTGACGTTCGCCAACGGCCAAACCCTGCCCTGCATGAGCATTCCGTGGGGCGACGTGTCGACGGCCTATTACACCACCGGCATTCCCAACATCGAGACGTTTATGGCCGCCGACCCAACGGCGATCCGGCTGGCGCGGGCGGGCAATTACCTGGGCTGGCTGCTGCGGCAGGGCTGGGTACGTCGGTTGATTCAGGGGCAGATCACCCAGCGTGTTACGGGACCCGACGAAGCCAAACGCAGCCGCGCCAAAACGCAGGTCTGGGGCCGGGTAGGCAACGCCGCCGGCCAAACCGTAACGGCTCGCCTGACCGGCCCCGACGGTTATGAACTGACGGCGCTGGCCGCGCTGACGATTGTCCGAAACGTAGTACAGGGGCAGGCTAAACCTGGCTTTCAAACCCCCGCCGGACTTTTTGGGTCTGATCTGGTGTTAGCCATTTACGGCGTTTCCGCTTTTTCGATGGCATGAATTTTTACCTGGAAGATCTCTATCGTTTGTTGCTCGCCCTCGCCGCAGGGGGGCTGATCGGTGCCGAGCGCGAGTACCGCTCGAAAGCCACGGGTTTCCGCACCATGATCATGATCTGCGTGGGTGCCACGCTGTTTACCATGCTCTCTACGCGGCTCGGGGGCGACCGCATTGCGGCCAACATCGTGAATGGCATCGGCTTTCTGGGCGCGGGCATCATCTACAAAGAAGAAAGCCGCGTGAAAGGCCTTACTACGGCCGCCACCGTCTGGGCGGTATCGGCCCTCGGCATGAGTATCGGCTCCGGCCATTACGACATTGCGCTGGCTGGCTTCGGCATCATCATGGGGTCGTTGCTGCTGCTGGCCAGGTTGTCGTACACCATCACGCGCCTTAACCAGACCCGCGAATACAAAGTCGTAACGACCTACCAGAACAAGACGCTGAACAAATACGAGCAGGCGTTTATTGATTGCGGGCTGTCGCCACGCCGGGGCCCTCAACAGCGTATTGGTACGCAGATGATCGGGCGCTGGAAGGTGTCGGGCCCCGAAAAAGCGCATGAAAAATGCATCAAGCGCATGCTCAATGACCCCGACGTGAAAGAGTTCGTGTTTTAAGGGGCTGCTAATGCGAAAGCTAGTACCCGTTTCGTTATTTAGACTGTTTTTTATCCATTGCACAAATCCATGAAACATATCCATCGTTTTTTGCTGCTCTTTGCCTTGTTATCGTCTAGCGTGGCTTTCGGTCAGATCACCGAAGACCCCGAAGAACGCCGCGACCAGGGGCAGGCTCCGCTGAAATCGCAAACCCCGGAAGGCAATCCGTTGCCCTTTAAAGATCGCCTGCGTTATGGGGGCGGCATTTCAGCGCTTTCATTTAACCCCTTCAGCATTGGTGTCTCGCCAGTGGTGGCCTATCAGGTCACCGAGCATTTTGTCGCTGGTATTGGCGCGGGCTACACGTATACCAACTGGAAGAACTTCTACGGCGGCAACCTGAACCAGTATTCAGGGCGGCTGTTCGGCATGTATGAGTTCATTCCAAACATTCTGCCGAACCTGTACGCCCACGTTGAGCTAGATCAGCGGTCGTTCAGCACATCGGGGCAGTTGACCGTGGCTGGGCGTACTACGGGTTCATCAACGGCTACCTGGCTGGGGGCTACCTACTCGCAGCCCATCGGCCGACTCTTCGCGGCCAACCTGTCGTTTCTGTACAACGTCAGTTATTCAGTCAATTCGGTCAATGATCAGGTGTTGTACGGCAGCAGTCCGTTCACCATTCGCATTCTGTTCTTCTAGCGTTGGCCTCGCCACTTCCCTAAGGAGTCAATAGCAGCGAGTAGTAACGTAAAAAGCCTTCCGGGAGTAGCCATTGCTACGTACCCGGAAGGCTTTTTTTTGGGGTCAACAAGCGCCAGCGTTTCTGGTCAAGGCTTTCGTCCGCTGTACTTCTGGTTGATCTGCTCGTAGAGTTGGCTGGGTACGTTGCTCGCAACGGTCGGGATCTGCGGCTGGGGTTTTTCCCAATCCAGATAGCCTTTCGCCCAGGCGTAGGCTAGTCCAACGGCCAGAATCACGACGAACAACACAACTTCAGTGAGCGTGAACCAGCCCCACAGGCCGTCGGTCTCGGCAATGAGGGTAGGCTGCGCGAAAACGGTCGCCCACGGAAACAGGAAAACCAATTCGACATCGAACAGCACAAACACCAGCGCCACTACGTAGAAACGCGGATTAAACTGAATACCCGCGTTGCCGACCGGCTCTTCGCCCGACTCGTAGGTGGTCAGTTTCTCCTCGTTGGGGTGGTCGGGGCGGAGCAGCTTCCCGAACAGCAATATGCCCACAATGAACGCGAACGCGGTCAGAATGAACAGCAGCATGATACCAAAGTCGGAAAGCATAGAATGAAGGCGGAATGAGGAATGATGAGCGATGACAAGCCTGATCCAGCCTATTCATCACTCATCATTCCTCATTTTTTGTAAAAGTTATACACCACCCCTACCTGGAAAGCGCGGTTCTGAAGGGTACTGTTAACGGTTTCGGGGATTTTAGTCAGCCCGTAGACGTAGCGAATATTCAGGCTGAACTTATCGAGCATGTCGAGGAAATCGTAGTGAACCCCAAGCGCAATGCCCGCGTCGCGGCTACTCTGCGGCCCGTTGGTCGTTTCGATGCGCCAGCTGAATTCGGGCCCGGCCTGAATTGTCAGCCCTTCGACGGGGATGTACCCGAGCATGATGGGCAGGCTTATGTAGTTAAAATTGTTCTCGATCGTTGCCCGGTTAGACGACCCGATTTGCAGGCGCTGGTAGTTACCGCCTTTGATCTGGTAAAGCAGTTCGGGCTGAATCACAAACTTGCTGAACCGGTACCGATACAGCACCCCAAGGTGAATGTCCAGATCCCGCTTTTCGATGCTCGGCGATACGCCCGTGATGGGCGCGCTGGTGAGTTGTGCACCGGCTTTCACGCCAAAATGACCAGTGTAGAGCAGCGCACTAGGGCCATAGCCGCCGGGTGCGTATTGCCCTTTTCGTTCGGGCCGGGCCTGCTTGGGGCTGGGGTCGGTTTCAGGAACAGCGGCAGAAGCCTGGAGCGGAATGGTGATACCGGGTTGCGCGGACGGGGCGACGGGGAGTGAGTCGCCAGGCGTGGTCTGCGCCAACGTACCTAGCGGCAGGCACACACTCAACGCATAAATAACTACTTGATGGATACGCATTTAAGAAGACGTTAGCTCTGGGAAAAGAGGGTAAAGTTCACCGGTCAATGATCAACGTTTCGGCCAGTAATAGCCTGTTACGTTAGCCAGTGAACCTTGGGCTCCCTTCCCAGACCCTTATAGAACGCCGGACGTTGGCGAACGGTACGACAAAGTTGGTTAAAAAACCGTTCATAGCTTACACGTTTCCCGTTCACTGTCTTCCGTCTTCTGTTGGCTGGCGCCGGAATAAGCAGGCGCCCGCTAACAGTAAACAGAAGACAGAGGATGGTAAACCTGTAAACTAGTGTCAGTTAAGCCTGGGATCGACGGGGTAATTGGAGAGTACTTTGTACTGCCCGCCCATGCGTTTCAGGATGCCGCGCCAGAGTTGATCGGCGGGCGTGTCAAACAGGAAATTCCCGTCGGTCTGGGTGATGATCCAGGTTTTCTCGTCGAGTTCGCGGCTCAGTTGGCCCGCCTCCCAGCCCGAATACCCGATGAAAAAGCGGGCGTCGTTTTCCGTCAGCGTGCCGATGTTGAGCGCCTGTTTCACCTGCTCGAAGTTACCGCTCCAGTAAATACCCTCGCCCAGCGGAATCGAATTGTCGATCAGGTCGGGGCGCCGATGCACGTAATGCAGCGTGTCGGGCTGCACGGGGCCACCTACAAACAGCGGAATATCGGCGTAGACGTCGTCGATCACGTCGCTGACGTGCAGGGTGGTGCTCTGGTTCAGAATTAGGCCAAAGGTGCCATCGTGTTCGGTATGCTCGCAGATAACCACCACACTTCGCTCGAAGTTGGCATCGCCCAAAAACGGTTCGGCGATTAACAGGCTATTGCGGGCAATGGTGGTCGTGTTCATGGTTGTATCGGCTGGCGCTTAGCAAGAATACGGCAATCCTGATTGACGGGCTGCGTATGTCCGGAAAAATTAGCAACAGGTCTATCGAAATACAAGACCTACCCGCTTTTTGGTTAGCTGGCCCAGCAGCGGGCGTAATAGCGTAACCGCATTCTGCCGGGTTTGGCCGAGAATGCCGCTTTGCAGCGCCGAGGCTTTTACTTGCGCTTCGGCCCGGCGGTAGGCATCGCTCACCAGCTGCGCCTCGTTCAGGAACGTGTACTGCGTATCGTAAACCCGCGACCGCTGATGATTGATTTTCCAGACGCATACCTCCGGGGCTGGCAGGCGCAGCGTCAGCGAGTCGCCTTGGGTGATAACGTCGTCGGGCGTGATTTTGGTGAGATCCACACAGCCGACGGCCTCCCCTTCGATGATGAGCACGGCCCGCGAATTGGGCAGAATGGTATTAACCTGCTCGTGCTCCACGATGTCTTTGAAGGTGTAGCGTACCAGTTCGAGTTTGCCCAGCGCTGTGACGCGTTCGAGCACCACACTATGCGTCGTCTGGTCGGGTTGCCGGGTGAAGCGGGCCATAAATGGGGCGGTACGTACCTGCTCCCAAACGGCCAGTAACCCAACAACAAGAAGCCCCCAAAAACCGAGGCGAATAAGTCGATTCATGGGGGCAAGATAGCTGGTAAAGCCAGAAATTGCTGACCAACGGCCAGCCAGCGAGCTTACTCGTGCCGCAATTGGTCGCGCACATCCATCAGGGCAAACCCAAGCAGATTCAGCCCCTGCCACTGACCAGGGTTGGTAACCCGCTCGTCGGAAGCAGCCAGCCCGATACCCCAAATACGATCGACAGGGCTTGCTTCGACCAGCACCCGATCATTCGTATTGAGCAGAAACGTTTTGAGCGTTTCGTGCTGACTGAACTTGTGTTTATTACCCTGCATGACCAGATCATACCGGCGGCCATTCCAGATCGTATCATTGAAGCCACGTACCTGTCGTCCAATCTGTTTGGCTTCTCCGGGTGATTTGGCAGCGATCACTCGCTGGAAAGCGTCGTTGTCATTGAACAGGGCCGCCTTCTGAGCCATCATCCAGTGTTCAGCCGTAGCATACCGTATACCCTCAACCTCAAAGGGAGATGCCCACCACTGGCTAAAGCATGACGCTGTTAGCTCCCCGTTTTTGGCGGGTTGATGTCCCCAGAAGAACAGGAATTTTAGCTTCTTTTTCCGTTGAAAATCGGCGACGAGTGAGTCGATCGTATACAGCATCCGAATGCCAGTTATCGTTTTACCAACTTAGTTGCAACAATGCTTCTTCTCACAAATTGCTAGCCAGCCCAGGTAATCAGCAGGTAATAATCGCCATTTCCGTACCAATGCAGACCTGTATAGAAGCGGACTTTCGCTTACACTTTTTCAATCATCACGCAGATTTTGGCTGACAGCTTCCACCTAAAACTACCAGTTATCACGCCGGAAGACAGGCACTAAAATTTATTTCGCGATAGAGTAACGCAGTGAACATGACCGACATCAGGTTGTGATCGGACACCCATCATGGTTAGGCTAGGACAGAAATCTCAACTTTCGGGGTGCGATACTTACTCGTTGGGTTGAACCAACAGAGGCGGTCGCCATCTACTTAGATACTCACAAGGCTATGCGTCAGCTTCACGGTTTCCAATTGTCGACACTGTTGGCAGTTATTAGTTTAGGTATACTCCAAACAGGTTGCCTACCAGACCACAACCCATCTCCCCTGTCCTGCCGCCTGACGAGTGCTACACAACCGGCCAATCTAGTTAACTCATTCTTCCGCAGTGAAGAATGGGTATATAACGTCGGCGGGCGACTGGATATCTACAAAAATCAGGTAGGCAGAACTTTGATCACGAACCAATATACCTACGACAACAACGGCTACATGATCAGTAACGAGAGCAGGCCCCTGAGTAACGAAGTTTATGGCTACGTGAATGGTCGTTTAACGACGGCGACACGTACTGGATCAATTAGCCAGCAGATAGATCAAACAACCACGTACGAGTACGATGGATCGGGTAAGCTTACGCGTATTGTGATTTCCAGAACCGACCCTTTTGAGATCGAAACCTATTTCTTCAATAATGGGCTACAGACGGGCTATAAAATTAGTACGGTTGCCCGCCTTGATTTTCAGCCTTACACGTTTGAAAACGGATTGGTAAAGGAAAGCACTCTTCAGACCCCAACAACCTATACATACGATAGTCAGGGGCGGCGCACCCGCGTTGATTTTTCAGGCTCCGCGCAGTACGATTACATGCTTTATGAATATGCTACCGGCAGGCTCACTTCTGAAGCTGCTCCCTCCCTTTTTAAAGGGTGGCCCGATGAACTACGAACGCCCTTGAACAGCACAGGGGAAGGGCAGGGCTTGTTGTCGAAGGTACATTATTTCGTAAAAGGCACTGCCGGTACTTTCGTCAAGAGTCGGGAAATCCTGTTTAGTTCGACCCAGAACAGGAATGGCTTCCCATTAACTGTACAGGCTGTTGACCGTAGCTATACGTCAGCAGGCGAGCAGACAAGCGAACGTACCTACGAGGTGGCTTCATACAGCTATGATAACTGTCAATAGCACGGTTTAGGTGGCCGAAGCATCAGTGAAGATAGAGCCAGTTGATGATAACGTTTTACCGACCTGCATCGGGCTATTCACGACTGTAACTTTCCCCAGCAAGAAATCTGTCGGAATCGACTCTGTTAGCCAAAAGCTACTCCCAAGGTCAGGCTCACTTTCAGCCTATAATCTGAAAAGAGCCTGACCTTGGGAGTAGCTGGGATTTGTTACCTATTTCACGACGCGCAACGTACCTACCATGAACATGGAGTGGCCGGGGAAGGTACAGACGAACTGGTAATTGCCGGGCTCGGTGGGGGCGGTGAAGTAGATGCTCTCCGCCGATTCGGGTTGCAGAATATTCGTGTGGTACAGCACGTTCGGCGAGTTGGGTACGTAGTTGAGCTTCGCGCCGTTGAGGTTCAGCTTCAGGGCTGCCTCACCCACCGACGCCGACGTACCCGGCTTCACAATCACGCAGTTGTGGAGCATGTCGTCGTTGTTGTTGAAGACCCATTTGATCCGGCTACCCGCTTTCACTTCCACCTGCTCCGTATCGAATTTCAGGCCCGGTTTGGTGCCGATGCTGATCGTCTGATCGGGGCCGTTGGTCCAGTCGGCGGGCTGCTCCGTCGTGCGCTTGGCGGCTACGGCGGCCACCGTCTTTTTGGCGGGCGTAATCGCTTTGCCAGCGGCTTTACCGCCCTTCGCGTTGGTAGCGGGCGTGGTGCTCGCCATCATAGCCGAGTGGTCGTGGGCCATCGGTGCGGTGCTCGCCGACGCCATCATGCGGGCCGGTACGTTGGCGCGGTCACCAGGGGCAATGGCGTTGAGTGTGTAGTAGCCGGTGTTGTGCAGCAGCGACAGCCCGCCCGTAGCCGATTTGACACCCTCGGCTTTCACTTCATGAATATAGCCTTCGCGCAGCGTAGTGTCGGCCACAATCCGGGCCGAGAGACCGTCGGCGCTCAGGATGACGCCCCGGATGGGTACGGTGCGGGCGTCTTCGATGGGGCTGCCGTAGGTGCTGTGGTACTTGTAGGTGAAGCTATTGAGGCTGTAACTAGCCGGGTCTTCGCCAGTTTTACGATCGACAGGCATGGTGAACGCGATCTCGAAACCGTCGGGCCGCGAGCTGATGGTCTTCATCTCGAAAGGTGTTTTACCCGTCCAGACGAGGCGCTGCACGCCAAACGGCGATTTGCCCGTTGCGGCCCAGCCCCGGCTGGTCATCCCCACGAACATAGAGCCGTCCTGCCCCCATAGCATCCGCAGAATCCCTGACTGAAAGCCCTCGCGGAACGGGAAACAGGCGCCCTGCCACTTACCGTTTACCTTTTCGAGCGTCATCCGCATGATCTTGCTGTGGCCCTGATCGCCCACGAACACCTGCCCGGCAAAGGGACCAAACGCGCCGTTGGTGGTGTCTTCGCGCATGTCGGAGGTCGAGATGCCCATTAGCGTATGGGGGAACCACACGGCGGGCACCTTCAGGTTTTTCACCGTTTTAGCCACTTCGTGCATGGGTTTGCCCGTGCTGGGTACGTCTTCGGGTTTGAGGCTTAGCGGTGAGCCTTCTTCGCCACTCCAGCGCAACCCGGCGGGGTTACCGGCAAAGTCGCCTTTTTCGAGGTGCGTCACCCGGCCCGAGCCAACCCAGTCACCCTGGTTTTCGGCGTAGAAGATGCTGCCATCCCGCAGAGCCATAAAGCCCGCCGGCGAGCGTAGGCCCGTGGCCCAGGGGGTCATTTCGCCTTTATCATTCAGCCGCAGCATCCAGCCGCGCCATTTTGAGAGGCTCCCGCCTTTCCCGATCCAGTCGACGTTGAGCGTGATCACCATGTCGCCATCGGGCAGCGGTAGCGGACCATAGCTGTACTGGTGATAGTTGCCCGAGAGCGGCCATTTGTAAAACGAGCGGTATTCGTCGGCAATGTCGTCGCCGTCGGTGTCGATCAGGCGGGTTACTTCGCCGCGCTGCGTAGCAAACAGCTCGCCCTTGAAAGGGCCGGTGGTGCGGTAGAGCAAGCCGAGCGGCTCGTGAAGGCCGGTGGCAAAGCGTTTGAACGTCGGCTGGCGGCTTCCCTGCATGTAGGGGTTACCAATCAGCCAGACCTCACCACGCCGGGTGCTTACAGCCAGCCGTCCGTCGGGCATGGAGGTCATGCCGCCCACTTCGAGCGCAACCCCTTCGGGAACGGGCAGGGTCACGATGCGGTAATAATCATCTTCGCTAGCCGGTTTTTGCGCCAGCGTTACCGTGTGAATCAGCGAAAGAGCAATCAGCGAAAGCGCGAGCTTTTTCATAGAGTTTTGATTGTCAAACACCCAAACCTATAAGGTTTTCAAAACCTTATAGGTTTAAGATGAAGAAGTTATCCGATCCGCAGGCCATTTTCGGCGGGATGGGTGGTTGTTAATAAGGTAACGGTTTTGTCGGGAGCTACACTGCCCAATACCAGGCATTCGCTCATGAACGGACCAATTTGTTTTGGCGGAAAATTGACGACTGCCACCACCTGCTGCCCCACCAGCGTGTCGGGCTGGTAAAGGTGCGTGATCTGCGCCGACGTCCGCCGGATACCCACCTCGGGGCCGAAGTCGATGGTGAGTTTGTAGGCGGGTTTGCGGGCCTGCGGAAAGGGCTCGGCCGACTGGATGGTCCCGACCCGCATATCAACGCGCTCAAATTCGGTCCAGCTAAGGGGCTCCATCTTAAAATTCAAGGGAATAACTAACGGTGGCGTTCCCATTTTTGAGCGCAACAGGCATCACCAGTTCCTGCTTCCCGCCACTCTGCCGAATCGAAGCGGGCGCTTTGGGGTCGAGACGCACAAAATAGCTGCGGTCGTCGATGGCATACACGCCTTTGCCTACGGCTTCGATGTTTTTGCTGGCCGCCAGTCGGCAGTACAGCGGCGATGAAGCCGTTCCGTTGATGGTCAGCGTGCGGGCAAGGGCATTGGCCGAGGCGCGGATTTGATCGCGGACCGTTGCGCCAGCCAGCGTGTATTCGGCGGTGGGGTTGCCTTCTTTATCGAGCACCAGACCTTTATACTGCAATACATTAGTACCCAGGCTATCGGGCCAGGCAGCATCCGTGTTGGCGAGCGGGGCTAAAGCCGTGCGGGGAGCGGGGCGCACCGTCGTACCGGCCGACTGGAGCAATTGCGGTTCACCACGTTCGTACCACATCTGCGTTACGTCGGCAAAATCGCCTTTCCAGGCCATCAGCAGCGCCATCTGGTTCAAATCGACGCTGTAGTGCATACCCGTTTGGCTCCCTACCGACAAGGCGTGGGTCCGTTTAGACACCTCGCCGGGCATCTGGATAAATGACCGGATCAGCGTGGGGCGGGGTTCGGGCTGGGCCAGCATGGTGCTGATGGGCGTGACTTCGGGCAACGATCCGCTCACGTGCAGCGGCTGAGGGCGCGTGTCGGGCTGGCTGATGAACAGGCCCAGACCGGGGGCGGGCCACGACCGGGCAAAGGCTACCTGCACGTCGTGCGTACCGGCGGAAAGGTTGATCGGCTGCGAGACGGGATCGACCAGGTCACGGTAGGTCATCTGAATCACCGGCTTACCATCGACCCAGACACCGGCCACGCCACCCATTTGCAGGTCGAGGATGTAATCGCCCGCCGCAGGTACGTTCAATTTGCCATCATACAGGATCGTGAAGCGCCCCGACTGCCCGTACGACACGTTGTAGTTGATGCCCGCATCGGTGTCGGTTTTCACGGGTTTCTGCTTGTCGAGTTCGGCCCGGTTTTCGAAGCTGCCTTTATACAGCTTGTAGGTTACGGGGCCAGCCCAGTTGGCCACGGAGCGGTCGGCCAGGGGGCGCACCACCACGTTACGCACCGTTGCCGAGCCGTTGTTAACCGTCAGCTGTACGGGTTGGTTGCCCCCTTTACCGGCAATCAGGTTAGCGCCCTCCTGCACGGTCACACCGTTGATCAGCAGCTTGTTGAGCATGGGAGGCATACCCTTGCGGGCGGCCTGATAGCTCAGCGACACGGTTTGCCACAGGCCGGGTAGTTTACCGACCTTACCGTTTTGCAGCGGAATCGCCTGTCCGTTCGATAGGGTCAGCATGGGGGTCGCGCCGTTTGTCGGCATCCAGTCGAATTGCAGCAGAAAATCAGCGGGCTGCGTAGTCAATACCAGCGGTTTTCCGGCGTCGACAGTCTGTGTTTGGGCCACTGTAGGCGTTGCCAGCAGGCACACGCAGGCCCAGAAAGCGCCAGCCGCAATAAATGATTTATTGATCATGAAATTTAGGGTACGTTCGGAAGAGCCGCACTGGCTTCCGGTTGCTATTGAAGTAAAAGCAGAGAACGGGTGAAGTTTCCTATCGAGAATGGGATTAAATAGCTGAAATTAACCCATTACCGGGCCGCTACCGCCAATGACTCACGCTTTCCGTTGATAAACGACGACGTAGCCAGATACTGGCTGTCGGGGTAGTACACAAACAGCGTAGCGCCACCTTCTACGGTTTTGATAATGGGCGTCGACAGGGCGTCAGGAACAGCGGGGCATCCCTGGCTGCGGCCCAGCATGCCGGTGTGGCGGATGGTATCTTCGCACACATAGGCCGCCCCGTGCAACACAATGTTTCGGTCAAACACGCGATCGTTGATACCCGGCTCCAGCCCTTTCAATTTGAGCGATAAGCCGTGCTTTCCCCAGTAACGACCCATCGTGCGGTAAAACCCCAGACTCGACTGCATCGAGGACGCCACGTTTGAAAACTGGCGGGGCCGCAACGTACCTGAGCCCTGCCCATGCGCCACGTACGTCTGAAACAGCAGTTTCCGGTTAGCCAGGTCGATGACGTACAGGCGCTTGTTAACAGAGGGCTGCGTCATGTCGGCCAGCAGCAACAGGGGTTTTGGTTTGGCTACGTACTGCATCCCGCTCACGCCCAGTTCATACGCCCGCCGGTTCAGCCCCAGTAATTCCAGGTCCAGATCGTCGTACAGGTGCATGCGTGGATCGGCGGAGGTGGTACAGGTACGGGCCGGTTTCACTGTCGGTTCAACCCTTCGCAACGGGGCAGTCCCACAGCAGAACAAGGCCAGAATAGGCAGTAGAAAAAGTTTCATGCAACTACGGTCGGCTTTACTGGTTAAAGATAAGAATTACTACCCCACCCCCGGCCCCTCCCCTTAAAAAAGGGGAGGGGAGAGCTCCGCTGCGTTGGCTCTTCAGAGTAAGGCGAAGCCAAAACTCCCCTCCCCTGCTTTCAGGGGAGGGGCTGGGGGTGGGGTCACACCACGTTATGTACAATCCTGTCTCGACCTATCGCGTGCAATTGCATGCCGGCTTTACCTTCGCCCACCTGCAACAGCAGCTCAACTACCTGCACCAACTCGGTGTAACCACCCTCTACGCCGCGCCTACCCTGGCTGCCACCCCCGGCAGTACCCACGGGTATGATGGCATCGACCCGCAACGGATCAACCCCGAAATTGGTACCGTCGCGCAACTGCGGGAACTGAGCCAATGGCTACGCGACCGGGGTATGGGCTGGGTGCAGGATATTGTGCCTAACCACCTTGCTTACCACCCCGCCAACCCCTGGGTGACGGACGTGCTGGAAAAAGGGCAGCAATCGGTCTACGCGGGCTATTTCGATATTCCCGGCACCAACGAGCTGTTCAGCGGTACGCTGATGGCGCCGTTTCTGGGCAAACCGCTAAAGAACATCATCGCGGGGGGCGAGTTACAGGTGGCTTATCAACATCAGCGGCTGGTGCTGGCCTACTACGAAAACCATTTTCCGCTGGCCCCGCATACCTACGCCCACGTGCTGACCACGCCCGTCGGCACCACGGTTGAGCCAGCCAACGTACCGGCGGCACTGGCTCAGTGGCTCGATCAGATCGACGGGCTCTACGTACCTGAGCCGACGCACCCGACCGTTTACGAAGGTAACGTAGCCACGCAGGGCCAACAGGCGCAACCCGAAGCCCGCCGTGCCCATTCGACAGCTGATGAGCATACTACCGCGGCTGCTGCCTGGGACGCTGCCCGGCTGGAACTGGCCGCCTTAATGGAGGATAACGACGAGGTGCGTGCTTATGTCGAGTATCGGTTAGCCACCATCAACCAATCGGTCGATGAACTGCACGCGCTCACCGAGGATCAGCACTACCGGTTGTGCGATGGTGAGGAAACACGGCGGCGCATCAACTTCCGGCGTTTTTTCACGGTCAACGGCCTGCTGTGTCTGGCGGTGGAACGCCCAGAGGTATTCGAGCACGTGCATTCACTCATTCAGGAACTGGTTGACGACGGTACGTTTCAGGGCCTGCGCGTCGACCACGTGGATGGGCTGTTCGATCCGGCGGGATACCTCGACAACCTGCGTCGGGCGATGGGCGACGAATCCTACATCGTAGTTGAAAAAATTCTGGAGCCGGGCGAAAACCTACCCAACTGGCCCATTCAGGGAAGCAGCGGCTACGATTATCTGGCGCTGGTCAATAATTTGCTGACCGATGCGACGGGTGAGGCGGCTTTCACCACCTTCTACCAGCAACTGGTGGGCAATGCGACGTCGGTACACGATCAGATGTTCAGCCGCAAGGCCTATATTCTGTATCACGATATGGGTGGCGAACTGGCCAACCTGTACAAGCTTTTTTACAATCAGCAACTGGTGCCGGCCGAGCGCATGGCGACCATCAACGAGACCATGTTTCTGCTGACGCTGGCCGAACTGCTGGTGCGATGCCCGGTTTATCGGTTCTACGGCAATCAGTTTCCGCTCCCGGCCGATGAAGCGGAGGCTGTTCGGCAGTTGCTCGATTCTGTGCGCGAACGGGCTGTTGAGTTTGGGGCATCGGTCGATCTGCTGACCGATATCTGGCTGCAAAAGCCACTCGAAGGCGATGCGGATTACAACGCCCGCGCCCTGCGGTTCTACCAGCGCTGCATGCAGTTTACGGGACCAATCATGGCAAAAGGCGTGGAAGACACGCTGCTGTATACCTATTCCCGCTTCATCGGTCATAACGAAGTGGGCGATTCGGCGGAGGCGTTTGGCATGGACATCGACACTTTCCACCTGGCCATGCAGGACCGGCAGGCGCAGTGGCCGCTGGCCATGAACGGCACGTCGACCCACGACACCAAACGGGGTGAAGACGTACGCGCCCGCCTCAACGTGCTCACGGCCCTAGGTGACGAATGGCCACAGACCGCCCAACGCTGGCTTTCGTTGAGCGCCGCCCAACGCCCCAACAACATGCCCGACCCCAACGACGCTTACTTCGTGCTCCAAACGCTGGTTGGCGCTTACCCGTATGAGGAAGGCTCAACGGCCTGGGATCAGGAAGACAACTTCGGCGGGCGGATGCGTAAGTACCTGGAGAAAGCCTTGCAGGAGGCCAAGCGGCACACGAGCTGGGTACGTCCCAACAAACCGTACATGGAGGCAACCTACGCCTACGCCGATGCCTGGCTCGACAAAAATGGCCCGCTCTGGCCCGAGCTTGACGCGTTCATTAACCGCATTGCCGATTTCGGGATTGTCAATTCGTTGGCGCAGGTGCTGCTGAAATTCACCACGCCCGGCATGCCCGACGTTTATCAGGGCTGTGAACTGTTTGACCTGAGCTTGGTAGACCCCGACAACCGGCGGGCGGTCAACTACGAGCTACGAACCCAACTGCTGACCGCGCTTCAGAGCGACCAAGCGCCACAACCCGACCGGCTCTGGGAAAGCCGCCGCACGGGTCAGATTAAACTCTGGCTGACGCACAAACTCCTGACCGAACGCCGCGAGCATCCGGACTTTTGGGCGTCGGCTGGGTACGTTCCCCTACCCGTAGACGGTACGCACCGCGACCATGTACTGGCGTTTGCCCGCCAGACCGACACGGCTGGGTACGTCGTCATTGTGCCGCTACACCTGGCTCGCCTCGCCAACCAAACCGGCGCTACCGACCCACTCGCGCTCGACTGGCAGGATACGCGGGTGACACTTCCCGGCACTGGTACCTGGACGGATGTGCTCACGGGCCGCACCGTGGCTGGTTCAACCATTCAACTCGCCGAAGGCTGGCCGCTGGGCTTGTTTAAACGCAGAGCGTAAGGCGGTAAAACTACTGCGGCCTGCTTGCGATGCATTTGAGTTGCCCCTTGCAAAGGCAACTCAAATGCATCGCAAGCAGGTTGACGCGGAATCCACTTTACAGGTTATTCAGGTTGCTGTTGAAGGGCAAAGCGAGACTGATGCCAACCTGAAGCCGGTCAAGAGCACTTTTGCCGGGTAGCAACTGGCGATTCAGATCCATAAAATTGGCCATCAGCTCTACGTTGACAGGCGCTTTTTTCGTCTGGTCAGGCAGCGAAAACAGGAACCCAAAGCCAAGATTCTGGCTGGCGTAGCGGCCGGTGGTTGTGCCACCAAACAGATCCAGACTCACCACGTTGGTCAAATTGGGCATTGTAAGCAAAATCCGCCCTTCCAGGTTCAACATGGCCCAGTTTTCGTAAGGTCCCTGCCAGTAAGTCGATCCATCTTTGGTGATGCTTTTCCCGCGCAACTGAGGCGCGGCATCGGCTCCGTAAGTTTCCAGCAACCGGAGCTGATTCGTGTTCTGCACCGTTGCTGATAGGGTTGCCAGCGACCGTAGCCGATACCAGGCGCGGGAGCCATCTTTTTCACGGCGAAAATCTTCCGTAAATACCGAGTAACTGAGCCCTGCTTTGGCCCCGATGAATAGCCCATCCCCAGCGGGTTGCGTCGAATCTGGGCGAATGGCATCGGTTACGCCCGAGAGGTTGCCCAGGACCGTCCACCAGTTTGAGCGCACATAGTTGACGCGCGGTTTACCGGCCTTCATTTCCAGTTCGAAATACTGATCTTTGTACTTTTTGTCCAGCACCCCATAGAAGGCGATCCGATCGCGTAGCAGGCTCTTACGGAATGCAGCGGTGTCCTTCTCGAAGCTTGGTTCCTGTCCCGTGTAGCCCGATAAAAATGCAGCCAACGCCTGTCGCTGCTGCTGGTTAAACTGAACCGTATCGCGCGCGTAGTCAACAACGATAGTCTGTAGAATGTATTCCCGTTCCCGTCGCATAGTATCGACCTGCACCTTGTCGTACCAGATACTGCCCCGACCAAACACCGTAAAGTTGGCATACAGTCCCACTTCCCGGCTGAATTTTCGGCCACTAAACAGGTTGCCCAACCCCGTGATTATTTTCGTCTTCAGCCCGTAATTCCAAACCGACTGTACCTGTTCAGCCGAATCTTTGTTCGTCTTTGTACGCCCTAGTGTAATCAGTCCATCCGACGAATTGGCCGAAAAATACGTGTCGTAGTAGCTCACATCCTCTTTTCCCGTCAGGTAGCGCACCGTCTGTACGGCCATGTACCGATTCAGCGTGGGTTTACTAAGCAGATCATTCGCCGCGATTTTTTTCGCACCCTTGGGTGACCATGTGTGCTTACCACCCTTCCCGCCCAACTCCATTGACTCGGCGGGCATTTCGATAACCATTGCCGCCCGCTCGGTTACCGGCTGCATACTGCGTGGGCGGGGTTTTGACAGGGGCAACGCCTTGTCAGGGCGTTGAGCGAGGCGGTTCAGGAAAAGCAGCGTTTTGCGCGGATAATACTGACTGGTATCGGCGGGCGTCTGAGCCACTACGGCGGTAGCTGACAGCCAGCTTAATAGGGTGAGCAGGCGGGTAGACATGTGGGATAGCATTCGTTTCGTGAAGCCCCAAAAATAGAAGCCCAATGCCCCTCAACGCACCGTATCTTCCCCGGTTTCTAACCCCGGAAAAAGACCTAACCAACCGCCTTAATTGGTTGATTTAGCCTGCTCAATCCGGCATGATGTTCGCGGGCATATAGCTAGTTCATCACGAATGCACGCGCTATTTTCCGCAATAAATAGCTGGCAGGATAGCAACCATGGTATTGAGTAGGCGGAAGCTGTTACAAACAATCCACGTCGATCACGATGCTGACCTGGCGGAGGCCTTTGTCGGTGAGGATGTCGGTGATACGCTCCTGGATAAAGGTTTTCACCGCCTTGACGTTGATCTTGTCCTTTTCAAGCTTGACCAGAATGTCGTAGAGAAACTGGTTGCGGATGCGTTCCACCAGCGGCTCTTCCGGCCCCAGCACGCGCTCGTCGCCCAGCTTTTCGGCTAGTTCGGCGCGGAGGCGGTCGGCGGCGCGTTTGCTGATGCGCTGATCGGTGTGGCGCACGGTCAGTTTGATGAGCCGGGAGAAGGGCGGGTAGTTGAAGTCGCGCCGTTCGCCGATCTCGTCTTCGTAGAGACCCAAATAATCGTTATCGATCACTTTTTGCAGCACCGGCTGTGTAGGGTTGCCGGTCTGAATGAGCACGCGCCCCTGCCGGTCGGCCCGGCGCCCCGCCCGGCCCGATACCTGCGTGATCATCTGAAACGCCCGTTCGGTTGCCCGGAATTCAGGGAAGTGAATGATCCGATCAGCGTCGAAAATACCGACGAGGCTCACGTTGTCAAAGTCGAGACCCTTCGTAATCATCTGCGTCCCGACCAGGATATCGACCTTACCCGCCTCAAACTCGCTGATAATCTGTTGATAGGCATTTTTGGCACGGGTGGTGTCGAGGTCCATACGCTGAATGCGGGCGTCGGGAAACATGATCTGCAACTGATCTTCGAGCTTCTCGGTCCCGTAACCCACCGTCTTCACCTTGGTCGAACCGCAGGTAGGGCAGACTTTGGGCACCGTTTCTTTGTGGCCGCAGTAATGGCAGCGCAGTTCGGCCGCCCGCATGTGATAGGTTAGGCTGACGGCGCAGTTGAGACACTGGCTCGTCCATTCGCAGTCTTCGCATTGCAGGTAGGGCGAGTAGCCGCGCCGGTTCTGGAACAGAATACTCTGCTGTTTCCGCTCCAGATTATCGGCCAGCGCTTCATACAAGACCGACGAAAACTCGTTTTTCATCGTCTTCTGCTTGCGTTCGCGCTTCACGTCGACCAGCGCGATAAACGGCAGATTGGCGTCGCCGTATCGCTGAAACAATTCAACCAGCCCGTAGCGCCCCTGCTTGGCCTGGTAGTAGGTTTCGATGCTGGGCGTGGCCGAACCGAGCAGCACTTTGGCCTGCTGCCACTGGGCCATCATCATCGCCACGTCGCGGGCGTGGTACCGCGGAGCCGGGTCGTGCTGCTTGTAGGAGGTTTCGTGCTCTTCGTCCACGATCACCAGACCAAGGTTGTCGAACGGCAGAAACACCGCCGACCGTACGCCCACCACAAACTGAAACTGCCCCGACACGATGCCTTTCCAAACCTCCACGCGTTCGTTGTCGGAGAACTTGGAGTGGTAAATGCCCATTTTATCGCCGAAGACTTTTTGCAGGCGCACCACAATCTGGGTCGTCAGCGCGATTTCGGGCAGTAGGTACAGCACCTGCGATCCGCTCGCCAGCACCTTCTGCACCAGATCGATGTAGACCTCGGTTTTACCGCTACCCGTGATGCCGTGGAAGAGCACGATGCCTTTCTCGCCGAACTGCGCCATGATGCTGTCGGCAGCGGTTTGCTGGGCGGGCGTCAGTTTGATTTCTTTCTGCGGGGAAAACGTATCGGCGAAGCGCGGTTGAATGACCTCGAACGTGAGGAACACCTCGTTCTTGATCAACGTACCCAGCGACGATTGCGACAATTCGTCGTCCTGATTCAGGATGGTTTTGTCGAGGCCGTTTTTGTTGAGCGCCGGGTTGCGTTGCATGGGCACGTGCCGCAGGTAACGCATGACCACCTCCTGTTGCTTCGGTAGCTTGTCGAGCCGTTGCAACAGCGCCAGCAACTGTTCGGGCTGCTCGTAGTTGGGGTGGAGTTTCACCTTCCGCACCATCTTGGGTACGTATTTTTCTTTCACCTCGTCGAACACGATGACCGCCCGCTTGTCGACCAGCGATTTGATCAGCGTGGGTACGTTCACTTCACCCGCCAGGCGGCCCAGTTCTTCGTAGCTCAACGACGGGTGTTTCTTCAGTTGCTCGAGCAGGGCCGACTCCTGTTCATTTAGCAGTTCGGGGTAATCGAAATCGGGGTTGAACTGCACCTTCGACTGGCTCGTGATCTTCAGGCCCGACGGTAACGCCACGTTGAGCACCTCGCCGATGCAGCACATGTAGTAGGTTGACATCCAATCGAATAACTGCAACTGATAGCCCGTCACGAGCGGGTATTCGTCGAGTAGTTCGAGCACGTAGCGGGCCTGGTAGTTTTGGGGCGGCTGGTTGTGAAGCTTCGCCACGACGGCCGTAATGACCCGGCTCTTCCCGAAGGGTACAATCACCCGCGCCCCCACCTTGATCGCCTCGACCATGTCGCGCTTGACCCGGTACGTGAACAAACGTGGCACGGGTATCGGCAAAATCAGATCGGCGAAGACGGTGATTTCTTCGGTAGTCGAGTAGGAAAATAGTGTATTTGTTGCCGTTTCATTCATGAGAAAGTCACTTCCAGTAAATATACCCGATGCTACTGGCCAAACTGGCAAGGGATTTGATGCAAAAGCCCTACCCCCCAGCCCATAAAGATACGCCGACCAGCGCCTGATTTTGCCTGCAAACTCAATCCGACGCGCCTCGATCGAGCTATCTGCCTTAGTACAGCCTATTTACGTAGTACAGCCTCAGATGAAAAACGAGTACGCAACCGTCCAATGGGGGATGGCCTTGCGAAGTTGGCTAACCAGTTTGCTCCTGATAGCCAGTTTCCAGATCCAGGCGCAGGTCGCGGGGGACACCTTCTTTACAACCAGCATTACTGCCAATCGGGTAGGCTGCCCTACCCTGACAACGCCTGTCAACGCGCTATCGATATGTGCCAATGCGACCGCGCCCAGCCTGCCCTTAGTCTCTACCAACACAACCTCCACCGATAGCCTGCGGCTGGTCTATTTCACCAGCCCGCAGTCAGGCACGGCCATGTACTCGGGCGGCACCCCGCTGGGTACGTATGCACTCACCAACCCGTTGGCCAGCACCGTTACGGCCTCCCTGGCCAGTCTACCAAACGCTACCGGCACGGCCGTCGTGTATTACGTCTACGGCCTGCTCGCTCCCACCCCCAGCGACCCAGCGTGTCGGGTATCGGCCCAAACCACCGTCACAGTCTTTCCGGGCGTATCGATGGCGCTGACGCCCCGGTCGACAACCCTGACCTGCACCAATCCTTACGCCGCCCTGAGCTTGACTAACCCTACGCCGGGGGCCAGCTATTCGTGGTGGCGCAGCGGTAGTCCAACGCCCACCAGCGGTACGTCGATCACGGTGAGTCAGCCCGGTACTTACACGCTCACGGGGCGGCTCGGCAACTGCTGGGGCACCGCAACGACCGCCACGGTCAGCAGCGATCAGCGGCCGGGCACGGTATCCGTCAACCAGGGGGCGTTGAGCTGTAGCACACCAACGATAACCCTCACGGCGACCATCACGGGACGCTACAGCTCGGTTTTGTGGACAGGTCCCTGGGGTATGGCGGGCGAAGGCAATACGCTCAGCGTCAGCGCACCGGGCATTTACCGGGCCATTGTCACGTTTGCCAACGGGTGCGTCGATGCGTCGAACCCCGCGCGCGTATCGCAGAGCCCCGTGCCGCCACCACTCATTGCCGCTCAGGGCGGGGCTATGGCCTGCAAGACATGCTCCGTCATGCTGTCGGTAGAAACCGACGCCACAGTGCCGCTGTTTATCTGGACGGGCCCTGACGGCTTCAGCAGTACCGATCCTTTTCCGATTGTGTCGAAAGAAGGCAGCTACACGATTGTGGTGAAAGACCTCGAAACGGGCTGCGAAGCCTACGACATCGTGGTGGTTGAAGCGCCCACTAACGATCCCTGCCCACAACCTTTTCTGGACACGCCCGATGCGCTCACGCTCTGTGCTGGCGAGTTACTGCCCGATGTGCGGGTGCTGCTCAATCAGGTGAATCCGGGCGATCAGGTGGCGTTTGTGCTATTCGACACCCCGCAAAGCAGCAGTAGCGCCTATACAGGCGGCACTACGCTGGCGACCGTCACGCCTGAAGTCGATCTGGTCGCAACCCTGCCGGGCAGTACGCTACCGCCCGTTCAGAATCGGAGCCCTGTCGAACAAACACGCTACCTCTACGCCCTGCTCATTCCCCAGCCCGGCCTCGTCGATGGCTGCACACCGGCTCTGGTAACCATCACCATCGGCCCCGGCGGGTGTATGCCCCTCAGCTTCCGGCGAATCAAGTAAAGGGAATGGACAATGTACGATGAGCCGTGGCAGCTCCCATTGTACATTATCCATCGTGCATTATCCATTCCCTACTTCCCGACCTTTCCGGGCTAATTTTGCGTTAGAGGTATATCCATCTGAGCGTAATACAGCCGATATGACTACAAGCGAACACCCTTACGATGTCATCATTGTGGGCGGTGGCCCCTGCGGACTGGCAGCGGGCATTGAAGCCGCCAAAAGCGGTCTGACCCACCTTATTCTGGAAAAAGGCAGCATTACCGAGTCGATTCGGCGGTACCCAAAACTGATGCGCTTTTTCTCGACCGCCGAAAACATTGAGATCGGTGGTATCCCGTTTCCGATTTCGGGCGTGAAGGCCAACCGCAACGAAGCCTTGCAGTATTACCGCAAGGTGGCGGCCTATTTCCAGCTAAATACAAAGATGTTTACGGAGGTGCAGAAGGTGCAGAAGCAGGGCGACCTGTTCATTGTCACGACGACCAACGGTGACACTTTTCAGGCCTACAAAGTCATTCTGGCAACGGGCTACTTCGACAAACCCCGCTGGCTGGGTATTCCGGGTGAAGATCAGGCGCACGTCAGCCATTATTATGACGAGCCGTTCCAGTACTCATTTACCAAGGTGGTGATTGTGGGGGCGGCCAACTCCGCCGTTGAAGCCGCGCTTGAGTTGTACCGCCACAATGTGGATGTGACGGTGGTGCACCGGGGTGAGGATTTTAAGCCGACGGTGAAGTACTGGCTTATTCCCGACGTGAAAAACCGGGTGAAAGAAGGCAAGATTAAAACGGCATTCGATAGTTGCGTAACGCGCATTGGGCCCGATTACGTCCGGATGCATAACCTGAAGACGGGCGAAACCCAGACCATCCCCGCCGATTTTGTCTTGATGCTGACGGGCTACACCCCCGACGCCGAACTGCTCACTCGTTGCGGTATTGACCTTGACCCCGATACGCAGATTCCGGTCTACGACAAGCAGACATTCGAAACCAACGTACCTGGACTATATGTCTGCGGCACGGTCATGGCGGGGATTTACACCGAAAAAGTGTTCATCGAAAATGGCCGCGAACACGCCATCGCCATCATCGACCACATCGTCGGCCGCGAGGAAATCCACAAAGTCAACGAGCTGATTCAGCGGATTTAAACTGTCAGGTTCAATACGCACTAGTCAACGCCGCATCAGCTAGGCGTAAGCGGCGTTGACTAGTGCGTATTGAACCTTCCTCCTGAACCCGCTTATCTTTGCGGCATGTCTTTTTCGTCATTACTCCCCCTCCCCGATCTGTTTTCCCAATTCAACCGCCTGCGTGTACTGGTCATCGGCGACGTTATGCTCGACGCCTACGTGTGGGGCCGCGTCGACCGGATTTCGCCCGAAGCGCCGGTGCCGGTAGTGACCGTGCAACGCCGCGAAGTACGGTTGGGCGGGGCAGGCAATGTACTGCTGAACGTGCAAGCCCTAGGGGCTGAAGCCGTAGTCTGCTCGGTCATCGGTACTGACCAGGCGGGCGATCAACTTCAGCAGCAACTTACCGAACGAGGCCTCAACTGCGAAGGGCTCATCCGGTCGGCGTCGCGCATCACGACCATCAAAGAGCGCATCATTGCCGGGTCGCAGCAGGTGGTGCGGGTCGATACCGAAACCGACGCCTACATCACTCCCGACGAACGTACCCAGCTAATCGAGAAAGCGAAGGCGCTTATCCCGACCTGCCACGTGGTGCTGTTCGAAGACTACGATAAGGGCGTGCTGAGCCGCGAGGCCATCGCCGAGATCACGGCCTTCGCCAATGATCACCACGTACCCACGGTAGTCGACCCCAAAAAGCGGCACTTTCTTGACTACCAACACGTCACGCTGTTCAAGCCCAACCTGAAGGAACTGAAAGAAGGCCTCAAAATTGATTTTAATGTGGATCGGCCAGCCGAGTTGGCGAGCGTAGTAGGGCAGTTGAAAGAGCGAATGCAGCTCGCCGGAACGCTGATCACCCTGTCGGAACGCGGCGTCTACATCGACTTCGACGGAGCGCAGGAGCAGCTCCCGGCGCACGTCCGCAAGATTGCCGATGTGTCGGGCGCGGGCGATACGGTCATCAGCATTGCCGCCTGTTGCGTTGCCTTGCAGCAAGCGCCCCGTCGCATCGCCGCCCTATCGAATCTGGGTGGCGGACTGGTCTGCGAAAGCGTCGGCGTCGTCCCCATCGACCGCACCCGCCTGCTCGAAGAAGCCCAGCGGCTGGGGGTGTAGCGAACAGACGGGTGCGTCGATTCGTTTTCGTATTTTTGGTGGACAACCGCGTCGTTTCGTATGATTACGAACCTATCTCAACTCGACCCCAACGGCACCTATACGTACGCCGATTACCTGAAATGGCAGTTTGAGCAGAGCGTCGAACTCATTAAGGGCAAGCTATATGATATGTCGCCTGCCCCGAGGGCGGGACATCAGCGCGTTTCTATGCGCATCACGGGCGAGTTGTATAATTACTTCCGCGATCGTACCTGCGAACTTTACACGGCACCTTTTGATGTCCGCCTGCCCAACCCCGACTACGAACCGGGCTACAACAACAAGGTATACACGGTGGTACAACCCGACATCTGTGTCATCTGCGACCCCGCCAAGATCGACGAGTATGGGTGCGTGGGTGCCCCAGACTGGATCATCGAGATTACATCCCCCTCGACGCACAAAAAAGATTTCAACGAAAAATTTGATCTCTACGAATCGGCGGGGGTTCGTGAGTACTGGATTGTCGTGCCGAAAAGCGCCGAAATCTATGCCTACGCCCTGAACGGCGACCAGTATGTGGAAACGGCCGTGTACGAAAAGGGAAGCCGCCCCACCTCAGCACTTTTCCCCGACCTATCTCTCGATCTGGATGGGTTATTTGGATAGTTCAGGTACGTTACCCCGCTAGCTAATCCGGCTCCAGTCGGATTTGGTGCGGCCTACGGCGTCGACGTGGTTGCGGATGGGGGCGTTTTCGGGCAACACCAGATTGGGGTCTTCTTCCAGAATCAGCTGGGCCGATTCGCGGGCGGCGGTGAGCACGGCACCGTCTTTGGCCAGATCGGCGAGGCGCAGGTCGGTGAGGCCGCTTTGCTGCGTACCGGCCAGATCGCCGGGCCCACGCAGTTGCAGATCGACGTCGGCAATCTCGAAACCATTGTTGGTGCGCACCATCGTTTCCAGGCGCGTTTTGGTGTCGCTGCTGAGTTTATAATCCGTCATCAGCACGCAATAACTCTGCTCGGCACCCCGCCCCACGCGTCCCCGCAACTGATGCAGCTGCGACAGGCCGAATCGCTCGGCGCTTTCGATCACCATCACGCTGGCGTTGGGTACGTTCACACCCACCTCGATCACCGTCGTGGCGACCAGAATCTGCGTTTCACCCTTGGCGAAGCGGGTCATTTCGTAGTCTTTACTGAACGCATCCATCTTACCGTGCAGAATCCCCACTTGGTATTTGGGCTGCGGGAACGCCCGCTGAATGCTTTCGTGGCCGTCGGTGAGGTCTTTGTAATCGAGCGTTTCCGATTCCTCGATCAGCGGGTAGACCACGTACACCTGTCGCCCCAATTCGATCTGCTGTCGCATGAAGCCAAAGACCTCAGCGCGGTGCTTGTCGTATTTGTGGACCGTTTTGATGGGTTTCCGGCCTGCGGGCAGTTCGTCGATAATCGAAATATCGAGGTTGCCGTAGAGCGTCATGGCCAATGTGCGCGGGATGGGCGTGGCCGTCATGACCAGAATGTGCGGGGGCACCACCGGGTTTTTAGCCCACATTTTAGCCCGCTGCGCCACGCCGAAGCGGTGCTGCTCGTCGATGATGCACAGGCCCAGGTTGCGGAACTGCACTACGTCTTCGAGCAGGGCGTGCGTACCCACAATGATGTGCATCTGCCCCGATTGCAATTCCTCGTGCAGTACCTTCCGGCGTTTGGTTTTGGTGCTGCCCGTCAGGATGCCCAGGTTCAGACCCATCGCGTCGGCGTAGGGTTTGAGGCCGTTGTAGTGCTGGTCGGCCAGAATTTCGGTGGGGGCCATAAGGCAGGCCTGCGCACCGTTGTCGATCGCCAGCAGCATCGTAATGAACGCCACGATCGTTTTGCCGCTGCCCACGTCGCCCTGCAAGAGGCGGTTCATCTGCCGCCCCGTGAGGCAATCCTTGTGAATTTCGCGCAGCACCCGCTGTTGGGCCCCCGTGAGCGGAAACGGCAGCAGGTGCTTGTAGAAGTGCGTCAGCAGACTCGTTTTCTGGAAAATCTGGCCGGGATGCTCCTCTTTCTGCAACAGCTTGTTCGAGATCAGCCGCAACTGATTGTAGAACAGCTCCTCGAATTTCAGGCGGCGTTCGGCCTGCCGCAGCCAGGCAGTGCTTTGGGGCAGGTGAATGTTCCACATCGCCTCGCGTTTACCCACCAGCCGAAACTTGTCGATCAGGGAGGCGGGCAGCGTTTCGTGGATGTGCGGCCAGGCATTTTCGAGCAGCGAGCGCATCGCTTTCGCCATCACCTTGTTGTCGATGAAGCGTTTGCGAAGTTTGTCGGTCAGGTTGTAAACGGGCGTCAGGGAGGCGTCAGGCTCGGCATCGGCCCGCACGGCGTCGAGTTCGGGATGGACGATGCTGAATTTGCTCTGAAACTCCTGCGGTTTGCCAAACGCCACGTATTCGCCATCACGACGCAGGTTTTTCTCCACCCACGTCAGCCCCTGAAACCACACCAGGTCCATCGTGCCGGTGCCGTCGGTGAAGGAAGCCACGAGCCGTTTTTTCGGGCCCTCGCCTTCCGTATGCCAGTCGCGAATCCGGCCCCGCACCTGCGCCGACGGCATCGACTCCATCAGCTCACTGATCGTGTAGAACCGGGTCCGGTCTTCGTAGCGATACGGGAAGTACTGGATCAGGTCGGCAACGGTAAACAGGTGCAGTTCTTTATTCAGCAATTCAGCCCGCTGGGGGCCGATGCCTTTGAGGTATTCGAGCCGGGTTTCAAAAAAGGTGGTCCGTTCAGTCATTGGAAGCGGGGCAATGGTAAAGTAAAAATAACGGTTTTCTGGCCGGAATGGGCTGCCGCACGTACCCCGGTTTGAAAACCAGGGCTGAATAAATCCGTCATCACGCCCAACTATCCATTTATTGAGCATCTTCGGGTTGCCAACGGATGGCAAGCCCCGGTTTTTAAACCGGGACGCAGCGCAACGCAACCAACAACTCATGTTCCGCCACGTCATCGGCCAACGTACCTACACGTTCAAAGACCTCAAAACGCTGCTGGCGCGGGCGTCGCCGTTGCGGTCGGGCGACGAACTGGCGGGGCTGGCGGCGCATTCGGCCGAGGAGCGCGTGGCGGCGCAGATGGCGCTGGCCGACCTGCCGCTGGGTACGTTCCTGACCGAAGCCGTTATTCCCTACGAGCAGGACGAAGTGACCCGGCTCATCATCGACAGCCACGACCGGGCCGCTTTTGCCCCCATCAGCCACCTCACCGTCGGTGGTTTCCGCGACTGGCTGCTAATGGCGGTGCCGGACCAACTGGCTCAGGTACGGTGGGGCATCACGCCCGAACTGGCGGCAGCCGTATCGAAACTGATGCGAAATCAGGACCTGATCAGCGTAGCGCGGAATTGCCATGTCATCACTCGCTTTCGGAATACGCTAGGCACCCCGATGGGCGGGCCGGGTCGGTTTCATACGCGCCTGCAACCCAACCACCCCACCGACGATCTGCGCGGCATCACAGCCAGCCTCATCGACGGCCTGTGCTACGGTTCCGGCGACGCGGTCATCGGCGTGAATCCGGCCACGGACAACGTACCCCAGACCATCAACCTGCTGCGGATGCTCGATCAGGTACGGGAGCGGCTGGCCATCCCGACCCAGACCTGCGTGCTGAGTCACCTGACGACCACGCTCCGGGCCATCGAGCAGGGTGCCCCGGTCGATCTGGCGTTTCAAAGTATCGGAGGCACCGAAGCCGTCAACCGCTCGTTTGGCGTCGATCTGGCCCTGCTGCGCGAGGGTTACGAGGCCACACTGGCGCTGAACCGGGGGACGGTTGGCCAAAACGTGATGTATTTCGAGACGGGGCAGGGCAGCGCACTGTCAGCCAACGCGCACCACGGCGTCGATCAGCAGACCTGCGAGGCGCGGGCCTATGCCGTTGCGCGGGCGTTCAATCCGTTGCTGGTCAATTCGGTAGTCGGGTTTATTGGCCCCGAATACCTCTACGATGGGAAGCAGATCATCCGGGCGGGGCTGGAAGATCATTTCTGTGGCAAACTGCTGGGCTTGCCGATGGGTGTCGACGTCTGTTACACCAACCACGCCGAAGCCGATCAGGACGATATGGACACGCTGTTGACGCTGCTCGGCGCGGCGGGCGTGACCTTCGTGATGGGCCTACCCGGTGCCGACGATGTGATGCTGCATTACCAGAGCACCAGTTTTCATGATGCGCAATACGTTCGGCAGGTGCTCAATCGACGCCCCGCGCCCGAATTTGAGGCCTGGCTCATCAAGATGGGCATCCTGAACGAGCAATTGCAACTACAACCCCTGCAGCCGGGTCATCAGGTCGTCAAACTTTTATCGGCTCCCTGATACAACCCCTATGAAACGCCTTTCTTTTCTAACCACGCTCTGTCTGCTCCTCACGCTGGCGCTTTCCTGCCGCACCGATAGCGTAACCCCCAGCGTGTGGCCCATTGTTTCCTCGCTTCAGATAGCGTCTACTACCCGCGATTGCAACGGCCCCTTCCCCCGAAAATGCCTACAGGTAAAAGAAGACAATGCGGCCAACTGGCAGCTTTTCTACAACTCCATTGACGGCTTTACGTATGAAGAAGGGTACGAATACGTCGTTGTGGTGCGACGCGAGCCCGTGCCAAATCCACCAGCCGATGGTTCGTCGATCCGCTATATATTGGTGGACGAAGTGAGCAAGACAAAACGCTGAACCTGATGGCGCATGCTAGCACCGAGGCCGACCCCTGGGATTTCCTACAACCGTTCACCGCTGCCCGCATCGCGCGGGGTCGGGTTGGGCACAGCCTGCCAACGCGCGCCCTACTCGATTTCCAGCTCGACCACGCCCGCGCCCGTGATGCCGTCTATTCGACGCTAGAAACCGGGCGGCTCCTCACAGACCTCGACCGCGTGCTGCCCCGGCCGCTGCTGCTGCAAAGTCAGGCACCCGACCGACCAACGTACCTGAAACGACCCGATCAAGGCCGTCGCCTCGACGCCGATTCGTGGCTTCGGCTGCAAGCGCTACCAACCCCTACCACCCCGCCCGACCTGTCTATCGTCGTCGCCGATGGGCTGTCGGCGACGGCCGTCAACACGCACGTGGTGCCTTTACTGATCCAACTCGTTCCGGCGTTGGTTGACTTGGGCTGGCTACTGACGCCGCTCTGCCTGGTGCAGCAGGGGCGGGTAGCCGTAGCCGACGAAGTCGCTTATGCGCTGAAAGCCAACGCCACGCTGATCCTGCTCGGCGAACGCCCCGGCCTCACCTCCCCCGACAGCCTCGGCGCTTACCTCACGTACGCCCCGCGCCCCGGCCTCACCGACGAATCCCGCAACTGCGTCTCTAATATCCGCCCCGACGGCATGCCCTACGAACTGGCGGCGCAAAAGCTACTTTACCTGCTCACCGAAATGCGCAACCGCAAACTATCGGGCGTCGACCTGAAAGACGAGATGGGTTTGTTGGGCGATTGAGAACCCGTTCAACATAAAAAGTCCAATGGTCAAGGGGTTGTCAGTTGATACAACTCCATGTCCATTGGACTTTTTATGTTGACTTCAAAATTCCTATTCCGTCAGGAATGGGTAATCGGCCTGCATGTAGACGTCTTTGAACGCTTCTTCGGCCGGCGGGTAGGGTGACTCTTCGGCAAACTTCACCGACTCGTCTACCCGCGCTTTGATGCTAGCGTCGATCGCCGCGATTTCTTCTTCCGTGGCGAAGCCTTCCTTCAGAATCGTCGCCTTCACGTTTTCGATCGGGTCGCGCTGTTTGTACTGCTCAACCTCGTCTTTGCTGCGGTATTTCTGCGGGTCAGACATCGAATGGCCCCGGTAGCGATACGTGCGGAACTCCAAGAAGGTTGGGCCTTCACCGGCGCGGGCGCGCTCAGCGGCGCGGCTCACGGCCTCGTGCACAGCTTCCACGCTCATGGCATCGACCGGCTCCGACGGCATGTCGTAGCTTTCGCCGATGGTATAGAGCTCCGTCACGTTCGAGGTGCGGGCTACCGACGTACCCATGGCGTAGCCGTTGTTTTCAACCACGAAAATCACGGGCAGTTTCCACAGCATCGCCATATTGAACGCCTCGTGCAAGGCACCCTGCCGCACGGCGCCATCGCCGAAGAAACAGATGCAGAGGTTGCCCGTTTTGTTGTATTTCTCGGCGAAGGCGATACCCGCCCCCATCGGAATCTGCGCGCCCACGATGCCGTGGCCACCCACAAAATTCACGTCTTTGTCGAAGATGTGCATCGACCCACCTTTACCTTTCGACGAGCCCGTTTGCTTGGCAAACAGTTCGGCCATCACGGCGTTGGGGCTGCTGCCCAGCGCGAGCGGAATGCCGTGGTCGCGGTAGGCGGTGATCCACTTATCGTCTTTGGTCAGGGCCGAGTAAGACCCCGACGAACAGGCTTCCTGCCCAATGTACAGGTGGCAAAAGCCTTTAATCTTCTGCTGTCCGTAGAGTTGTCCTGCTTTTTCTTCAAACTTCCGCTGAAGCTGCATCGACTCATACCAATAGAGGTAACGCTCTTTGGGGTGCTGCGTTTTGGCCGGTGCCTTGCCGTTACTTTTGGTAGCAGACGCTTTGTCTTTGACAGTTGCCATTGTGTATACTGTAAGTAGAGAGGTAATTGCCCTATGACGGCCACCCACCGAGGGGAGAACAAAGGCGATGTATCTTTGTTGCTGCTATAAGGCAAATTGCCTGCAAAAGTAACGATAAAGGAGTAAGGGAGAAAAGGAGAAACGAAAGCTATAACGCAGCGATAGGCGGAGAAGCACGGAGTCACGCAGAGATTTCCTGCTTAGCCCTTCTCTGCGTAACCCCGCGCTTCTCCGCCTATCGCTGCGTTATAGCCCTTATGTCCGCTGCAAGCCCACGTATGTACCTCGAAAAACTGAGCCTGACGAACTTCAAGAATTACGAAGACGCCCTCTTTACGTTTAGTCATCAGGTGAATGTGATCGTGGGGCCAAACGGCAGCGGCAAGACCAACCTCCTCGACGCCATCTACTTCCTGGCCCTGTCGAAAAGCGCGTTCCAGACCATCGACGCCCTGAGCGTGACGCACGACGAAGATTTTTTCATCCTCGACGGTATCTTCGTCAAACACGACCGGCCTACGCAAATCACCATCAGCCTGCAAAAGGGGCAGCGCAAGGTGATTCTGGCCGATAAGAAACCCTACGAAAAGATCAGCGAGCACATTGGCCGCTTCCCGGTGGTGCTGATGGCCCCAAACGACACCGATCTGGTGCGCGAACACAGCGAAGACCGCCGTCAGTTTGTCGACGGCGTGCTCTCGCAACTCGACATCGACTACCTTCAGGATTACCTCCAGTACCAGTATGTGCTGAAACAGCGCAACAGCCTGCTCAAACTCTTCGCCGAACGCCGCCAGGTAGATCACGACCTGCTCGACACCTACGACCAGCCCCTGCTGTACATCGGGCAGCGCATCTTCGACCGGCGGAAGCGGTTTGTGGCGGATTTTCTGCCCAGCGTACAGGCGCACTACACGTACCTGAGCGAAGGCCGCGAAGCCGTCGACATTGTGTATGATTCCGACCTGAACAAGCTGGGGTTCGAGGATCTGTTTGTGCAGAACCGCAGCCGCGACGTAGCTATGCAGCGCACCACGATGGGCGTTCACCGCGACGATTTCGAGTTTCTGATCGACGGCGTGGCCCTCAAACGGTTCGGGTCGCAGGGGCAGCAGAAAACCTTCGTGATCGCTCTCAAACTCGCCCAGTTCGACCTGCTGCTGGCCGACAAACAAACGCGCCCCATTTTGCTCCTCGACGACATTTTCGACAAACTTGACGACGGCCGCATCGCTAAACTCATCGAGCGCATCAGCGACGGCACTTTCGGCCAGCTATTCATCACCGACGCCCGCCCCGAACGTACCCAGCAGTTTCTGGCCAACGTACCCGCCGACGTCCGCTTCTTCCGGGTGGAGAAGACCGTTTAGCGTGTAAAGTTGGCTGACGCCAGACTAGGATGCGTCAGCCAACTTTACACGCTAAACCTCGAACTCTAAACTCTAAGCGGTTATTTCAATTCGGTTCTGCTCCGGGTCGAGCACGACACTTTCGTAGTAGCCGTCGCCGGTACGTCGGGGTTCGCCAACGATGGGAAAGCCATCGGTTCGGAGTCGCTCGGTCAGGGCATCAACGGCCGCCTCGCTGCCTACGGATACGGCGAAATGGATCAGGCCCGAAAACTGGGCGTGGGCATCATTCAGCGAGTCAGGAATACCCGGTTTCCGCATCAGTTCGAGGCGGGCACCTCCGTCAGGGAACGACAGAAAATAAGAAGAAAAGTCGGTTCGGGGGTTTACGTATTTTTCGTTGGCGGTAGCGGCAAAATACGTTTCGTAGAAGGCACGCATCGCTTCCAGATCGCGAACCCAAATAGCCAGGTGGTCAATCGTCATAGGGCAAAGGTCGGGAATGGTGGGCGCTCCGGATTCGCTCGGATTGGCCAAAGGTGGTGATGTATAAACGCATTGACTAACTTGCCGTTCCTATAGACACACAAACCTATGTCACTCGAAGAACGAATAAACAGGCTGGAAGACCGAATCGCCGAGTTGCTGATTTCGCAGGCCACCCTCAACGATCGGTACGACGATGTGCTCAATCGGGTCGCTGAGCTGGAAGTCACCAACGAGCAGTTACGCCACCAGATGGCCACCCTGACGGCCTATCTGGACCTGCAACCCGACCAGATCGACGCGGAGCCGGATCAGTTCGGCATGTCCAGCTGGCTGAAACAGGTCGTTAAACGGCGGATCAACTAAGTATCGCTTACCCATCCCACCTACCCCTTTACCGCACGCTTGTATGCCGTCGCAACGCCTTGTTCTGTCCGTTGGTGAACTACTGGCCGATTTCCTAGGCCAAACCTTTACCGAAAGCCTGCTCGACGCGGCTGATTTCACCCGCTTTCAGGGCGGATCACCCGCCAACATGGCCGCCAACATGGCCCGGCTCGGTAACGCATCGGTGCTGATTGCCACGGTAGGCGACGATAATCTAGGCCGGTTTCTGGTGCAGGAAGTCGCCAAGACGGGTATCGACGTGAGCCACATCGCCACCGACGCCGATGAGCCGACGAGCATCGTGGTGGTGTCGCGCACCCGCGCCACGCCCGACTTCATCGCCTACCGAACCGCCGACCGGCTCATCCGTCCCGAGCACCTGCCCGATAGCCTGCTGGCCCAGGCGGCGCTGTTCCATACCACCTGCTTTGCCCTCAGCCGCGAACCGGCTCAGTCGACCATCGTTGATGCGGCCCGGCGCGCCGCTGCGCTGGGTGTGCAAGTCAGTATCGACGCCAACTACGCGCCCAGCATCTGGCCCGACCGTCAGCAGGCCTGGCAAATTCTAACCGATTATTGCAGCACGGGTGCCCTGGTGAAACTGAGCGAAGATGATGCCGCCCGCCTCTACGGCAACGTACCTGGCGAGACGACTCACGAGCAGATTCTGGCCGATTTTCACCGAATGGGGGCCCGGCTCGTCTGCCTCACGCTGGGTGCCGACGGGAGCCTGATTTCGTCGGACCACGGCGCTACGGTGGTGCGGGTGCCGGGCCAACCACTTACGGTCGTCGACGCGACGGGTGCGGGCGACGCTTATTGGGCGGGCTTTCTGACGGCCTGGCTCGACGGCAACGTACCGGCGGCCTGCGCCCAGGCGGGTGCCAGACTGGCCGCACTCAAACTCACCCGTAAAGGCCCACTGCCCGCCCAGGTGGAGCGAAGCGTGCTCTATAGCTAGCGGGATCAATTGACCATCGAGCAGTTAACCCAGGCGAAGGCATAAGGAGCAAACAGCCATGTTTCGCCAGCCAGCAAGCAGCCATCCGTCTGAGCCGATGGCTGGCCGGGTCGTTTCTGGTCGAATGCCGCTAGTTCCTGGTTATACCGCACCCGATAGGCCGACGATGTAGCCTTCATAGCCGGTGAAATGGCCCCTTCCTTTAACAGGTAGTAGCGAGCCACCAGCCAGTAGCTTTTTTCGGCGACGCCATGGCGGCGTTGGGGTATCCATTGCCCGTTTAGGGAACGTAGCGATTGCGCGATGCTGGCTAAATAAGCAACGGGCAATTCCGCATCGTCGTCGGCAATGACGCGCACAGTATCCAGTTCGCCGGTTTCGGTCAATCTGAAGCTGACCGTTAGCAGAACGCCACCCGTCTTGTAGCGGTACGCCCCGGCTTTCAGGCGATTGAAGGCAGATACGGCTCCTTGCCCGTTGGTCAGGCTAGGCGGCGTAAGCACGACCTGTGCCCGGGCGAAAAAGGCACCGAGCAGTAGCCAACTCAGTAAAATCAACCGGGTCAGTCCATTAGCGGTAGCCATTGGTAGTAAGACTGTTACTTGTTGCTCAGCAAGATACCGCTTTTGGACAAATGGCCAACTTAGCCCAGTAATGGCGTGCTATTTGCTGCTATATTTGGTATACAGCCTGATACGACACGTTAACCGGGCGGCGCTTTGCCCAACCGTAATGCCTCTTTTAGACCCTTACACCGTCCCGCTTACCCGGGAGACGGCGGCTCATCTATTGCGCCGGGCGACGTTTGGCCCCACCAAAGCGGAGATCACGTCCCTGGTTGGGCAGACGGCTTCGCAGGCGGTCCAAACGCTCATCAGCAACATCAATTACAACCCGCCGCCACCCGTCGAGATGGACGAGAATTTTCCGGGGGCCGGGCAGCCATACCTGAACGGGCCGTTCAACGGGGGGCGTAATTTCCAGTTTGGCTATTTCATCAAATACTGGTGGCTGGGGCTGATGACGCAGCAAACCAACGCGCCCAACCTGATCGACAAGCTGACGATGTTCTGGCAAAACCACTTCGTCACGACCCGCGCCACGGTGGATGATTACCGCTTCGTCGACCGTTACATCCGGCTGCTGCGGGGGAACGCGCTGGGTAATTTCCGGAGCCTGCTCATCGCCGTGACTAAAGACCCGGCCATGCTGCGCTACCTCAATGGCAACGAAAACAAAGCCAGCAGCCCCAACGAAAACTACGCCCGCGAGCTACAGGAGTTGTTTACCTGCGGCGCGGTCGATTTTGCCGGGGCTAAAAACTACACCGAAGACGACGTAAAAGCCGCCGCCCGCGTGCTGACCGGCTGGAGTTACACTAATTTCTGGGTCCAGGACTCAACCTCCTTCACGACGGTATTTACTCCCGCCGACCACGACAGCACCAACAAAACCTTTTCGGCCAAACACAACAACACCGTGATTACGGGCCGAACGGGAGCCACCGCAGGCGATGCCGAACTGAACGACCTGGTGACGATGCTGCTCAACCACCCACAGACGGCCAAATTCATCTGCCGGAAGCTCTACCGCTTCTATGTCAACCCGCACGTCACGCAGACGATCGAAGACACCGTAATTGCGCCCCTGGCCACGTTTTTCGCGTCGGCGGCCAACAACTGGGCCATTCAGCCGGTGGTGGTGAAACTGCTGACGAGCCAACTCTTTTTCGACGCCAGCAACCGGGGGGCGATCGTCAAATCCCCGGCCGATCTGCTGGTGGGCTCATTGCGTTTTTTCGACCATCCGGTACCCGTTATCGCCACCGACTACGTGGCATTTCGGCGGCTGATGGAGTTTGTGCAGTGGCGGATGGAGCAGCTCCAGATGGATCCCCTCGACCAGCCGACGGTGTTTGGCTACGAGCCGTTTTACCAGACGGGGTTCTCCAAAAACTGGATCAATACCAACACGGTAGCCCAGCGCAACGAGTTTACCGACGCGCTCCTCTGGCGCTGGTATGAAATCAAACCGGGTTACAACCTGGGCATCGATGTACTGGCGTGGGCGCGGTCGCTGCAACCCGATTTCAGCAACGTCTACAACGCGACCACCAACCCAACCGGCACGCCGCCCATTACCTGCGAGCAGGTGCTGGCGGCCTTTACGGCCGATCTGTTTGTGTTTGAGTTACCCCAGACCCGCAAAGATTTTCTGATAGACACGATGATGATGCAGAGCCTCCCGCGCACGTCGTGGCTGTTTGAATGGAACGCCTACCGCAGCAACCCCACGCATCCGGCCAACGCCAACACCGTCACCTGGCGGCTGCAACTCCTGATGCGCTACGCCCTGCGCCTGGCCGAATACCATGTTTGTTAACCGGAGCCAGGCAAGTCAGTGCAGGTGCAGTCCCGACCTCTGGAAGGTCGTCTGGGCGTTTTTGGCACCCAATATAGGTACCGTTCCTTTCCAGACTATGTACGCCATCTATACCGACTTGCCAGACTGAGAAGCTTATGAACCGACGAAAATTTCTGGCCGCCGCGTCGGCGTTTACGGTGCCTGTCATGCTCAACGGGCTGGAACTGAAAGCCATGACCCGGCAGTCGGCGCTGGTGCAGTCGCTGATGAACACCAACGCGGTCAACACCGATCGCGTGCTCGTGATTGTGTACCTCAACGGCGGCAACGACGGCCTGAACACAGTCATTCCCATCGACCAGTATAGCCGTTACGATACGCTGCGCCACAACATCGCCATTCCGCAAAACAACCTGCTGGCGCTGAGCGGCCACCCGGAACTGGGCCTGCATCCGAGCATGACGGGTATGCGGAATCTGTTTAACGACGGGCGGCTGTCGATCATCAATTCGGTTGGCTACCCCAACCCCGATCAGTCGCATTTTCGCTCGACGGATATTTACATGAGCGCCGCTGACTCGAACGTGCAGCTGACGTCGGGCTGGGCCGGGCGTTACCTCGCCGACCAGTATCCGGGTTACCCCACCGGCTACCCCAACACGCAGATGGAAGACCCGCTGGCGCTGCAAATTGGCTACCTCACCAGCACCACCCTGTTGGGGCCGCAGCAGTCGATGGGCGTGGCGGTCAACGACCCCGACGCGTTTTATCAGTTGGTGGGCGCCGGGCAAGATACGCCCCCTGCCGACGTACCGCCGGGCGACGCGGGCGACCTGGTTGCGTTTATCCGGCAGCAACAGGCACTGGCCGTTGGCTATGCAGGTGAGATCAAGGCCGCATTCGGGGCGGGGCAGAACTTTTCGACGTACCCACAGCCCAACCAGAACTACCTCGCCGATCAGCTCAAAATCGTGTCGCGGCTGATTCACGGCGGGTTGAAGACCAAGATTTACTTCGTGTCAATCGGCGGCTTCGATACGCATTCGACGCAGATTTACAACGGCAACCCACTTCAGGGCGCCCATGCTGAGTTGCTCGGCAAGGTGTCGGACGCGCTCTGGCTCTTTCAGGAAGACCTCCGGCAGCAGGGCGTGCAGGACCGGGTCGTAGGTATGACGTTTTCCGACTTTGGGCGGCGGGCCAACTCCAACGCCTCGTTTGGTACCGATCATGGCGTGGCGGCGCCGCAGTTTGTGTTTGGCACCGCCATGAAGCGGCAAGTCATCGGCCAGAACCCAAACCTGTCGGACCTGATTCCGAGCTACGGCAACAACTTCGACGTGAAGATGCAGATCGACTTCCGGCGGCTTTACCGCGACATGCTGGTCGATTGGTTTGGCACGACACAGACCAAATCGGATTCGTTGCTCCTGCACAACTTCCCCACCGTGTCGCTCTTTTCGGATACCTGCCAGACCATCAGCTCCGGCCCCTGGAACGACGCCAATACCTGGTCGATGGGGCGCGTGCCGGTGGCGAGCGAGCGCATCTGCGTGAATCCCGGCCACGTCGTGACGGTCAGTCAGAACGTATCGGTGAAGGCGGCTCGGGTGCTGGGTACGTTGAAATACAGCAGCGGTGCCCGTATTCGCATCACGGGGTAACCCCACATAGGCAACGCGACTAGTCGCCTTTCAGAATTTCGGCCGGGTTGCTCCGGGCGGCCTTCACCGTCTGCGAGCCAATCAGGACACAGGCGATCAGCACCACCGCCGCCAGACCCACCACCAATTCGGCGAGCCGCACCGGCGTATGATACGGGAAGCGGGTGAGCACGATTCGTTCGAAGAACAGGTACGTTACGGGTAGCGCCACAAGCGCCGACAGCGATAGCAGCACCAGGAAATTCCGACTTAGCAGGTACACTACGCTGGCCGTGCTGGCCCCCATCACCTTGCGGATACTGACTTCCCGTAATCGGGTTTCGGTGGTGAAAACGACCATGCCGAACAACCCCATCGACGCAATCGAAATGGCAAGCAGCGACAGAAAGCCGATAATCTTGATCAGGGTCGACAAGTCGCTGTAGGCCTCCTCAATCTCCTGATCATAGAATTTCGCCTGGAACGGATGAACCCGATCGATCGTCTTCCAGATCGACTCGATCTTGGCCATAGTTGCCAGCATGTCGGTGCTTTGCAGCTTGACATTGAGGATGGCCCTGTCGCCGGGCGTCCAGAACATGAAGGCGACCGGCTCGATGAGGTTATCGACCTTGCCGTAGTGAAAATCCTTCATGACACCAATAATAGTCATCCTGCGGGCGCCCTGCCTATTTCGGAACGTAACCGATTTCCCGATGGCCTTCTCGGGGTCGTTGCCACCAATGTGGAATCGTTTCAGCACCTGCTGGTTCACGATCACTTCAGTAGCCGCAGCAGCTGTGGTGGGTCGCGCTTTGAAATTGCTACCGGCAATGAGTTTGTAGTCATGCAACGCCAGGTAGTTTTCGTCGACGTTATTGGTCAGCACCAGGGCCGAGTCGCGCGAATCGTCGTAGGTCATATATCCGCCCCAGGCATTGCCAACGCTGGTGATGATCAGCGACCGGGACAGTGCGGTCACTTCCGGCACCTCGCTCAGTTCCTTGAGCAACGCCTCCGGCGGGTTACCCTGCATATTGATATTCAGCACGTTTGCCGTATTGAACCCCAGATCAAACGCCAATATATTTTTGTACTGCACATAGCCGATGGCTGTGGCGGTGATGAAGATCAGGGTGACCGTGTATTGAACCACCACCAGCGCGCGCCGGAGAGTTAGGCGTTTGGATCCGTTGGCCAACGAGCTATTCCGGAACGCCTGAACGGCGCCTATGTTTGACAGGAACAGGGCGGGTACGAACCCGGCCATAATACCGACCGTCACCGAAAAGACGATGAAGGCAATGACCATCGTCAGGGTGAGTTCGAGCTTCACCGTGCGCTGCATCTCCGGGGCCAGGTTGATCAGCTGCGGCCGCATTAGGAGAAAGATGACGAACGAAAGTAGCAGGGCTACGAGCGAGACCAGGATTGCCTCGGCCAGAAACTGCTGCCCGATCTGCCCCCGCCCGGCTCCAATCGCTTTGCGGAGGCCTATTTCTTTAAAGCGCCGCATGGCCCGGGCTATGGAGAGGTTGGTGTAGTTGAAACAGGCCGACAGGATCACGACGAGCGCCAGCCCACTCAACAGCCAGAGCATGGCCGGCGGCATATGACGGCGCACCGCCCCCCGCATATCCCGGAGTTCATTACCCACCACGATGTCATACAGGGGAAGCAGTTCGAGGTGAATCAACGCGCTTTTGTCGGCGCGGTTTTCCTCCCTGGCTATGGCATCGAGCTGCGCCTGAATAGCCATGAGGTTAGCGTTTTCCGGCAGCAGGGCATACACGTACGTCAACCCAATGTTAGTCCAGCTGTCGAACGTCGGGTCGTTCCGGTTTAGTTGCTCGAACGTCGATAGCGAGACCAGCGCTTCAAAATCGATGTGCGAAAAAAACGGCACGTCGTTCATCACGCCGGTCACCTGGTAGTCAAGAGTGTCGATCTTGACCGTCTTGCCAAGGGCAGGTTCATCGCCAAAGAGCTTCCGGGCGGCCGTCTGGGTGAGCACGATCGAGTACGGATCGCGCAGGGCCCGGTCGGGATTGCCTTCCAGCAGCGGGAAGGTGAACACCTTGAACAGCGACGATTCCGCCCAGTAGCCTTTGATGGGAAGCGTCTGGCCGCCCACGTTCGCATCCTGCGCAAAGTCGTGCATAATGGTCACCTCCGCACCGGCATGCCGGTCGATACCCGTCACGCGCTCCCGGATCAGCTTGCCGGCCTTTAAGGAGGCAGACGCATACGTATCGCCCGACCGGCTTTGCTGCTTATTGGCCGACAGCACGCTGGTGACGCGGTAAATCCGCTCGCCGTTCTGGTGAAACCTGTCGTACGAACGCAGGTCGAGCACAAACGCAATCAGCAATAATCCCACGGACATGCTGATGGACAGGCCCACAATGTTGATGGTCGAGAACAGCTTGTTGCGCAGCAAGTTGCGTGTCGCGGTTTTGATGTAGCTCCCAATCATGACTCGGCTGGTAAGAAGTTAGTTTCCAGTTACGCTGCGGCACAGCAGTTTCCTGTAGCAAGTGTACCGAACACGCACAGACCGAATGAATAAATGGGACGAACCCGGCTAAAAATGGGATGAATACCCTGACGGCTTCGGCTTCATTTCACGGCTGCCCGCCACACAATTTTGGCGTGGTTCCAGAGGGTGGGCAGCAAGCCAAAATGCCAGGTCAGCACCTTGAACCGGTCGATGAGCGACTGCCGATGCTTCTGCACCGACAATCCGCCCACGAGGTAACGGCACAACGCAAACGGCACGTACCCAACCCGGCGGGCCGCTTTCAGGCAGCGGATTTCCCAGTCCAGATCGGCGCTGAGGTTGTCGATTGGGTACGTTGGCGCGATGGTCCGCCGGGCCACAAATGCCTGATGGCTCACCTTCATGCCCAGTGCCATATCCTGCCAGCGCAGTTCGGTGGGTAGCCGATGGGGCGTTACCTCGCTACGTAGCCCCACCGGCGAGCCATCGTCGCGAACAAACAGGGCATCGCTGTAGTAGACGTCACAGGCCGGATTGCGCTGCATATACGTCAACAGCGCCTGAAGCGTCTGCTCGTCGTAGAGTTCGTCGCCCGCATTCATGAACCAGACAAACTCCCCCGTCGCCAGGGCCTGCCCTTTGTTCATCGCGTCATAAAGCCCCCGATCGGGCTCGGATATCCACTGCGAAAGGTGGCCTTCGTAGCGCCGGACGATATTGAGTGTATCGTCCGGCGACGCCCCATCAACCAGGATGTATTCGTAATCGACGCCCAGCACGCACCCCTCCTGCCCCGCGATACTTTTGATGGTACGCTCCAGAAACGGCCCGGCGTTGTAGGTGATGGTGATGATGGAAATCATGGTCGACGAATAAAGCGATTGGCACCATCGGTAAGCAGGTGAATGAATGCGCCCGCTTACCGATGCCTACAGAAGCGGTAAATCACGGCCACCCACCAACGATTCGTAGAGGCTGGCGTATTGTTCGGCTACAATGGCTTCATCATAATGCGCCAGCACGTGCTGCCGGGCGGCGTGCGCGATGGCGGCGTAGTCGTTGGGTGGTAGGTCCAGCAGCCACTGCATGCCCGCGCTCAGGTCGTCGGCCGATTTGTACTGCGCCAGATAACCCGACTCCCGGTGCTGGATCATTTCGGGAATACCGCCTACCGTAAACCCCACGGCGGGCGTGCCACAAGCCATAGCCTCCATAATCGTGTTGGGCAGGTTCTCGGCCAGCGACGGGATCACGAACATATCGGCGGCGTTATAGGCGTAACTAATCTGCTGCATGTCTGACAGCGGGCCGAGGAAATGGTATTGAAACGGCAACTCGTGCAGCAGGCCCTTATCGCCCGCGCCGAAGATCAGCAGTTCGACCTCGCGGGGGTTCTCAAGCTGAGCATGAAGTTGGTGCAACGCTTGTTCGAAATACCGAAACCCTTTCCCGACGGTGCTCACTTTCGCCGCTGCAAACAGAATCAGCCGCCGGTTGGTAGGCAAACCCAGTGCCTGCCGCGCCGCCGCCTTGTCGATCGGCCGAAAAAGCTCCGTATCGATTGGATTGGGAATAGTCAATACCGAAAACGGCCGAAATAGCCCGCTTTTACGGGCGCGGTTGGCGAGCCATTCGCTGCAACCGACCGGCACCAGGTGAGCGGCTTCGTAGGCCTTTTGCTTACGCTGCCAAACCGAGTGGCTCAGGTCGTTGGGGCCGGGCCGACGCAGGAACGGGACACAATTGCCGCACGACCGCTGGTAGTTCTCGCAGGTCCCGCTGTGGTGGCAGCCACCCGTGAAGGCCCACATGTCGTGCATGGTCCAGACAACGGGCTTGTCCAGGCGCATCAGGCTACCCAGCCCTTCGACCGAGAAAAACCCAAAGTTGACCCAGTGCAGGTGCAACACATCGGCCTGCCGGATCACGGAGTTGAACGTCAGGTCGACGCCCGTCACGGCCGGCGAGAATTGAAACCGCACCGATTTGTCTTTCTCGTAGGGCAGAAACGCCAGCCGCTCGGCCCCAAAGCGGGCAAAGGCCATCTTCTGCGCCAGAAAACTGGTCGCCAGCGCGTCGACGTTGGCGTCTGGGTACGTGGCTTCTTGCACCAGCAGCGTACTATCGACGCCAAACCGGTTCAGGGCCCGGTTGAGTCGCCCCGCCGCTACGGCCGCGCCGCCCGTGGTATGGTATGTATTCAGATGAACGACGCGCATGAATAGATCATTAGTTGTCGGGCAGTGAGTAGTCGACTTCTGTCATTAGCGACGAAACCTTGCCACTCCCTGAGCCAGCATCCCGTTCAGATCGGGGTAGATTCGGAGCGCGAAGATAAGGCCCACGTAAGCCGCCACAATGCCCACCGATCGCAGGGTCACATCGAGGATGACGGCTACCAACGTACCTGTCGGGTAGGCGGGCCAGGCAGCGATCAGCCACACCAGGCCACCGACACCGATAACGGCCGCATTGCGCCAGGTAAACGGCTGCAATCCAAACTTATACCACACAAACAGGGTCCGCGACAGGTTGAACAGACCCGTCGTGAGCGCCGCGCCAATCGCCGCGCCGTTGAGCCCGTATTGCCGGATGAGCATGGGCGTCAGCACAATGGTTAGCACCACCATCAGCAGGTTGAAGAGCGAATCCCAGACGTAAAAACGGGAGGTGTTCAGGATGGTCCCGTTGACGCCCGTTGCCATGTCGAACAACTTACCCAGGCCGATCCAGAGAATGACATAATACCCGGCCTCGTAGCCTTTGGGTAGAAAACGAAATACACTCGGCAGATTGGCCGCGATTCCCACAAACACCAGACAGCCGATCAACAGTTGGCTGAGGCAGCTTTTGGCGTACACGCTCCGGATTTTGGCCAGATCGTTGTTTTTCCAAGCATCGGCAATCACCACACCAGACACTTTATAGAGCATCATGGCCGGGGCAGCAATGACCGATCCGAAGTTGGCCGCCGTGCCATACACGCCCGTGCTACTCAGCCCCAGCGAATTGTTAACCAGCGCCTTGTCGATGTGCAGGATCACCTGCGACGACAACCCCGCAAAGAGCGTCAGGCCGGCGTAGCGATACAGCGAAACGGCCAGCCCCGGCGGCAGGTTCAGGTACGTTGGGTTGAGCGTAAAATGGCCGTTGCGCACGACACTGGCGATCATCAGTCCCAGCGGAATCAGGTACGACCCGAGCCAGCCCCACAGCATGGTGTAGAAGTCGATCCAGCCAAACCAGTGCGCCAGCACCGCCAACAGGAAAAACACCCGTTGCCCTACGTCTTTCAGGAACGTACCCGTCACGCTGTCGTAAAGCAGGCGGGCATAGGTGTCGAACAGGTTGAAAAAGAGCGTAAAAAATGTGAGCGGCAGCAGCAGGTAGTAGTGCTGCACAAACAAGGCCGACTTGGCCTGATTTTCGGCGATAACCCAGGGCCGGAAGACCCACAGCGCCACAGCACAGCCCAGAAAGCCCAGCAGCGACGTACCCACGGCCAACAGCAGAAAGCCGCCATGCCCGCGCTCGTAGTTACGGAAATAGGGGAAATAGCGCCCGCCCGCCCCGTTGATGCCCAGGTTAGCAAACTGCGTCAGGATGATCGCCAGGCTGCTCAGAAGCTGAATAAGCCCGTTCTGATCTTTGCCCAACAGGTTAGGCAACAGCAAGCCCGTTGTCAGAAAGCCGATGACAATACCAACATACGAAAAGGCCGTTCCCTGAATGGTTTGTTTTTGGATGGAACTCATTGGGTGTATGGAACGCGGATGAAGCGGATTTTGGGGATGATCGCGGATTTTTGATGAGTTGTGTCAGCTTTCTCGCCAATGCGGGCCGCTCCAGACTAATCAAAAATCCGCAATCATCCCCAAAATCCGCTTCATCCGCGTTCCATCAGTTAGTCAATTCCCAGGTAAGGGCGGTGCCCGCCTTGATGGGTTGAGCGGCGGTTTTGGTCAGTACTTCGTCGTAGTGGCGGGTGTGCAGGCCGTTGGCCGGGCGGATGCTCCGCACGTTTTCGGCCGTGAAGGCCTCGCCCACCGCCATGTCGCGCACCACATACAACGACCGCTTGAATTGCAGGCTTTTTTGCTCCTTCGGTGTGGGTGTGTAGCTCACCTGACCCATCGCCAGAAACGCCCGCTCCGACTCCACGACCAGACTTTTCAGCTCCTCCGGTTCCAGCGAAAAGGCCGAATCAACGCCGCCATCAGCGCGGCGCAGGGTGAAGTGTTTTTCAACCACCACCGCGCCCAGCGCCGTCGCCGCCACGGCTGCCCCGATGCCCATCGTATGGTCGGAAAGGCCCACAGGTACGTCGAAAAGGGCGCTCATGTGCGGAATCGTGAGCAGGTTGGTCGTTTCGGGCGTGGCTGGGTACGTGCTCGTGCATTTCAGCAGAATCAGGTCGCGGCAGCCGTTATCGCGTAGCACCTTCACCGATTCGGCCAGATCGGCCACCGTGGCCACGCCCGTACTCATGATGATTGGCTTGCCCGTCTGGGCCACTTTCTTCAGCAGAATATGGTCGGTGTTCTCAAACGACGCGATCTTGTAGAGCGGGACGTTCAGCGACTCCAGAAAATCGACGGCGGTGGTATCAAACGGCGAACTGAACGCCACCATGCCATGCTGCTTGGCCCGCTCGAAGATAGGCCCGTGCCACTCCCAGGGGGTGTAGGCCTCTTTATAGAGCGTGTAGAGGTTCTTATCGGCCCACAGCGATTGATTGTCGCGGATGAAAAACTCGTCAGACTGTCCGTTGAAGGTAATGGTATCGGGCGTGTAGGTTTGGAGCTTGAGCGCGTGCGCCCCGGCCGCCGCCGCCGCATCGACCAACGCCAAGGCCCGGTCGAGCGACTGATTATGGTTTCCCGACATTTCGGCAATCACAAACGGCCGGTGCTGTGGGGAAATGGTAAACTGTGCAACCTGAATGGGTTGAATCATGCGTTCGGAAGACGATGGTTTGCCTGTTCTGGGGCCAATCGGCCTTTACGAACAAACCAAATTTTGTCGCACAAAATTACCGCTTCCGCTTGAGGGCATCAACTTCCCGGCGAAGTTGCTCGATCAGAGCGCCCTGCGATTTGATAAGCGCCTGTTGCTCTTTAATAGCCTCGGTCAGCAGGGGTAGTACGCCGTCGTAATTCAGGAACTTGACGCCGTCCGCATTTTCCGATACGACTTCGGGCAACACCTGCTCGACTTCCTGCGCCAGAAAGCCCACCTCCCGGCCCCCCGACCCATTTTTCCAGTCGTAGTAATAGCCATTCAGCGCGTTTACTTTTTGCAGCGCATTCGTCATCCGCACTACGTTGGTTTTGGAACGGGCATCCGACATGAGGTTCATCGCCCCGTACAGAGTCAGCTTTGCATTGGCCGATGGCACACCGCCCAGCCCGATGCCCACCCCGTTATCGACCAGTTGGCTGTTGACCAATACACCATCGCCGTTGTATTTGAGCAGGTTGTTACTCCCCACCGACGAACTGAACGAGGAGATCGATGTACTGCTGGGTAGCGTATGGCGCATCAGGTTGCCTTCGCCATCGGTCATAAGAAACGCCACCCCCGAGCCAGTAGGTATACCACCAAACCGCACTGTTCCGGTGGTGTGCAACTGCGCCTGCGGGCGTTGTGTGCCTAACCCTAAATTGCCGTTGGCCGCCATCTGCATGTGCACAGTGGTGTAGTTCCGCCACGAAAACAACGGGCGGCTTAGCAGGGCTCCGGCCCCTGTTTTCAACGTATTGTCGGTCTGCGTGCGCGTGTCGAATAGGATCATTGGCGAGTTGCTGTTGAGATCGTTGACCGGGTTAGTCACGCTGGCCAGCACCATGGCCGAGCCCGCGTTGTTTTCCGTGTACGACAGCAATACCGGCACCAGCATGCTGCCTGTGGTGCCATTCCGGAAGCCAATGTATTCGCGTGGCGAGGTTGCCACCTGCATGCGCAGGAGCTCGTTGTAGCCAGACGCACACGGATTATCCTTTGTAATGACGACCCGGCCAGTCTCACTCGTCGGTAGGGTGATCCGCGTTTCGTCGCCGGTGTTCGTCCATCGACCAACGGCAGGTTCCTGAGCGAAAGCAATAGGCCGAATAGCCAGCAACAATAGTGTGATGAATAGAGGATAGCGCATGAGCGGCAAACAAGGATGGCAGCTTAATCAACCGAAAACTACGCAATATAAATAACCCTTATGGCCTATTGCTTCACTAAACGTATTTTACCTTCAGCGCCCGCCCAACCCAAGTCATCTTGAAAGCCCGCACGCTGGAAAGCCCGCATCGATGCCTGATTATCAGGTTTGATGTAGGCGGTGATGGGTACATTACCCCACTGCTGCCAGCATACGTTACAGGCCTCGTTCAGCAGCGCAGCCGCGAGTCCCTTCCCCCGGAACGCCGCGTCGACCGACACGCCAATAATTACTTCGCCATCCGGTTGTTTTTCGAAACGTACCTGTCCGACAGGTACGTTCTCGTCGGTTTCAAACACCAGCAAGAGCGCATTAGGGTCGATAACTTTCCGGGCAAACCAGGCTTCGTGCGTGGCCAGCGGTATGGGTGCCGACTGAAACGATTGCCGACGGGTGGCGGGGTCGTTGGCCCACTCAAAATACAGCCGCATGTCGGCGGGCTTGGCTACTCGGCAGTGCATAGCTGCGTGAAGACCTGCCGGTAGCGGTCGGCGGTTTTTCCGTCGAAAACGAGGCGCTGTTTGAATACGGTGGGGGTCATGCGGGCTTTTTGAACGGCCATCTGCAACGCGTCGGCATCGATCGGTAGTGACAACGTACCCAGCACCAGGTGCCGGTCGCGCATAAACGACACCATCCGTTTCTGATTATCGGCCGTCTGCACCACCACCATCGGGCGACTCACAGTAGCCACTTCGTAAGCAATCGTGCTGGCCGATACCACATTCAGCCCGCTGCCGCCAATGGCCCGAGCCATCTGCTTGGCCGAGAGGTTGTGCAACAGGCTCAGCCGGTCTTTGGGTAAATCGGCGAAGGTATCGGCATGAGGGTTGGCCGCACCGAGCGCCACCGTAACGCGCAGGTTCGGGTTTTGATCGATCAGCAATTCGGCAATGGTTCGGCTGACGTTGTGCGGATCGGCACCGCCCATGTTGACAAATGCCTTGTGCTCGCCGTCTTTGGGTTGCGCTTTCTGTTTGAAAGCCGGGTTTACCAGCGCGTAGCCGGCGCCCAGCAGCAATTGGGTATACGGTTCAGTCTGGTAATCGGCGGGGGTAACGTCGCCCGCGTGGTTGATGACCACGTCGGCTACCTGATGCCCCTGCATGAGATCATCGATAAAGACCAATTTATGCGCCTTGTCGCGAACGGCCCGCTGAAACGCCTCGTCATACTGATAGCCATCGAGCACTACTACGTCCTCGTCGGTTACGTGCGTCAGCAGCTCATCGAGTTCATTGCTGGCCAGTTCCAGGAGCGGTATGTGCAGTTTGGTCAGCAGCTTTCGCGTCGAATCCGACGGGTTGGCAATGGCGAATCGGTGGTCAAACGGGGTAGCCTCTGCCTCGCCCAGCATGTCGGCAAGCGCCAGGCTGCGCATGATGTGCCCCATACCGGTTTGAGCCGAGCCGTCGGCGCGAAAGAGAATTCTCTTCATGAGTTAGGTATGTTGGATACGGATTTTCGGCACAAAGGTAACGGTAAAGTAGCGTACGGCTTCAGCCGGGCCGTAAGTCGTCGTAACAAGGTATGGTCAGGCGGTTTCGTTACCCTGATACAGAATCCGTATTTTCAGTTCGGCCAGTTGCCAGTCGGTGAGCGTATCGATGTCCTGCGTTTCCAGTTCGGGGATTTCCAGACCGCTGGTGTTGGCCCCCAGCAGTTGGCCGGTTTCCAGAAAGCGGGGCACGTTGAACCAGTAAAACTGCCCGGCATCGTGGTAAATGGGTTGCAGATCCTGCGAGCGGGTCTGGGCAAATTCGGGGTAGAGCCACGCCAGCCGGTCGCCCTGCATGATCACGGAGCGCTGAACCGGAAAGCTATAGCGAACCACCGGAAAAACGGCGTCAAAATCGCCCGTTTCCAGTTTGCCGAACGCCTCGCGCAGCCGATCGGGCGTCACGAAGGGAGCCGTCGGATACAGGCAGCAGGCACGTTCGAACGTATGCCCGTGCTGCGCGTAGGTCTGTAACACCTCGGTGAGCACGGCCCCGGTAGTGGCGTGGTCGGTGGCGGTTTCGGCCGAGCGGGCAAAGGGCACCGCTGCGCCGTACATCAGCGCCATCTGCGCAATTTCGGCATCGTCGGTCGACACCATCACCTCATCAAACAGGCCCGACTCCTGCGCCGCCCGGATGGAATACGCGATGATGGGCGAACCCAGGAAGGGCCGGATATTTTTGCGCGGAATGCGCTTGCTGCCGCCACGGGCGGGTATGATACAGAGGTTGGGCATGGGTTATGTGTCTGTAAAGTCGGATGTATTCGTAGTAAAGTGGCTGGCGGGTCGTGTTCGTGATGGCCTCGTACAGGCAACACCTGCGCTGACTTTCCAGCCTCCGCACTACTTGTCCTTGTCGACTTTTAGCACCTTAAAGGCCGAAAAACGACCTGATTTGACGAAGATAGCCAGTGGCAGGCTGGCGGCATCCATCTTTCCAGTAAGCGGAATAATGGCCGTAAAGCCCGTGTCTTTATCGTTGGCCGAATCGTCGTTGTCGAGCCGTTGGTGGAAGAGCGTCGTGTAATACTGCCAGCCGCCGCTTGTCTGCACGCCAACGTAGGTATCGTTGAAGTTGGCTTTCCGACCTGCCACTTTGGCCCAACCGCTGACGACCAGAAAGCCACTATCGACCCGCTTCAGATCGACCGCGTATTGCAACGAGTCGCCGGGCGTCGTTGCGGGGGTTAAGGCGATCGGCTGACTTTGAAGCGCGGTCAAGGATGGCATTTCAGGCCTGAAGGAACCCTGTTGAGCCAGCTCACTCAACCGGCTGGCCGGCTGGTACTGCGGCGCACAGGCCCGAATCTGTCCGTAGCGTTGCCAGAGCAGATTGTCGGTCTGTTTCAGTTCACGGAACCGGACAATCTTGCTGTGGTACGTCCAGTTTGATACGCCCCACAGCCCGGACGTACCCAGCACAGCCAGCCCAACGAAAGCGGTTTGCCAACGTACCCGGCGTTGCGCCAGCACCTGCACCACCGTCAGGTACGTTGCGGCGATATGTAGGGCGGTGATGTTTCGATAGCGCGAGGCAAACACGATGCTGGTGTCATTCTGAATGCGGTTTACGGCCAGCATCAGGCCCGACAGGTGCAGAAAAACCAGCAGCCAGAACAGGGTGGGGTTCGTGCGGTCGTAACGAATCAGCAGCAGGTATATCATCCAAAGCAGCGTACTGCTGCCCAATGCGATGGGCAACCAGGCAACGGCCGGATGGTAGACCAGCGCCCCCAGAAAGGCCGTATCCAGCGCCAGCAGATGCATCAGCTTTTCGGGACGCAACAACGTACCCAGCGAAGGACCCGCGGGGTTTTCGTAATGCTGAAAATAAAACCAAAGCGCCGGGAGCGTCACGGCCAACGTAGCCAGCACCCAGCGCCAGCGCCCCTGCATTGCCCAGCCCCCAATCAGTAGCGGTAGCACCAGGATGCCGTTGCCATTGGTAAACAGCGCGACCAGCCCGACACCAATCGCCCATACGGGCTGCTGCCGGTTGGCCAGCCAGAACGCCAGCAATGCCAACGCCGGAGCTCCCACGTTCGACACGGCGACGATGCCCCAGAAAGCAATGTTCCACCCCTGAAACTGAAACAACAGGAAAAGTGCGGGCAGGAAGACCACCCCCAACCCCCTCCTTGTTAAGGAGGGGGCTTCGTTAGGCAAGGTAGCTGAAGTCCCCTCCTTAGCAAGGAGGGGGTTGGGGGTGGTCATGGATTGCCACAGCAAACCCGCCGTTAGTAGCAGCAACGCCAGCCCCACGTATTGTAGTAGCCGAAAGTCGACCGAGCCGGTCAGGAGTACGTCTAGCCAGGCAATGAGTTTGACCAGCACCAGCCGATGGAAATTGTTCTGTTCCATCAGCAGACCAACTTTCTGACCAACTGTCGTGGCCGTGGGGAGCCGGTTCAGAAAATCGACCACCGTGGGGTAGTCGTCCATGTACGGAAAATCGTAGGCGTAGGTCAGTACCGTCACCACGTAATACAGCACCGGCAGCAGCGCCAGTCCCATCAGCACCCACCGCTTCATGCGCCCGTAAAATCCAGTACCGCGTCGATTACGAATTGCTGCTCGTCGTCGGTCAGGGTCGGGTACATGGGCAGGCTCAGGCAGCGGCTGTAGTAGCGCTCGGCATGGGGCATCGACCCAGGTACGTTGCCCTGTTGCTGGTAATAGGGCATGGTATGAACGGGGATATAATGCACCTGCGCGAAGATGTTTTTGGCCCGCAAGGCATCGTACAGGCCCTTCCGGTCGTCGACCTGCACCACATAGAGATGGTAAGCGTGCCCAACGCCCGCCGGTGGCACGATGATCTGCACGGGTGTTCCCGCGAAAGCAGCATCGTAGCGGGCGGCAATTGCCCGGCGACGGGCCAGCATTTGATCAGCGCGGTTAAGTTGACTCAGGCCCAGCGCCGCCTGCATATCCGTAAGCCGGTAATTGTAGCCCAGTTCCTGCAACTGCATGTACCAGCCGCCGCGCTCGGGTTCACCATCGTAGGGAGGCGTAAAATCGCCAGGCTTGTTGGTGATGCCGTGGGTACGTAGGCGCATGAGGTGGTTGTAGTGCGCCTCGGTGCGGGCCGTAATCATGCCACCTTCGCCGCAGGCAATGTGCTTGACGGGGTGAAAACTAAAAATCGCGAGATCGGCCAGCGAACTGTCGCCACAGCGGTGGGTACGTCCCTGGGCATCCACAAACGATCCGCCCGGCGCGTGGCAACTGTCTTCGAGCAGCCAAAGGCCGTGTTCGTCGGCCAATGCCCGAAACTGGGCAAAGTCGACCGGGTAACCCGCAAAATCGACAGGAATGATGCCCGCGAAATACCCTCTCGGTTTCGACTCGATCAGCCGCCGCACAGCGTCGACGTCCAGCAAGATGGTGTCGGGGTCGATATCGGCGAAATGCACCTCACCCCCACAATAGCGCACGCAGTTGGCTGAGGCCGAAAACGTGATGGGTGTGGTAATCACGCGCGAACCCGGCCCAACGCCCAGCACCATCGCACACAGGTGCAGCGCCGCCGTCCCGTTCGACACCGCCACGGCGTAGGGGGCGCCAATGTACGCGGCAAATGCTTTCTCAAAGGCACCAATCGTTGGTCCCTGCGTCAGCATCGGCCCGCGCAGCACGTCGGCGACGGCGGCAATGTCTTCCTCCGTAATGTGCTGTCGACCGTAGGGAATGGGGTTGTTCATGAGGAAATGAATGAATAATGTATAATGTAAGATGTATGATAAATAGGCTGGCCTTGCTCAGTTAGTGTGCGCCGCAGTACATTCATTATTCATCATACCGCAGCGGCGGACCGCATCCTTCATTATACATTAAATTGAGGATCAACGTGTTGGCGGATTTCGCTGCGAAGCTGGTCGACGGTCAGCCATTCCTCGTTGGTGCCTGAGTTGTATTTGAAACCCTCAGCCACGCGCTTGCCGTCGAACGCCGACAGGTAGTCGTCGATGCTCCAGGTGGGCGTTGAGGGCGTAATTACGTAATAGCGGTCCGTCTCGATGGTGTTGAGCGAATCCGTTTCGGTGATCATCTCTTCGTGCAGCTTCTCGCCGGGCCGCACGCCCACCAGTTTCTGCTCGCAGTTGGGCCCGATGGCCGTGGCCAGTTCGGTAATGCGGTACGACGGGATCTTCGGTACGTAGATTTCGCCACCCCAGGCGTGTTCGAGTGCATAGAGCACCATCTCGACGCCGTCTTCCAGCGAGATGTTGAAGCGCGTCATATCGGGGTGAGTGATGGGCAGCACGCCGTCTTTGCGCTTTTCCAGAAAAAACGGCACCACCGATCCCCGCGAGCCGATTACGTTGCCGTAGCGCACCACCGAAAACCGCAGATCACGCGGCCCTTTCATGTTGTTGGCGGCTACAAACAACTTATCCGAGCACAGCTTGGTGGCTCCGTAGAGGTTGATGGGCGCGGCGGCTTTGTCGGTCGAGAGCGCCACTACGCGTTGCACACCCGTGTCGAGCGCGGCGTTGATCACGTTTTCAGCCCCGAACACGTTGGTTTTGATGCACTCCATCGGATTGTACTCGGCGGCGGGCACCTGCTTGAGGGCCGCCGCGTGGACGATCACGTCGACGCCTTCGCAGGCACGCTTGAGGCGGTCGGCATCGCGCACGTCGCCAATGAAAAACCGGATGGCCTTGTACTGACTATGCGGAAACAGTTGGCTCATTTCAAACTGCTTCAGTTCATCGCGCGAGTACACGATCACACGTCGCACGTCGGGGTAGCGTTTGAAGATCGTCTCGACGAATTTCTTGCCGAACGAGCCCGTGCCGCCGGTCACAAGAATGGATTTATTGGTAAGATCAAGCATGGAGATCAATGTACAATGTACGATGCATAATGTACAATGAAGCGATGCGCAGCATACTGGCGCAGAACGCGACTATGCATGGTGCATCGTACATTGTACATCAAATTTTTATCCGTTTGAAGGCATCAACGTAGCTTTTGGCGCTGGCGTTCAGGACACGTACCTGCATGGCCTGCGCGTAGTCGCGGAGAATTTCGTAACTGAAAAAGGCTTTAGACAACGACGCAAACTGGGCCGACATCCGCGAGGTTTCCTTCTTAACAACGTCGTAAATCGGGATGTGAGTGGCGTCGCCGGGTTTGTCGTAGAAATGTTCCTGCTTCATGAGCAGTTCGTTGGTGTCGGTAATCCTGATTTCTTCATGCCATGAATGGTCGGCGCCAAACAGGTAGATCTCCCGAAACCGGCGCGTAATGGCCAGATACAGCGACGCCGCCAAGATGTTCTGTGATTGCGGCATGCCCCACCCCTTCCGAAACACGAAGTGCCGAAACCAGGCATAGCCCCGCACCACGGTGTAGTTGTAAAAGACTACCCGCACATTGGGGTGCTTTCGGTGTAACTGAGCCACCAGATAGCTGTTGCGCGCGGTCTGCGGCACAAACAGGTTCATGGGCCACACCGTCAGGTTGATCAGGCAGCGAATGGTCTTTTCGACATCTTTCCGACCATTGTTTTCCTCGCTATACAGGAAAAACGCCGGATCGAGCAGGGCGTAGTTCTGGGGTTGTAACTGGGCATATTCGGCCGACGACGCAAAATTGTTGACGCAGTACAGCTCGGTTTCCCGAATAAAAGCCAGGTCCGTTTCGAGCGATTGCCGCAGCGACGGACCGTTGCCCAGAATGGCGCAGACGGGCCGCTGAGGGGGTAGAATATCGACCGAGAAACGGGATTTAATCAGCACTTTCAGCACCGAAGCCACCGTGTTGATCAACACACTGACCTGCGCACTGAACGCATTAACAAGAGTTTCTAGCATGAAAAACAGCCGGGCCGTGGCTCGGCCCGCTGCAAAGGTCGCTATCTATTGGCAAACCCGGAAGTGTGTCTTTGGTCTCTTTCTCATTCTGAACAGATCAGACAGAAATATCCTGACAAAGAATCTATGCTTAGCAGAGCGGCGTAAGTGGACACGACAATACGCTAAACTCAGCGCCATGACTACGATCGAAAAACTGTTTGACCGTTTCGACAAACTAGACACGCGTATTAACCGATGGCTGGTTGCGAATAGCATCGGTATTCTGCGGGTATGCATGGGTTTGGTTTTTCTTGGCTTCGGAATTCTAAAATTCTTTCCGCACATCAGCCCAATCGAAGATCTGGCAACGCGTACGACCACCACGTTGACGTTGGGTGTGTTCACAGGGCATAATGCCATGGATTTTGTGGCCGGGCTGGAATGCGCGATTGGTGTGTGTTTTCTGAGTGGCCGCTTTTTGCGCGTCGGCGTCTGGCTGATGGCCCTTCAGATGATAGGTGCTATGTCGCCGTTGCTAATTTACCCCGCCGAACTCTTCCCTGGTCCACTGCATGCCCCTACACTGGCAGCGCAGTATATCATCAAAGACATTATTCTGGTAGCGGCCGGGATGGTCATCGCCTCTACCTGGACAGGCGCTCGAATTGTTGCCGAACCGACCCGTATGTTAACCAGTTTACGCCGACGGGCTCCGAAAATTCACCAAGCTGCTAAACCAGCAGCTTCTTATTGAGTCGGCTTGCTGTTTGGCTGTTTTGTGCATTACGGGGTCAGCGATTCATCAGGCACAATAGATTAAGTACAAAAACGGACTACTTCGACACCTACACCTCGTTGCTACAGACGGCTGTGGCTTCCAGTTCCAGGCGGAGGCCATAGTGTAGGGTTGGCACGGGTACCACGGCGCGGGCGGGTTTGTGTGGGCCAAAGAAGGCCATGTACAGGCGATTTATTTCGGTCCAGTCGTTGATGTCGATGACGTAGATACGTACCTGTAACACCTGATCGGGGGCGCTGTGAGCGGCTGTCAGGATCGCGTTCAGATTTTCTAAAACGGCCTGTACCTGCCGGGCCAGGGGCGCGTCGATGAGTTTTTCGCCGGACGGCAACACGGGTAACAGACCAGATACGTAAACCAGACCGTTGTGGGTGACGGCCTGCGAATAATGCCCGCCAGCGGGGGCGGCATCGGGGGTTTGGATAAACATCATGATGGAAATAACGGGCAATTAATATGCCTACGGTGAGGTTAGCACGGACCTATTTAGAGGCAAATAGCATAAAACACCCGTTTTTATGTTCGAAAAATCCATCTGTCTTTGTCCGATTCGTAGTTTGGTCTGTAACCACCGCTCAACGGCGGGGTCGTTTCCATGATAATTCGCTCTACGCTACTCGTACTCTGCTTGCTGACGGCCTGCGCCCCGCGTTATAAAGGGCCCGTTACCGATCATTTCAATGGTAAAAAGTTTGTCAATACAGGCCCGCCAGTGGAACGGCAGGGGGGCCTGCTCAAATGGCTGCTGCACCGCGACAAAGGCCCCTGGCTCGACAATCCCGACGCGCTACCGGGCCCTAAACCAGCAACCTGCGTTCCGGGCGACAGCGTGGTGATCACGTTTGTCGGGCATTCCAGCTTTCTGATTCAGACCGATGGCCTCAACATCCTGACCGACCCGGTCTGGAGCGACAAAATCGGGCCTACGAAGTGGCTGGGCATCAAGCGCCGCCGCCCACCGGGGCTGCGTTACGAAGACCTGCCGCCCATCGACGTCGTGCTACTGAGTCACTGCCATTACGACCACCTCGACCTGGGTACGTTGCGCCGACTAGCCAGCGACTTCTCGCCGCAAATGGTAACGCCGCTGGGCGTGTCGTACCTGCCGAAAAAAGTGGGCGGCAAAACCACGCGTGAACTCGACTGGAACGACCGGCTGGAGCTACTACCCAATCTGACCGTGACCGCTACCGAGGCCCGCCACTTCAGCAATCGGGGCATGGGCGACCGTGATCGTACGCTCTGGGCGGGGTACCTGCTGCATACCCGGTTTGGCACGATCTATTTTGCTGGCGATACGGGCTACGGCGATCTCTTTCCGAAAATAGCCCAGAAGGCTGCGAGCAGTGAAAGCGGGGCTATCAAGCTGGCGATGCTGCCGATTGGCTCCTACCGCCCCACCTGGTTCATGGCGCCAGTGCACATGTCGCCCATCGACGCGGTGAAGGCGTTCAATGATCTGGGGCGGCCGCAAAGTGTCGGCATTCATTTCGGCACGTTCCAGCAAGGCGATGACGGTCTGTTTGAACCCCAACAAGACCTAACGAAGGAACTACTCAACCAAAAAATTCCCCTCCAGCGGTTTACCGTACCGACAGAGGGGAAAGCAATGGTATTCAAGAAATAGGTACAATGTTCAACGTCCAAGGTCCAAGGTTGGCTGACGCCAGTGTAGTACGCGTCAGCCAACCTTGGACATTGGACGTTGAACATTGTACCTATTTTACCTTTCCAGCTTGAAGCCGGCGTCGACGACGGGGCGTTTGGGTTCGTTGGCGACTTGCCAAGCCGTCACGTACATCCAGCGGGTCATGTTGGCGAGCTTGGCGTAGTCGATGCGGGCGGGCTCGTCGCGGGGGGTGTGGTAATCGGGGTGCAGCAGCGTCGTGAAGCAGATCGCGGGTACGTTGGCGCGGGCATAAGGCAGGTGATCAGAGCGGAAATACCAGCCCTCGGGGTGGTCGGGCCGATCCCAGAGCGTGTCGAGCTTAAATTTCGCCGTAGCCCCATTGGCCGCCATCGCCATATTGACCAGGTCGAGCGAATTGCGATGGGGTGGCTGTGACCCAAGCAGTGCCGCACTATCCGGCGCATTTCGGCCCATCATCTCGCCATTCAGCACCGCCGCGATACTCGATTTAGGCACCGTTGGGTGGTCGACAAAATAACGCGACCCCAGCAGCCCCCGCTCTTCCGCGCCGTGGAAGACGATCAGTAGCGAGCGCTTGCCCGGTTTTTGCGCAAAGGCCCGGCCAATCGCCAGCGCCGCCGCACAGCCCGTAGCGTTGTCGTCGGCGCCGTTATAGATGGAATCGCCCGCCACGGCCCGGCGAATGCCATCATGATCCTGGTGAGTGCTGATCAGCACGTATTCGTTTTTCAGCGTCGGGTCGGTACCGGGTAATTTCGCTATAATGTTCACCGACGGGTAGCTGAAGCTTTCTACATTGACCACGTTGGTAAACTGCTGATTGGGCTGCTGCACCATCGGCAATGCTTTGGCAGGTAGCCACAGCAGCGGAGCCTGCGAAAAGACACGTGTGTTGGGACCGCCCGGCAGGTCATAGCGCCCCATTTCCATGGCGCTGCTCCACCAGTTGTAGATAGCATCGGCCCGGCTGTCTGATACAAAGAGCGTAGCCACGGCACCCGCTTTCACGAACTCGGCGGCGCGGCGGTTCATGGTCGACAGCATAAACCGGCGAAAACTTAGGTCGCCCGGTGGATTTCCCGAAAACAGAATCGCCACCGCTTTGCCTTTCACATCCACCTTCGCCATCTCCTCGGGCGAGCCCGTGCCAACATACACCAGCGGCGCGTCGACGGAGGCTATGGCCGGGGCCAGCGCAATCACGTCGGGGCCGTACGTCAGCGCTTTACCACCTACTACAAAGCGGCTCGTTTCGCTCACGCGGGTACGTTGAATGTGGAAAAACTGGAAATACGTGCCGTCGTCGCCACCGGGTTGCAGGCCCATTGCCCGCAGTTGCTCGGCAATCCAGGCAGATGCTTTCAGTTCATTGAGCGACCCCGCCACGCGGCCCTGAAAATGGTCGTCGGCGAGTTTGTAGAGATCGCGTTTGAGGTCGACTTCGCGGATAGCCGCCCGGTTGTCGGCAGGCAGTTTCTGGGCTAGGGCGGCAGTCGATAACAGCGCCAGCCCCAACGCCAGTTGCCGAATGCGTTGAGTGAAGTGAATCACGGAAAAAAGTCGGTTAGTTAACTTTCTAAAGTACTGACTTTCGCTCGCCAATCCGCTTTTTTGGCGTAAAAAAGCAGGAGCCAGACAACTGTCTGGCTCCTGCCCGATTGGTGAGGCTGTACCTTATTGTTGGATAATAAACCGGAGCGTGGCTGGTTTCCAGCCGTCGGGGGCAATGTTGATCAGGTATAGGCCGTTGGCGAGCTGCCCTGTATTTAGTCGGAAGGGGGCGGCTGGAGCAGCATTTAGTTGAAGCTGTTGTAGGGATCGGCCTGCCAGATCGGTTACACTCAGCCCGACCGGTTGGCCAACCACCGCGCTGAGGTCGATCAGCACGTGGTCGCGGGCCGGGTTGGGCCACAGGTTAAAGGCCGCCGTTGTGGGTTCGTCGACAAAACCGATCCGGCCACCCACGGGACAGGTCGTTTCGGTGATGCTCCACTGCTGGTTGGTGCCGGTTGTAGCCGCCGACTGGATAATGTCGCCCCCTTCGTTGGTATTGAATCCCCGCACGTCGATGCGTTTACCCGAGTTACGGTTCGTGAAGGTGTAGAAGCCTTCCGTATTGCGTACGACGCTCCACTGCTGGTGATCGCCTCCCCAGAATGTCCACTGGTGGAGCAGCGTCCCGTCGGCCGTTGAGTAATTGGGCACCTCGATCGACTTGCCGTTATGCTGCACCGACACCCGGTAATAACCGCCGTCGATGGGATAGAAACGCCATTTCTGCCAGGGTCGATCCGTGTTGGTGTTCTGCCGAATGTTCACGCCATCGTCGGGCAGTCCGGAGGGTACGTTCAGGACTTTACCACTACTGCGTGACTGAATCCGGTAACACTTGGCCGGATCAATGACGGCCGTGGGCTGGGCTACGGTGGTCGAACTGCCGCCCGTAGTGGTGCAGGCTCGTTCTTCGATCAGCCATTGCTGCGCGGTGGTACCGTTAGGCGTATACTGAACGACCATCCCGCCTTCGGTCTGATTGCTGTTCTGCACGTCGAGCGCTTTACCCGAGTGGCGGGCCGTGATCTGGAAGTACCCTTCGGCGTTGCGCTGGAGCGACCAGTGCTGGTTACGGCTATACACCCCATTCGAACTCCACTGTTGCAGCCCCGCCCCATTTTCGGGCGACGACCACCATACGTCGAGCACCTTATCGCTATGCGCCGCTACGATCTGGTAATAGCCATTATCGATGGGTTCAAATTTCCACCGCTGCCAATCCTGGTTGGCGTCGGTGCGCTGCCGAACGGCACCCCCGTCGTCTTTTACACCATTCTCGACACCCAGCACCCGGCCACTCACCCGCGAGTAAATCCGGTAGCAGGTATTGGGCACTACGCCCGTCACCGATAGGGGTGGCGGCGTCGAGCCTGCAGGCGTTGCGCTGATCTCCACGCCGCCCGTCCAGGCCGAACCACGGCGAGTATAGACCCGAAAATAATACGGTTGACCAGCCATCAACTCCGTCACTGTCAGGGAAGTCGCCACGCCTTGGTACAGCACCTTCCCGCCGAAAAACTCAGCGCTGTTGGCCGTGAAGCTGCTATTGGCCGTATAGGTTGGCGCATTGGGCCGATCGGTAAAACCCGAGCCGACTTTGCCCACAACCAGTACATTGTCGAACGAGATCGTCGGGTTGGTCCAGTTCAGCCGTACCGCATTGGTGAGCGGTGCGGCAGTCAGGTTGGTGATGGCCAGGCTTGGCGAGTTGCAATCCGGGTAAATCCGCACCGAATCCTGCGCGGTGAGGCCACCCGCATCCGTGACGTTCAGCGTAATCAGATAATAGTAATCTTCGCCATCGCAGCCTACGGGGGAGATCACCACGGTTGGTGACGCCTGATTGATGACCGCTTCCCGGTGCTCGTGGTTATTGTGGTGTAGCCGCACCTGCCAGGCGTAGGTGAGCGTTTCGGGCGACTCGTCAGCGACGCTGGCCGTGAGCGTGTAATTGCTGGCTTTGTCGAGGGCATACTTGCTGTTGGCGACCGGGCTGGTGATTCGAGCCGTGGGGGCGGCGTTGTTGAGCGACACCTGAAACGACTTGCTGTCGCTTAGCCCTTTGCTATCCCGCACCGTCAGCTGCACGGTGAAGCCTTTGCCGGGCAAGCTGGCAAACACCTTTACGGGGCTGGCCAGGGTTGAACTGGTGCCGTCACCGAAATCCCAGGCATACGTGAGCGCGTCGCCATCAGGGTCGGTCGAGGCGCCTGCGTTGAACGTCACACTCAGCGGCGACGTACCTGTCAGCGACGTAGTTGTTGCCACGGCCACCGGGGGACGATTGCCGCCATAGCTGATTTTCATGACGCTGCCCGCGAAGACATTCACGTAATACAGCGCGCCGTCGAGCGGGTTGTATTCCACATCCACGATGCTATTGATACCCGTTGAGGCCGACAGAAAATCACGTACCTGCGTCACTTTGCCATCGGGCGAGAGCGTGGCCGCTTTGATCCAGTTGGTACCATAATCGGCAAAGAAATACGTGTTTTGCCAGGCGGCCGGAAACGCCGGGTTAGCCGGATAGTAAGCCCCGGCGGTAGAACAGTTGCCGGGAAACGGCGTACCAGCCACGCCGCCAGCCGCTCCCAGCGGCGTAGCCGTGGGCGTATTGCCGTTGAAGGTAGGCGTACGGGCTATTGCTTCGCCATGTCTCCAGTCGAGGGCGGGCCGGCTATGGAAGTAACGGCGCTGTAAACCGGGCAGCGGAGTTGTGCCGCAAGGGCTTGTCGCCACCACGGTTCCTGCGGCAGGGCTGACCTCGTCGCGAAGCAGATCGGCGAAGGTCAGATATGGCTTTCCACAGGACGGATCAGGGTTGGGCTCATCGCGGTTCAGCAACGTCTGCGCAGCGTTTGTGTAGCCCGTTTGTGGTGTAATCCCCTCAAACAGCGGCCAGCCTGCGTTTTCCCCGCCCGTCCGGATCACGTGCAGATCTTCCCATTGATCCCAGCCCACATCGCCAATAAGCAACGTACCTGGGTTACCGTCGGCCGGGTTGGTGCTGCCCGTACCGGGTTGTAGCGTCATCCGGTAGGGATTGCGCAGACCCAGTGTCCAGACGCGCGACTTCGCCGACCGTGGATTGGCCGGATCGTAGTACGGATTACTGCTGAGCCCATCGCCCGTATTAGGGTCGAGCCGCAGCACTTTACCGCACAGCGAAGTAAGCATCTGCGACCGGAAAGCCCCGACGTTTTCGTTGGGCGTCATGATGGTATCGGCCAGTGCAGCCTGGTAGTAAGTCTCGGGAGCAGAGCCTTTGTCGATACTGGTAAAGCTGGCATTATCGCCAGTCGACAGGAGTAGTGAGCCATCGCGCCCAAATACAATGGTGCCACCGGCATGCGACTGGTGCGTGAGCGGCACGCCCGTCTTTTTGCTTTCGCCCAACAGCAGCTTTCGGGTGTTGTAATCGGCGCTGACGGTGCCGCCCGAGGTCACCAGCTTATACCGGGTCAGGCGGCCAATGGTGGCATTGTAGTAGTCATTCCGATTAAGGTCGTAGTCGGCCCGGCCACCGTTGAAAAGTTGGTATCGGTCGACGACGTAGAAAAAATAAGCAAACCCGTTCTGCTCGAAATTCGGGTCGAGCGCCACGCTCAGCAGCCCGAAATCGCCCCAGTTACCCACCTCATTGACTAAGTTGATAACCGGTGTGGCTTGTTTCACATACTGCGTTCCGTTCCAGACCGACGCCCACAGGTAGCCGTCTTTAGTCCAGACAAACTGATAGCGGCTGTCTTTGCTGAAAACAATGCCGATTGGTATGGTATAACCATCCTGTGCTTTGCTATTGTTGAAGCCGGCAGGCAGCGTTTGCCCTGGGGAAACGGGCACATCACCAAACCAGCAAAGCAGACTGATTACAAGGCTAAAAGCTACGTTATGTCGCTTAGCAAACGGCGTAGACATGGTGTCAGATAACAACGGGAGTTAGGGGATAAAGCCGTCCAGAAGTGTCTGGGATAGCCATCCTCCTGTTGACGTGGTTACTGCGTTTCGTCACCAGTCGGGCACTTCGCACGTTACTTTCCGTCGCTTTTGTTATTGGACGTGCAGGTTGTCCCGTTGAGGCAGTCAGCCGAACATTCGGCCCGCGGGTTGGTTCGGTGAGAAACAGACACAACGAAACCAATGGCACAGTCCTATCCGCAGACGATTCTGCAAAACACGCTTCATGCACTCGGTAAGGCCGACGCCCAACCCGCCAGCGGAGCCGATCTGATCCGGGAATGGCAATCGGCTCTGAAAAATGCCGATGGTACCGAAACCGTCAGCCAGCACCTGACCGACCTGTATGATGAGCTGCTGAACCCCACGCCCGATAGCCACCGGGTAAAGCATCACCTGAATGCACTGGCGGCCCAAACGCAATCGCTGGCCCGATCGGCCGACGCCGACATGACTGATCAGTTGACGCAACTGGCCGAATCGCTCCGTTCGTTTGCAACCGATCTGAACCGCGTGGGCGACGATAGTCAACTGGCCGAAAACCAAACGGCCGATGGTACTATTTATGACCTTTACAACCCCGGCGACCGAGCTCAGAAGCTGTTCATCGATACCCTAGAAACCTTTTCGGCAGGACCATCGGGCGTTACGCCTGAGCAGGGTTCGGCCATGGTCGAGGATTGGATCACGGTGGTTCGCTCGGACGTGAGCACCCAGTGGATTGAGGCATCGCTCCTGCAATTGCGCGATGCGCTCGAAGCAGGCGACATGCGCACGACAGAGCGGCTCATGCGTGAATTGGCCGGCACCGCGCAGGAATATGCCAACAGCACACCCGACGGCCCCTTCAGCAAAGACCTGACAAACCTGGCAACCGCCCTAATCAGCTTCGCCGGACCGTTGAGCTAATGAATAATGTATGATGTACAATGTATAATGTATAATGGGCTGGCGCAAGAATGGAGACGCGCCAGCCCATTATACATTATACATTGTACATCATACATTATTCATTAGCTCACCTGGGCACCTCGACGCGCTGCACGAGTTGGGCAATTACGTCGTCGGGGGTAGCGCCCTCCATTTCCCGTTCGGGCGTCAGCAGAATACGGTGACGCAGCACGGGGGCGGCTAATTCCTGCACATCTTCGGGCGTTACGAAATCGCGGCCCCGAATGGTAGCCAGCGCCTTGGCGCTATTCAGGAGCGCAACGGCGGCCCGTGGTGAAGCGCCCAGATACAATGATTTGTTGGCGCGGGTACTTCGCACAATCTGCGCGATGTAATCGAAGAGGTTATCTTCCACGTGCACCTGATGCACCTTGCTGCGGAGGTCGGCCAATTGGTCGGCGGCCAGCACGGCATCAATCGCGTCGATGGCATCGGCCAGATTCCGGCGTTGATGGTGCCCGCGCAGGATATCGACTTCGTCGGCCTGATCGGGGTAACCCACTACGATTTTGAACAGAAAGCGATCCAGCTGCGCCTCAGGCAGGCGGTAGGTTCCCTCCTGCTCGATGGGGTTTTGCGTAGCCAAGACCATAAACGGCGGCGCCAGCGGGTACGTTGTCCCGTCGTTGGTCACCTGCCGTTCTTCCATCACCTCAAACAGCGATGCCTGCGTTTTGGCCGGGGCCCGATTGATCTCATCGATTAACACGAGGTTGGCGAAAATGGGTCCCGGTTTGAACGAAAACTCGGCCGTTTTCGGGCTGAATACCGACGTACCCAGCACATCGGCGGGCATCAGGTCGGGCGTAAACTGTACCCGGCTAAACTGCACCGAAATGGTCTTGGCCAGCAATTTGGCCGTCAGGGTTTTGGCCACACCCGGAACCCCTTCGATCAGTACGTGCCCATCAGCCAACAGCGCCGTGAGCAGCAAATCGAGGGTTTGGTGTTGCCCAACGATCACCTTACCCACCTCCGAACGGATGGCATCGATGGCCGTTTTCAGGCTTTGTAGGTCTACGCGGGTGTCAAACGGTTGTTCCATGCGGGGATTATCAATGTACAATTTACGACCTGATTCTGTGGCCAGCTTAGGTTACGTGGTCAATTTAGTATGCGCCGCCGCGTAGAACTGCTCGATGGCGGCGTTGAGTCGGAGCAAGTCAAATTCAGTGATCGAAACGGCCTGTTGAGCCTGCCCCAGCATCCGGACAAGCGTCTGCACCTGATCGAGTGGGACGCCGCTCTTGCGGGTGAGCGTCTCCGTAAAATCCGCGTCGAGGGCTTGGGTGTTGAGGAGGTATCGCTCGCGAATATCGGCCAGAAAGTACTGTATTTTCTTGCGGGCTACGTTATCATGGTTGGCCTGCTGGAAATACATTCGGCCTACCGTCTGCGCAAATTCCAGCGACCTGTTTTTGGGCAGTTCCACCACCGGGATAATGCGCTGGGTACGTTTCCCCGCAAAAAACACGTACAGAATCAGCCCCCAGAGCCCAATCAGGTAGGCCCAGTTGAGAGCCGGCTGCTGTTTGATGTAGCGCAACAGCGATTGTTCGTTTTCACCAAAACGTCCCTGTTTCTGGTACTCGTCCCAGATGGTCGGCTGGGCGGGCAGGAACGAAAACGCTTTGGCCATGTAATCGCTGGAAGCGGGCTGTAATGCGTAATAATTGGTAAACGCCAGCGGCAGGTTATGGATGTAGAACGTACCCCGGCCGTGCGGAACCTTCAGAAATACTGCCTCGTTGCGGGCGTTCCGAGCTAGTACAGTAATACCCGATTTGGGCTTTTTTACGATCAAAAAGTTACGCCCGTCGTCATGCTTGAACGTGTACCCCCCTTTCCGGACCAACGCGGGCAACACAAAATTAGAGCGCAGCGTCGAATCGGCTTTGAGCGGATTTTTCAGGTCAGCTTTGAAGCCCAACGCCCGGCTGAGTGTATCCGAAAATTCGTAGGCCGACAGAAAGGCCGTGTTGCCTTTGGCCACGTAGCGCAGCAATTCACGGGTGTCGAGCGTGCCCGCATCGAACGTCTGGCAAATAGCGATGTAGTTGCTGCGGGCGGGCAGTTGACTCTCCGTCAACAGGTTGTAGGGTGGCAGTCGCGTACTTTGCACCGACGATTGCCGCATCAGACTGGGTAACAGTTCGAAGGTCGCCTGGGCCCCGAACGGAATTTTGTCGTCGTTCTGGTACGTCGGATTCCAGTCGATGGGTTTGGGTTTGTAGTATTCAAACAACACAAACGCCACCACCGTAGCCAGCAGGATAACAATGTATTTGTTAGGACGCATTGAATTGGGTGAACGCCTGGCGAATTGAGTTAAAACGCGTTTCGTCGACGGGGAAGTCGCCGTACCACACGTATTCAAAATGGGTGGTCAACTGCTCGAAACCCAGCCGGGCGGGGTTGCCGGTTAGCTCATAGGCATACTGCCGGTTGGTTTTGTTGGGTTGCCAGCGGATCAGGCCGGTGTCGGTCAGGCGTTTGAGCGTTTGCAGATACAACAGCCGCACTGCCAACCGGTAATTTCGCCCGGCCACGGCCTCGTCGATCCGGTCGGCGAAGTTGATGGCATGAATGTCTTCGTCCAGCGTAGTGTAGTCGAGGCCCAGGTTGCGTGCCCGACCGGGAAACAGCCGGTTGAGCACCTGGGCTTTATACAGCAGCCAGACGACGAGCCCCGCGATGCCCACCATCAGCACATACTGCCCGACGCTCCGATAGGCTCGGGTCCGCAACAGTTCACCAACTTTCAGCCAGAACCACGCCCAGAACTGATCCCACAGGCTGGCCGTGGGCGGCACATCGTCGCCATACTGATAATCGCGACTGGAGCGCAGCTTGTCCAGCAAATCGGCATTGGCCGAACGTACCTGAACCGGCGCCTGATCGTTGGCGGCGGCATACGATGCCGTATCCTGACGTTCGTCGGCATCTTCCGGGGTAATCACCACCTGTTTCCCCTGCGCCGGGCCAACCTTCGTTGAATCCTGCGCCCATAATGGCGATCCCGTCACACAGAGCAGGCAGCAAAGAAAGACTCGCAGTTGACGCATTATACGTGAATTGGCAATAGGCATTGACCGTCGCTTCTCAATCAACTTAATACTCGCCTTCTTCTTCGGCCGCCCGGCGCACCGAAGCGGGCAGCTCATTGGCCGCTGGGTTCGTTGGCTGCCCAATGCGGTCAATGGCGTGGTCGAGGCTACTGCCTTCTTTCTGTTCAACCAGGTTAAAATACTGGACCGCCGCCGCCGTAGCCGATAACGACTGGAGTACGGACGTTCCCACCGAGCCAAAAGCGGTAACCAGCGTGGTGAGTATAGTGGCCTCTTTGAGCACACCGGCGCCAAATAAGCCGCCAACGATCCCGGCCGGGATCGTAAACACCATACTCATGATACCCGCCACGATACCCATAACCAACAGCAGCCCGGCTGTTGCCCACCAGTTGTCGGCGATGAGTTTGAAACTCCGGCTGATGGCCTGCCCCACGTCGGTCCGCTCAAATACCAGCACCGGCGTAGCGAGCGACAGCGCCACCATCACGTAGACACCCGGCAGGATAAGTAGCACAAACGCCACCGCCATGATAATGGACGACGCAATGGTGAGCATAATGCCTGACCCAATGAACCCTTGCACTTCGGCCCATACCTCGCTCACCTCAATTGGGCGGCCGGGGTTGCGGCGGTACAGATGAATGTAGGAATAGGTAACGAGGCTCACCAGCACGTACCCAATCAGTTGAAACGCAAGGCCGACCAGCGCCCCCCCCGAAAAGATACGGCCGTAAAAGTCAATGATCTGATCGGGGGTCTTGATTGACGAAGCCGAACCCAGCACACCGGCCTGGGCATAGCCTGAGATGATACCACCCACCAGCGCCACCGGCCCCACAATGTAGAGCAACGCCAGCCCCAGCCCCCGAATGTTTTCGGTCAGGAACGAGAACGTGATATTGATTTTTTCGCCGAAATCGCGGCGTTGTTCAAACGTGATCATGCGCAAAAAGGATGGATTGATAGGGATCTATAAGGGGCAGTTGAAGCCGTGTGTGTTTATGGAATCCAGTTTACCGGTTTGCCGCCCCCTTCCTGTTGAGTTGAATCGGGTAAAGGATGAAATACCAGATAATGAACGCCGCCGATGTTCCGATAATCAACAAACTTAGGATGGGCGGCAACGTGAGGCGCGTAACGAAGCTTTCCAGAAAGCCCGCCATGATGAAGATCGGTACCAGGCCAATCACGATTTTCAGGCCCTGTTTGGCACCTCGCTTGAAGGATTCCATCCGGGTGAACGTACCTGGAAACAGCAGGCTGTTGCCCATGGTAAGGCCCGCACAGCCCGCAATCACGATGGCCGAGATTTCGAGGGTGCCGTGAATCCAGATTTTGAGGAACGAGTCGAGCAGCAGGCCGCGCTCATAAAAAAACGCCTGAAACGCCCCCAGCATCACCCCGTTGTAGAACAGCAACATCACCGTGCCAATGGAAGCGACGACGCCCGCCACAAATGCCCGAAACGAAACGCCGATGTTGTTGAGCGTAATCTGGAAAAACATCGACGATTGGTCGCTCTTGCCATACACGCCCAGCGGATCACCCTTCTTGATATTTTCGAGGGTCATGTTCACGTACTCGTCGCCCAGGATGAGCCGCACAAAAGTGGGGTCGTTGAGCGCCGACAGCCAGCCGATGAAGCAGGCTACCCCAAACAGAATGGCCGATACGGCTAGTAACCGGTGCGACTGGTAGAACAGTGTGGGTAACTCGCGCGTCCAGAAGGCCACAAACCGGCCCCGTTCTTCGCGCCGGTTCTGCATCAGCCCCCGGTGCATCTGCGCGGCCAGTCCGTTGAGGTAGCGCGTCACATTGGCATTGGGGTAAAACGTGCGGGCATACGACAGGTCATCGGTCAGCTCCACATACCGGGCGGTCAGTTCGTCCGGGTCGGTTGTCGGGTTCTGCTCAATCTCAGTCCACTTGTCGGTATTCCGTTTTACAAAAGCGGCTTCACGCATGGTTGTCGTCGATTCTGAGGTTAATAGTACTGAAAAAAGGACGAAGTAGAAACAAAAACTTGTCGTTGGGCATTAGCTTCGCGTCGTCAGCCTATAGGCTTGTTGCCAGGTTTCGTATCTGGCTGCAGGCAGTTGTAGTCCTTTTTCGCCGCTAACGCCGAACGACCGCATGGCCATTGCAATCAACACCTCACAGAATGTACTGCTTGAGTATGAACCCGCCAGCATTGGTGACCGCATCCTGGCCACGGTCATCGACTATGTAGTGATCGCAGGCTGGGTGTTGCTGACGGCCATCCTGCCCGCCACGCTTTTAGGCCGCAACGGGCTCAACCAGACGATCGGCATTGTGTATTACCTCGTTGTGGTCGGGTTGCCCATTATTTTCTACGACTTCCTGTGCGAATGGCTCCTCAACGGGCAGAGTCTGGGCAAGATTGCGATGAAAATTCGGGTCGTGATGATGGACGGCAGCCAGCCGGGTATCGGGGCCTACTTGCTCCGTTGGCTACTCCGGCTGATCGACACGCGCATTTTTAGCGGCCTGGTCGCGGTGATCTGTGTGGCGGCCAACGGCAAAGGGCAGCGCCTCGGCGATATGGCGGCCGGCACGACGGTCATTCGGTTGAAGCCTAAAGTCAATCTCAGCGATATCACCTATTCGCAACTGCCCGACGATTACCGCGTCACGTTCCCCCAAGCCGCCCAGTTGTCGGATCAGGACATTCAGGTTATCCGCGAGGTGCTTCAGCGCGGATCGTCGGAGGCCGTGTTACGGGCCGCCGAAAAAATTAAAGACGTTCTTTCAATCACAACCAGCTTAGACAGCTATCAACTGCTCCACGCCGTTGTTAATGATTATCAATACCTGGCTATGCAGGATTAACGGAATGACTAATGGACGATGAACAATGTATAATGGATAGTGCGGTTCGCATTGGTCATTGTCCATCGTCCATTAGTCATTGTGCATTAAATACACATGCTTGACTCGATAAAATCGCTTTCCCAGCAATATGCCGCCGATGCGGTTCAGACCCGTCGGCACCTTCACGCTCACCCCGAACTGTCGTTCAACGAACGTGAAACCGCCCGGTTTGTCGCGCGTGAGCTTACTGCCCTGGGCCTTGAGCCGCAGGAAGGGGTGGCCGATACGGGCGTGGTGGCGCTCATCACCGGTACGTTGCCCGGCAATGAGCGAGTCGTTGGCCTGCGCGCCGACATGGACGCCCTGCCCATTCATGAAGCCAACGAAGTTCCCTACAAGTCGACGGTCGAGGGGGTGATGCACGCCTGCGGGCACGACGTACATACGGCCAGCTTATTGGGCACAGCCCGCATTCTGACCCAGCTGCGCGATCAGTTTTCGGGCACGATCAAGCTGGTATTTCAGCCCGCGGAAGAAAAAGCACCCGGCGGCGCTTCGCTGATGATCAAAGAGGGTGTGCTCGACAACCCACGGCCGGCGGGTATGATTGGGCAGCACGTCGCCCCCAACGTACCTGTTGGCAAAATTGGCTTCCGGGAAGGCATGTACATGGCCAGCACCGACGAAATCTACATGACCGTGCGCGGCAAAGGGGGCCACGCCGCCATGCCTGATAACCTCGTCGACCCGGTGCTGATCGCCTCGCACATTATCGTGGCGCTGCAACAAATCATCAGTCGCAACCGCCCGCCCGCCAGCCCGTCGGTGCTGTCGTTTGGGCGGTTCATCGCCGACGGCGTCACCAACGTGATTCCCAACTACGTGGAAATCGAGGGAACGTTCCGGTGCATGAATGAAGAGTGGCGCGAGAAAGGCATGGCGCAGATGCAGAAAATGGCCGAAACAATGGCCGAAGCGATGGGCGGCACCTGCGAATTTACCCGCGTGAAAGGCTACCCCTTCCTCAAAAACCACCCCGAGCTGACCCGCCGCCTACGTACCCAGGCCGAAGCCTACATGGGCCGCGAAAACGTGGTTGATCTGGATCTGTGGATGGCAGGCGAAGATTTTGCCTTCTACTCACAGGTGGTCGACTCGTGCTTTTACCGCCTCGGCACCCGCAATGAAGCCCGTGGCATTACCAGCGGTGTCCACACGCCCACGTTCGACATCGACGAAAGCGCCCTCGCCATCGGCCCCGGCCTCATGGCCTGGCTCGCCGTGCAGGAGTTAGGGGGAGTGTGAATGAATAATGGATGATGTATAATGAACAATGGGGCTGACGCGTGTTTTCTTGCGTCAGCCCCATTGTTCATTATACATCATCCATTATTCATTATACATGCTTCATTGTACAATCTCAGCCTTTCCGCTCAGCTTCTGGTAGAGTTGGCTGCCATCGCCGTAGAGAATATCGCCGATGCGCCAGTTGCCGTTTTCGTTTTGTAGGAGGAACGTAAAGGTTTTTTTCGCGCCCAGATTCGAGAACGTCACCTGCACTTCGGCTTCGTTGTTTTTGACCACAGCGGGCTGAATGATAAACTCTTTGATGTCGGTATCCTGCGCGTCGTAGAGCGGATCGGCATCGAGGCGCCCCAGCTTGCCCCGCGAGGTGCTTTTGGCATCGCGCCAGATCAGGTTGGCGAGTTCGGTCGTGAAATATTGCCGGATGCGCGTGCGGCTTTCCGACTGGTAAAACGGACTTTTCTGGGCATCGTGCGCCGCATACAGCGCCGCCACCACATCCTGCGCCGAGCGCGTCGGCATGGGCGGGTTGGCCGAGTTCGCAACGGTAGGCGCCGTGGGGGCCGTAACCGAATCACTAACCGCCGACGTACTGGCCGCCCGGCTCACACTATCGGCCGCAGCCTGCTGGGCCTGTTCGTTTTGAGGTGATGAACAGGCCACCATCCAACTTAATCCAGCGATTACATAAAAAGCACGAAAACGGGGCATACAGGTCAATAAGGTGGTATACAAACATACAAGCCTGATTCATTTGTTCTACGTCAGCGACGGCTGTATCGCGCCCATTTACTCTACGGCTAGTTACCCGTGAGGTGATAACTCACCCATTCAATAATAAATCTTCTTGATAATGTACCATAACCTGTTGTTTGTTGTTATAATTGTACGCTAAACAATAGTTGTTAAGCTAATTACCTTCATCAACAAATGAGCGACGGTAGCATCGGGGTTGGTTAGCCTCCGATGCTGCCCGTTGCTCTCTCCGGTATGGAAGCGATGCTTGTTTCGGACCCCGCTACAGAAGCGCTGGCCGTTGCCCAACACAATCAGCCCTCAGCAGATTTTCTGCCGCTCAACGGCACCGATTACGTCGAACTGTACGTAAGCAATGCCCGGCAGGCAGCTCATTACTTCCAAACCGCTTTTGGGTTTCAGCCACTGGCCCATGCCGGGCTATCGACGGGCCTCCGCGACCGCGAATCGTATGTCGTGGAGCAGGGCAAAATCCGGCTCGTACTGACCTCACCCCTCCACGGCGGCACTGATATTGGCGCGCACCTCGACAAACATGGCGACGGTGTACGCGTGGTCGCGTTCTGGGTCGACGATGCGACGGCGGCGTTCCGCGAAACCACTCAACGCGGGGCTGTGCCTTTTCTGCAACCAACCCGCGAAGAAGACCGCTTTGGGTACGTTGTCCGGTCGGGCATTCACACCTACGGCGACACGGTGCACCTGTTTGTGGAGCGCACCGACTACGCAGGCGTTTTCCTGCCGGGTTACGAAGCCTGGCAACCTGCTTATCAGCCTGCGCCGACGGGTCTGCTTTACGTAGATCATATGGTGGGCAACGTAGGCTGGAACGAAATGAACCAATGGGTTAATTTCTACGCCAACGTGATGGGCTTCAGCCAATTGGTCTCGTTTGACGACAAAGACATCTCGACCGACTACACCGCCCTGATGAGCAAGGTGATGAGCAACGGCAATGGCCGGGTGAAATTTCCGATCAACGAACCGGCCGAAGGCAAGAAGAAGTCACAGATTGAAGAATACATCGATTTCTACGGCGGGGCTGGTATTCAGCACATGGCCGTGGCGACCGATGACATTGTGGCTACCGTAACGGCCCTGCGCGACCGGGGCGTCGAATTCCTGCGCGTGCCCGATACGTACTACGACGACCTGAAAGAACGCGTCGGCGAGATCGACGAGGAAATCGAAACGCTGCGTCCGCTGGGTATTCTGGTGGATCGCGACGAAGAAGGGTATCTGCTTCAGTTGTTCACGAAGCCCATCTGTCCGCGGCCGACGCTGTTCTTCGAGATTATTCAGCGCAAGGGTGCCCGCTCGTTTGGCAAAGGCAATTTCAAGGCCCTTTTCGAAGCCATCGAACGCGAACAGGAATTGAGAGGAACCCTATAACGTTTTCACCACAGAGACACGGAGTGCGCAGAGAAAAATCGTAGTTGTTCCTCTGCGCACTCCGTGTCTCTGTGGTGAAAACCTATGCACCATGAATCAGGATTACGCCAAATACACCCCCGACGAGCAGGCAGTTTGGGAGTTGCTCTTTACCCGACAAATGGCGCAGTTGCCGGGACGGGCGTCGCAGGCCTATATGGACGGCATTGTGGCGACGGGCTTTCCCAATAAGCGCATTCCCGACTTTGAGAAAGACCTGAACCCGCGTCTGCTGCCCCTGACGGGTTGGCGGGTGGTGGCCGTGCCGGGCCTGATTGGCAACCGCGAATTTTTCGAGCTGATGGCCGACCGGCAGTTCCCGGCCACCACCTGGGTACGTTCGCGCGACCAACTCGACTATTTGCCCGAGCCCGATATGTTTCACGACACCTTTGGGCACGTACCCGTACTGACCAATCAGTCGTTCTGCGACTTTCTGGCCTCGCTGAGCCGACTGGCGCTGAGCCACGTCGATAACGAGGAAGCCATTGAAATGATCGCCCGGCTCTACTGGTATACGGTCGAGTTTGGCCTGATTCGGGAGCGTGATGCGTCGGGCAACAGCCACCTGCGGATCTACGGCGGAGGCATTCTGTCGTCGCCCGGTGAGACCGTTTACGCCCTCGAAAGCGACGTACCCAGGCGGATGGATTACGACGTAGCAACGCTGCTGCAAACGCCCTATATCATCGACCATTTTCAAGAACAGTATTTTGTGATCGACTCCTACGAACAACTGTACGAGTCGGTGCCGGCGATCGAAACGACGCTGGAAGAGCTACTCGCCGAGAAGGCCTAGCACGTGACAAAGGGTAAACAATGAGCCATTTATGCGTAATATTGTTCATTGTCCAATGTTCATTGTGCCTTCTTGATGACGCACCCTTCCGACGAGCGCGCTTATTTTTTTAAGATTGATACCGCCATCAAGCGGATTCGGTACGCCCTGCAAAAACGCTTCACCGACGCTGGTTTCGACCTTACCGTCGACCAATGGGTGCTCATCGACCACCTGCACCGCAACCCCGGTATTAGCCAGAATCAGCTGGGTGAACTGACGACCAAAGACGCGCCTACCGTGACGCGTATCATCGACATTCTGACCAAAAAAGGCCTCGCCGAACGCCGGATGTCGGACGATGACCGCCGCAAATTCCTGATTTCACTGACGGCTGCGGGTGAAGGCGTTTATGCCCAGTTACTGCCAATGGTCGTCGATATCAGGCGGCAAGGCTGGGGCGAACTGAGCGACGAAGATTACCAGCACTTTACGCGCATCATGGATTCGATTTATCGTAATTTTAGCGCATAACGTTACAACCAGCGCGCCTCGGTTGGGGTCTTGGTGACGACTAACCAACTTTGTCTGTATGCGACGCGGTCACTTCTACGCTTTGCTGGTGCTGCTGGCCGACGGACTGCCAGCCTGCACGCCCGGTTGCGGCCCCGATGCTGATCAGGAACCGAGGCTTACCATCTACGTCAGTTCCTCGTCGGGGCAATCGCTTACAGCCCGCAGCGTGGCTACCAGCATTCGGGGTGTCGGCCTGACACAGGAGTTGCTCGACCCCGCCCGCCTGCATCCCACCGACCCGGATCAGGCCACAAGCTCGGTGTCGTTCAATGTGCCTTACAGCCTCGCTGCCGATCAGACCCGCTACGTGCTGACGTCGGCAACCCGTCGCGATACGCTCACGGTGAACTACCAACGTGTGTTTTCCTACAAGGACGACGATTGTGGCTATTGGGTCGACGTGCAGCCACCCGCTGGTTTCGCGAAAACCACCCCGACGGGGCTACCTAACCTTGCTCTAGGCGCCCGTTCGACCCTGGGCAAAGTTAGCAGTGTGTATTACGAAGGCACGCAGTTGTCGAGTAATGCCTTAACCAGCTATTACACCAAGAGTGATATCACCGTCAGTATTACGCTGCCATGAAGCAACGCGCTTTAGTAGTCCTGGGTACGTTGCTGCTGACGTTGTCTGCTCAGGCGCAGGATACCATCCCGCTGTATTCTACCGCGTTGGCTCAGCAGAAAGCGCAGTTAGCCCAATCGCGTCGGCCATGGATTGGCACCGATCTGTCGCGGGGCATATGGTGGGCCTATGCGGCGCTTAACAGCGCGCAAACGCCCATTTATTACAAACCGATTTCCCTGATTGTGTACTGGCCCGTTCGGCCACGGCAACTCGAAGACCGGAACGCTTATGCCAGTATCGGGTACGCGACCTACGCAGGTACGTTACGCCGAACCGTTTATCAGCGCGGGCAGAGCGCACACGTTCGGGCAGGGATCGAGATTCGGCGAAAGAAGCTCTTACTCGGCTATGGAGCGCTACTGGCAAACTGGTCAGGCGAAGGCTCGATCCTGTTTAAAGGGCCAGCGTTAGGCGATTACCTGCAACCAACCGGGCCACTTAACGGTCTGGCGCTCGGCGTTGAGGCCCACCTTGGTAGCGAAATTGACTTGGGGCCCCGGCTGGCCCTGAGGTGTTTTCTGCGGACAACCTTACTCGCTAAGACGCGCAACGCGCTGGCGATCGAACCACCTCATCTATCAGGTATCGACTGGCTGAAGATAGCTCAAACAGGCGGTATTGGCCTAAGCGGTAACATCAATTTGGTCTATCAACTATGAAACCGTACGCATGCCTCCTGTCACTGATGCTGTTACTCAGCAGTTGCAACCCGCCCTGCGCCAACGAGGTGCCGAGTCTGCTGGTCGATGTTATGGTTCCGGCTGGGCGGCAAGTACAGGACTGGCAGGTTCTGGATCAAACGGGGCCGGCCCGCACCTTCACGACATATGGGTCTACCACCGGGCGGCAGGTTCTTGAGTTTCCGCTTAACCTAAGCGCTTCATCGACCCGGTACACGGTACGAATCGACGGGCAAACGGATACGCTGACCGTCAACTACGCTGTTCGCTTGGCGAATCCGTCGGATAAATGCGGCTACAGTGTACTACTGGATCGCCCCACGCAGGGCCCAACGGCGCGACGTGTGCTGGGCGCTGTCGAGGCCGTTTATTACAGCGGCGATACCCTGCCAGCCAACCTTCCCGTCCGGTATATGAAGCCGGGGTCTGTCCGGGTGCAACTAAGCCTCTAATCATTTTTTCGATGCAGAAAGCGCTCTATATTCTGATTTGCCTGGCTGTTGCTACGCAGTTAGGGAGGGCACAGGCTCCCTTATCCGAAGACCCGATAGAGCCGCGACGGCTACAGTTGGGTCTTGATCTGGCTAAAATGCCTATTTCCTGGATTGGAAGGCCGCTTAGCAATTTTCCGTTGCAGCGTGAAACGTTCTTCACCATCGAACCGGTCATTCGGCTCGAACGACCCGACAAGCGGCATTGGTGGCAGGGTCAATTGGGCGTGACGCGCTACACCGGTGCGGCCTTTGGGCAAACGTACCTGAACCTGACGGGTGGCTTTTTGAAAGCGGGTATGGAATGGGTTCCTGGCCCCAAGTGGACACAGGCTGCTTTACTCATCGCTTCTGTCTGGCAGACTACCGGCGAAGTGCGTATTCCAGCGGGGTTGTTCAGCGCCACTACGCTGCCCGTTCCCTCCGCAACGGGCGGGGCCGTGGGTATTGAAGGGCAAACCAACCGCGATTTCGGCCTGGGTCAGCGCTGGCTGTTGCGCACCTGTATTCATTACGGCATTTTTCATAATCGCATGCCAGCGCAGTCGATGGCTCCTCCTTACCTGCCTGGTATCGGGCGTTACGTTGGGCTAACTCCGTCTGGTGAACGAACCACGCCAATCGATCTGACGGGCGGGGTAACGCTGCAACTGCTTTACACGCTGACTCCGCGTCGAGCCTATTCGACGGGGCCACAACAGCCTTCCAAATAGTTGTGTAGCTTTGTTAGCATGACAACCATTTCTGCCGATAGCCTGCCTCAACTGGCTTTTTACCGCTATATGATCGGGTCTGTTGGCCCGCGACCGATCGCTTTCGCCAGCACCATCAGCGCCGACGGGCACGTAAATCTGAGCCCATTCAGCTTTTTCAATGTGGTTGGGTCTAATCCACCGATGCTGATGTTCGTGCCAAATCTTAACCGGCATGGGCATAAAAAGCACTCCCTACTGAACGTGGAGGAGGTGCCCGAAGTAGTGATCAACGTGGTGAGCCACCGGATGGTCGAGCAGATGTCGCTGGCGAGTGCAGAATACGATCGGCACGTCAATGAGTTTGTCAAAGCGGGTTTTACCGAAGTGCCGTCGGATCGGGTACGTCCGCCGCGCGTGGCCGAGTCACCCGCCGCGTTTGAGTGCGTCGTTCGGCAGCTTATCCCGACGGGCGACAGCCCCGGTGCCGGTACGATCGTGCTGGCCGAAGTGCTGACGGCTCATTTTCACGACGACATTTTCGGTGAAAACGGGCTGATCGACCCGCATAAAATTGATCTGGTTGGCCGCATGGGCGCCGACTGGTACTGCCGGGCCAATGGCGATGCGCTGTTCGAAGTGGCGCGTCCCAAAGTCGGCATTGGCTATGATGGGTTGCCCACTGCTGTCCGCAACAGCCGCATCCTGACCGGTAATGATTTGGGCAAGCTCGGCAGTTATGAGGTCGTCCCGACGCCCGACGAGATTCGGGAATACGGCCAAACGGAGGCGATTCGGGCACTTCGCGACGAAGCCCAGAACGGTTGCCAATATCTGCCCGATCTGCTGCATCACCGTGCGCATCAGTTGTTACAGCAGCAACAGGTTCGGGAGGCATGGCTGACGCTGCTGCAATAATCAGGTACGTTGGCGACTTGCCTACTTATTGAATAGTCTAAACATAAGACCTGTACATGACGTTTCGATGGTACCAACAAAACGTTATGAACATGAATAATTCTGCAACCCGGGCGGGCCTGATCGGCATTACCACGGTCTGCCTGCTCTTAGTGGCCATTGGCCTCCTAACCGTGGTCACAAGTTGCTCGACCGACAGCACCGACAAGGTTAAACAAGCCAATGACAAACGCATCGACGGACAGGCGGCGGTTTTCAGCAACGAAGCCAAAGACGATGCCAAGAGCATGGCCGACAAGATGGTCGATCTGGCCAGCATGCAACAAACGGCCAATCAACTAAGTCAGGAAGCCTCGCGGCGGGCTACCAATCCGCAGGTAAAGGCGTATGCGCAACGGGTTATTTCGGCCAACCAACAGGCCGATAACGAACTGCGCCGTCTGGCTACCGAACTAAAGATTGAACTGCCCGCCACACTGTCTAGCGAAGGCAAAGACCGGCTGGCCGATTTGCAGCATGCTGAACCGGGGGTAGCCCTCGACCTGAAATACCTGGACGAAATGAGTAAAGTGGCCAAGAAATCGGCCAACGCGGCGGACGACCTGGCCGACGCGGGTACGACCGATGCGGTCAGGAGTTACGGCAAGAAGCTGAAGAAGACGCAGGAAGACGCCGACGACGCGATCAAGCAGTTGAAGAACGCCATCAACTAGCCCGCTGGTTTGCCGCTTAAAACTGAAAATAGATAAACTGATTCGACGTGAAGACGCCGAAGAAGTAGATCACCAGCACCAGTACGGTCATCAGCGCGAAAAAGCGGGGCGTACTGCGCGTGGGGATCGTCAGGTACGTTGATTCCTTCACCAGCAGGAACCCAATCAGGGCTACGCTGAACCAGAGTTCAGTGCTGTTCAGCGGCGATTGGAACCCGCCAACGGGCGAGAACGTAGCAATTTTTTTCAGAATCAGCAGCGCCGACCGGACGCTGGTGGCCCGGAAGAACACCCACGTGAGCATCACCAGCGCGAACGTAATCAGCACGTTGCCTACGTGCCACAGACGACCGCCCACGGCCCCCCCAGCCTGCTGCGTGATGGGCCGTTCGCCGGTTTTCCCCAGCCATTTGTCGCGCAGGCCCGCGCCTACCTGGTACAGCCCGTGCAGGCCGCCCCAGATCACGTAGGTCCAGTTGGCCCCGTGCCACAAACCCGACGCCAGGAAAACCGTCATCTGGTTCAGGTTGCGCCGAAACTCGCCTTTGCGATTCCCGCCGAGCGGAATGTATAGATAATCCCGAAACCAGGTCGACAAAGACAGGTGCCAACGCCGCCAGAACTCGGTGATGGAATGGGCCACGTACGGCGCTTTGAAGTTTTCCATCAGCGTGAAGCCCATCACCCGCGCCGTACCGATGGCAATGTCGGAATAGGCCGAAAAGTCGCAGTAAATCTGGAAGGTGTAGAAAAAGGTGGCGATCAGCAGGCTCAGGCCGCTGTGGTTGGCGGGGTCGGCATAGGCCGGGTCGACCATCATAGCAATCCGGTCAGCAATCACGCATTTCTTGAAAAAACCGAAGGCCATCCGCATCAGCCCCGCTTTGACGTTTTCGAAATCGTAGGCAAAGTGCGTGTGGAACTGGTGCAGTACATTCTGCGGCCGTTCGATCGGGCCCGCCACCAACTGCGGGTAGAACATCACGTATAGGGCGTAGATGCCAAAATGCCGCTCGGCTTTCTGGTTACCCCGATACACCTCGATGGTGTAGCTCATGGCCTGAAACGTGTGGAACGACAGCCCGATGGGCAGAATTGCCATGTTGTCTTTGTAGGACGACACGCCACTTTGCCCAAACACCTCAATTACTTTCAGAAACAGCCGATTGGCTACGTGAGTAACGTGCTCGGCCAACACGGGCAGATCGAGGTGGTTGAACACCCAGGCAATGTTTTCGGTGAAGAAACCCAGGTATTTGAAGAAAGCCAAGATGCCAACGTTTGAGAGCAGCGACAGAATCAGCAGCCATTTGCGCCCGCGCCCAACGGGCGTTTTTTCCAGCCAGATACCCGCGATGTAATCGATCACGATGGTCAGGAACAGGATAAAAATATATGTTGGCTGAAAGACCGCGTAGAAGTAGCAGCTCGCGATCAGCAACAGCGACCACCGCCCATTGCCTTTTGGCAGGCTGTAATAGGTTAGGGTGACGACGGTGAAGTAAAGAAGAAACTGAAGTGAATCAAACAGCATGGGTGGGACGGGGCTCGTTGGTCAGCGGCAACGGTTCAGTGTTCAGGCACAGGGCGCTGAACAGCCGATTGGGTGTTCTGCCCGATCAGTAGCTGCTTCACAGCCTGAATTGCAAATAACGCAAAACCGCTTACCAAAAGGAGTTCTATTCCGTAATCGAGCAGGTACGTTGGCCGGTCTATCTGGCGAAAGCTGTAAAAGAAAGGCTGCCCAATTCTCCACCAGAACGATGAATGCACGGCAGCCAGCACATTGAAGGCGAGGAGAGCAGCCATGGCTCGTCTGTTGGTGAGGTCGACCATCACGAACAGCATCGGCAACATCGTCAGGTAGGCGTAGTTGCTGATGGCATTGTGCTGCACGACAGTTGTCCAGCTAAAAATCAGGATATAAAACAGAGCGACCGTGGTCCGGACATTGCTCTGCAATTGACCAAGTTGATGCCGCCGGTATAACACGTAACCCGTCAGGCCAACGGTGGT